>CAZCQI010000001.1:0-49981 GCA_964500795.1 uncultured Eubacteriales bacterium
GTTTAAGAAAAATGAAAAAGCCACAAATTAAATATTGAATAATACAATAATCCCCTCGAAACTACTGTGCTGTTTCGAGGGGATTAGGTTATTCTTTAAAGATTGCTTTTAATATCCGAAGGGGAAGTAGCTGCTGAAGGGATCTGTAACAGGTTCTTCCTGAGTGGTTGATGTTCCCTTATCCTCTACAAGAGTAACGGTTGCTTCAAACTTAGAGCTTATACTGCCGTTATTTGAAAGGCGGCATACGGAAAGGGTGAGAGTATCACCGACCTTGCCGTTTTCAATGGTTTCAAGGAGAACATCTGTTGAATCGAGGTTTTTGCCGTTTACTGCGGTGATGACGTCTCCGACCTGAATACCGCTGTTAGTAAGGCTGTCATTACCGCTTATGGAGGCAATAACGATTGAGCCGTAGGGAAGATTGTTTTTCCATGCGATAGCGGAGTATGTGTAATCGCTTGATACTGCGTAATAGGTTATGCCAAGCATGGGTCTGTTGGTTACATAGCCATATTCAACAATTTTATTAAATATTTCTATAACAGTATTTGAGGGAACCGAGAAGCCCATACCTTCATAATCTGTATCGGATATTTTTGAAGAGTTAAGACCGATAACCTGACCGTACTCGTTAACAAGGGCACCGCCGGAGTTGCCGGGGTTGATAGCTGCATTGTGCTGAATACAGGGGAGGTCATAAGAGCTGCTTGTGGAAGCGATGGGTCTGTCAATAGCACTGATTAAACCGTTTGTGAATGAACCGAAAAATTCTGTTCCGCCGGGGTTACCTATGGCATAAACCTTTTGACCTACGGAAAGCTTATCGGAGTTGCCGAAGGTAGCTGCGGGGAGTCCCGTCTTTTTGACCTTGAGAACGCCTACATCGGTTTTAGTGTCAATGCCTACGATATCGGCATCGAATTCGGTGCCGTCGTCGAGCTGAATCTGAACACTGATACCACTGTCGGAAATGACATGAGCAGCAGTGATAATATAGGTATATGTTCCCGTGCTGTCCTCACCTGCAATAATTCCCGAGCCTTCGCCGGATTGCTGATTTTGAGAATAAACGATAACACCTACATTTATGTTTTTAACAGCCTGATAAATCTGTTCGGAGGTCATGGCTCCTTCGCCTGAGTATTCGGAGAATGTAAGGGGGGAATCCTCAAGGTCAAGGTCAGAGCTACCGTTTGATGAAGCTCCTGAATTATTCGTAGATTGCTCATTTTTAGTTGAAGAGCTGTCGGAAGAATTATTGTCCGAAACGGAGATGCCTATGGCAACGGAGGCGATTACTATGCATATACAAATAAGTACGGCGAAAAAGGACTTTCCTTTTTTATTCTTTTTCTTGTTTTCGTCGGGGGTTTTGGAATATTGGTTGTTATAGGCGGGTGCCCCGTAACGGTTATCGGAATTCGGACCGGGATAAGAATTATTATAGCCACCGTTATTATTGTAACTGCCGCCGTAGCTGTTGTTCGGTGTGTAAGAATTGGAGTTTTGACTGTTATAAGCACCCGTTGGGTTATTATAAGGAGTGCTATTTTGGGGCTGAGCTGATATGGTGTTGGGTTCCGATTCCGAAACAGGAGGAGTATTTTCAATAACCGTCTGTTTCTCTTCCGGTACTGTGTAAAAATTGCCGTTACCCTCAGCAGTGCCGTTGGTGTTAAAGTTTTCGTCCATAGTGATAAGCCTCCGTTTATGGATAGTTTTTCTTTAATTCGATAACAAATATATCAGGATATTATGAATAATTTATTTTCCTTAAGTGAATAAAGAATAAATATTAGTTTATTTAGGTAGTTTTACGGTAAACCGTGTGAAATTATCCGGTTCGCTATCAACGGTTATTGTGCCGCCGTGGAGCTCGATTATGCTTTTTATCAGGTAGAGACCGAGTCCTGTGCTCTTAACATCTGTGCTTCGGGATTGGTCTACCTTATAGAATCGTTCAAATACCTTCGCAAGGTCTTTTCGGGGGATTCCTTTGCCGCTGTTGGTTATTGAGAAGTAACAGAATTTCTTATCGGTTGCGGCATTGACAAGTATCTTACCGCCGTCCTGAGTGAATTTAACGGCGTTGTCAACAAGATTGTATATAGCCTGATCTATCATGGCACTGTCGCCGTGTATCACTGCCTGAGGTAAATCCTCAAAGCCGCTTACTTCAATGTTCTTTTTTGAAATCAGCTGTTCAAAGCCGAGGAAGGTGGTAACGAGCTTGGGAGAAAGATCAAACTGTTCAATGGTAAGATCAACATTGCCTGTTTCGATTTTTGAAATGTTGAGCATCATAGTTACCATTTTGGAAAGTCGGTTTATTTCGGAAGAAACTATTTTAAGATAATACTCCTGCTTTTCTTCGGGAATAGTTCCGTCTAAAATTCCGTTGATAAAACCGCCTATGGTTGTCATAGGTGTTTTGAATTCATGGGAAACATTTGCAACAAAGCTGCGGCGCGAATTTTCAAGCTGTTCAAGGGAGGTTGCCATTGAGTTGAATTTTGTTATAAGCTCCGCCAATTCATCACTTGAATTAAGCTCGGGAACTCTGTAAGAAAAATCGCCTGAGGAGTAGCACCTTGTTGCAGTTTCCAGATTTCTTATAGGTCCTGCAATGTGTTCTGTAAGGAAATACACCGCGATAGTTACAATAACAAGTGAAACAGCAGTTGCAATAAGGAGAATTTTAAGTAGCATTACAAGGTGGCTTGTAATATTGACCTCAACAGGCGCACTCACAACGGAAAAACCGAAAAATTCGTTGTTAACGGTTATGGGTGCCATTGATATGGAGTGATCTTTTTCGTAGAGCGAATTAAGGTCTGAAATTTCTGAGGCTACACCGTCCCGCACTTTTTGAATGTAGGCGGAGGAAATTTTCAGATTGCTGTGTTTTTCGCAGACGCTTTCTTTTAACTTGAAGCCTTCGAGCACATCCGCACAGGCAATAACCTCACCGTTCTTGTTGCATATAAAAACATCGTCACCGGTACATTCGCCTATTAAATCCACCGATTGTAAGACTATCAGCGCGGCACCCTCGGGATTTCGTTCGGTAGTGGAAGAGTCAAAAAGATCCGTCATGGTGTCGGATATTTTTTCGGCATACAGGGAAGTATCGCTGAGGCTTTGCTCTTTTAAAAAGCTTGAAACAAAGCCTGTCAGCGCGATGCCGATAATAAGGTAGCTTATAAGAATAATTGAAGAAAATGTAAAAAAGCACTTAAAAAAGAACGTACCCTTTTTGGAATGTAAGCGTGACATTTTTGTTTACCACCGTAAATTACTTTGTTTCAAACTTGTAGCCTACGCCCCAAACGGTTTTAAGCTCCCATTTATCGGAAACACCCTCGAGCTTTTCGCGCAGACGTTTTACGTGAACATCAACGGTTCTTGAGTCACCGTAGTATTCGAAGCCCCAAACTTCATCGAGAAGCTGGTCACGGGTGTAAACTCTGTTAGGATTGCTTGCAAGGTGGAAAATAAGCTCAAGCTCTTTTGGGGGAGTGTCCACTGCTTTGCCGTTTACTTTCATTTCATAGTTTGTAAGGTTAACGGTAAGCTTATCGTATGAAACCTCCTTAACTGCATTATCCTCGTTGCCTTGAGAAACCGAACGGCGAAGCACCGCTTTAATGCGGGCAATAACTTCTTTTGTTTCAAAAGGCTTTGTAATGTAATCGTCAGCACCCAGCTCAAGACCTAAAACCTTATCAAAGGTTTCGCCCTTTGCGGTTAGCATAATAATTGGTTTCTGAGAGTTTTTTCTGATTTCGCGGCATATCTGCCAGCCGTCCATACCGGGAAGCATTATGTCAAGAAGAACAAGGTCGGGATCGGTGTTATTGAAAGCATCAATAGCGTTAAACCCGTTGGTAACTACTTCTGTTTCAAAGCCGTCCTTTTCAAGATAAAGCCTTAACAGCTCGCAAATATTGATATCGTCATCAACAATAAGTATTTTTGCATTTGCCATAGGTGTTTCCTCCTTACGGATTTCTTTACATACTATATATTATCAAAAACAGTACGGGAATTTATGAACAATTTTTAAAATAAAATTAATATAAAGGTAAATATTACAAGTCTAAAAACGGCAGTAGGAAAAACTGCCGTTTTTTAATCAGGATTTTTCTTTGTTTTTTCTCTTGCGATTATTTTTATCTTTGACCTTGCCGTGCTTGCCTTTTTTTAATTTTACTGCAATTACAATGCCGATTGCAAGAGCAATCAGACAAATTACCGAAACAATTACAGCTGTTTTTTTGAGGCTTTCATTGCCTGTATTTGAGTCTGCGGTTGAATCTGCAGTGGTAGGTTCGGTAAGGTAACTGTCCGCAAGAACAAGTTGTATATTGCCGTCCTCGTCAACGGTGTAAACATAGCCCTCGGGAAGAGTTTCGTACACTGTGCCGTTCCGGTCAACTATCTGACCCGCGGAGTTGAGGGAATAAAGCTCATTATTTGTACCCATCACCATATTGCCGTAGTCTGCGCCGGTGATAACAGAGCCTCCTGCCGGGATAATTGCATCGACACCCGTTGTGATAATTGAACCTAATGTTGAAATGATTCCTGTGAGGTCGCTGCCGGGTGCGGTTTTTGAACCCTGATATACATTCAGCTTGTAGGTTGAGGTTTTTGTTTTTCCGCTTGCAACATAACGGCATACAATGTTGAGGGTCTGCTTTTGGGTACCGTTGAGAGGTACATTTGCATATTCACCTGCAGTATATTCCTTGCCGTTGATATAAACGGTTACACCGCTGTTGCTTATGGGGGTGGGGTTGATGTAGATACTGCTTCTTGCGTATTCCAGATATGTGTTATACTCGTAAATATCTGAATAGAATTCCTGCTCTAAATCAAAGCGGTCGGTTTTTTTAAGCACAAGATCAAAGCATTGCTCGTATGAATATTTTGTTGAGGATAATGTGAGCTTTGCATCCTCGTATGCCATACGCTGTAAGATATAAAAGGCTACGGTGCCTTTATTTAAAGCTTTCTCAACGCTTGAGGGGTCAAGAGTGACACTGTACTGAGAGCCCAGCATAGCCGTAAGATATTTAAGACGGATTTCCTCGGTGGTAGCAGTTTCCGAATCAACCGCTATACCGTAGGTCCTGATTGTCATTATGGCAACTCTTCTGTAAACCTCATTTTCAGAGATAGTTGTCAGCTCTTTTGCGGAAACATAACCTTGAGAATAAAGAGAGAACAGTGATGTGTAGTAAATATAATCGTCAAGGCTCGGTATTGAGGATATGCCGAAATATTTTGAAACAAATTCGTATAACGTGGAATTTTGTCCCGAAAGAGCCGCTGTATACATAACAAGGGCTTCTTCAAGAGGTGTTCCCTCGGGAATTGTGAAATGCTGCCCCGTGTATACATAATACAAATCGTTTCTCATCAAAGCGTAAAGAGCACTTATCATAAAGGCTTTATCGGGATCGGCTTCATCCTCCGCCGTGACAATAATTCCGTGAGCTCTGAGCCAATCAGCCATTGTGGCATAGTCAGTGTCAGGCTCGGAGATAACAGTAAGCGCACCT
The DNA here is from genome assembly GCA_964500795.1 of uncultured Eubacteriales bacterium. GTDB lineage: Bacteria > Bacillota > Clostridia > Oscillospirales > Acutalibacteraceae > DTU089. The sequence continues at coordinate 5,571 of CAZCQI010000001.1, forward strand.
AACTGCTGAAAAAAATAAAGATAAGCGGCTTTCTGGGAATCATCGTCAAGAGTATATAATTCAATGTTTTCGGCAACTGTTTTTTTAAATGTGGGCGCATCCGTGGTGTAGGGATAATCACACACAGGGTAAAGAAGAAGCTCGGTTACAAAACTCTCGGCTGCCAGCATATCTTCTTTAACAACAAGCTTGCGAAGCCAGGAGGGGTCGTTTTCATCGTAAAGATACTGAGTGTTAACACCAAGGTTATCGGTGTTTACCGTGCTTGCGAAGGTTTTTGCGAAAACAGACGGGCTGAATGAAGTTATCAACAGTGAAACTGTAATTATCAAGCACAAAAATTTAGCTGTTTTTTTCAAAAACTCGTCTCCTTTCTTTGAAATAGGGTGGTGTAAAAATCATTTTTTAACAGTGAAAGCGAAAATTGTGTTTGAAACATATTCTTCCCCTGCATCATAGGTGCAGGAGGGCCATTCGGGATGGTTAGGTGTGTCGGGATAAAACTGTGTTTCAAAGCAGAAGGCAGAACGGTTTGTTATAGGCACACCGTTTTTACCTTGGACGGAGCCGTCAAGGAAGTTACCCGTGTAAAGCTGAATGCCGGGAAGGTCGGTTTTAACCTCCATAGCAATTCCGCTCTTATCGCCTGTTGCCGTTGCGGCGGTTTTTAACGTGCCGTCGAAATCGGTTATGCAGAAATTGTGGTCATAGCCGTTGCCGTTTTTGAGCTGTATATGGTCTGCCGCTATATCTCTGCCGATAGCTTTTTCGGTTGTGAAATCAAATGGTGTTCCGCTGACGGGGGCGAGTTCACCTGTGGGAATACTTATTTCATCAATGGGTGTGTAACGGTCAGCATTTATTTTAACCGTATGTTTAAGAATATCGCCGCTGTCAAAACCGTTAAGGTTAAAATAGGCGTGGTTTGTAAGGTTGATAATTGTTTTCTTATCGGAAATCGCTCTGTATTCCAAAGCTAATTCATCGCTGTCGGTGAGGGTGTATGTAACGGCAACCTGAACATTTCCCGGGAAGCCCTCTGTGCCGTCAAGACTTTTGTAGGTGAATTTTACGGAATTGTCGGCAATTATTTCACTGCTCCATAAAGCAGAAGAATATTCGCCGCCTCCGTGAAGGCAGGTGATGCCTTTTTCGTTGCAGGTGACATTGTATTCTGCGCCGTCTATTGAGAATTTGCCGTCCTTAATGCGGTTTGCGTACTGACCTACCACAACGCCCTGATAATCTCCGCGATAGATGTGACCGTCAAGGTTATCGTGACCTACCAAAATATCGATAAGCTCACCGTTTTTATCTTTGATAAAAAGCTTATCAAGGGTTGCACCTTTTTCAATAAGCTGAACCTTAGTACCGTTTTTGTTTTCAATATTTAAAGCGTAAACGTCTTTTCCGTTCATGATGCCGTAATGGGTTTTTGTTACAGACATAATTCTGCCTCCGATTTTTTGCTGATTCTTTCACTATATAAATATACCCATAAAAAGGCACAAAGTCAAGAAAATAAAGGTGCGAAAAGGGCTTTTTGGAAGGAATTAACACAAATTTATCAAATCCGTAACACTTCGTTCTATAATGCACATTGATTATTTGTTTTGTTTATGGTAATATAGTATAAGAGAGATTATAGCATAAGGAGTGATATTCCGTAATGGCTTTTATAGAGGCTGTAGCACCGTATCTGAGATATGTAATGACAGGTATATTGCTGTATGTGTCGGTGCGCCTTTTGATTGCACTTTTCTCAGGCAAGGTGACGGATCCCGTGCGCGGAAAGCTTATTGACTCAATAACGGGTAATGCTGTTTTACTTTATGACAGGGAGGTTTCTCTCGGCAGAAATAAAAAGTGTGATGTGGTTTTGCCTTTCGATACCATTTCCCGTCTTCATGCAGTTATTGCTTACCGAAACAAGGGCTTTGCAATTTATGATACTTTTTCAAAATCCGGTGTTACGGTGAACGGCGAAAAAATCAACGGGAAAAGATGCCTTTCCAACGGCGATGTTATCGACATCGGCGGTCTTGAATATACCCTTAAGGAGGAGAAGTATAAGTACATAAAGGATAGGAGCGGTGCTTTGGGCAGACCCTCGTACGGTGTGATACTTATTCTTCTTGCTCTTTTCAACATTTTCTCAATGCTCATAAACCTGTATCCCAACGGTGAAATGAGCACTCAGGTGCTTATTTGTTACCTCGGCTTTATTGCCTTGCAGTGGATATATTTTATATTTGCTTCCTATGTAATGAGGATAAATAATTTTGAGCTTGAAATGCTTGCTTTTATGTTTTCTTCCGTGGGACTTGCCATTGTGGGCAGTATGTACCCGGAAGCAGTTTTAAAGCAGTTTGCCGCAATATTGCTGGGCGTTGTAATGTTTTGTGCCATGGTTATGTTTTTGCGGTTCGTGGATGCGGCAAAAACCGTAAGGTGGATTCTTGCGGCGGGTTCAATAGGCATTTTGGGTATTACCGTTATTCTTGCCGAGCCCACGCACGGTGCACTGAATTGGCTTTCTTTAGGGGGAGTATCGATTCAGCCCTCAGAGCTTGTTAAGGTGGCATTCATATTTGCAGGTGCGGCTACTCTCGAAAAGCTTCAGTCCATGCGCCATTTAACAAGATATATAATATTTGCCGCGGTTTGCGTCGGTGAGCTTTTCCTTATGCGGGATTTAGGCACGGCACTTATATTCTTTTTCACTTTCATTGTTATTGCTTTTATGCGCTCGGGTGATGCCAGAACTCTTCTTCTTGTGTGTATTGTTGCCGCATTGGGTGCGGGGCTGGTGCTTGCTTTCAGACCCTATGTTGCAAGCAGATTTTCAACATATCTTCATGTTTGGGAGTATATGGACGAGGGCGGCTATCAGCAGACACGAACTTTGATTTATACCGCATCAGGAGGACTTTTCGGCTTAGGCTTAGGTAACGGTGAGCTTCGTAATATTTTTGCGGCGGCTGAGGATCTTGTTTTCGGCGTTGTATGTGAAGAATTCGGTATTATTATGGGCTTTGCAATTCCCCTCGTTTATGCGGCGATTGCCGTTTGGGCAGTGGTAAAAGCAGGTAAGTCCAAATCAACCTTTTATGCTATTGCGGGTGTCGCGGCGGCGGCTATGATGCTCTTCCAGAGTATGCTCAGTATTTTCGGTATAACGGATATACTTCCCCTTACGGGAGTTACGCTTCCTTTTGTAAGTAAGGGCGGCTCAAGTATAATAAGCTGTTTCTGCCTTCTGGCATTTATAAAAACCATTGATACCAGAACTTACGCGAGCTTTAAACCTGTAAAAGGAGGCGGTGAGAAATGAAAACTACTGCAAGACGCGGCTTCGTAGTGTTGCTCCTTGTTGCTGCAGTTATAGGAGGACTTGCTTTTTTAGGTGTGAAGCTTGCGGTTAACGGAGAAAAATGGGCAACTATGCGCGCCAATGAGCACCTTACCGAAAACGGAAGTTTTATCGCCGCAGGCAATATTGTTGACCGAAACGGTGAGATTCTTGCCAAAACGGTTGATGATGAAAGGGTGTATAACGATTCCGAAAGAATACGCCGTGCCACTCTTCATATAGTAGGTGATACCGAAGGCTACATTTCCTCGGGAGTACAGACAGCCTACAAAACTCAGCTTACAGGCTATAACCCCGTAACGGGTATATACTCTCTTGAAAAATACGGCAGGGGTAATGACATAACACTCACTCTCGACAGCAGTGTATGTGCTGTGGCGTATGATAAGCTGAAAGGCAAAAAAGGTGTTGTTGCGGCATATAACTACAAAACGGGAGAACTGCTTTGTGCGGTTTCAAGTCCGAATTACGACATAAGAAATAAACCATCTTCCGAGGAAATAGAAGAGGGCGCAGAGGATGAATACGAGGGCTTATATATGAACCGCCTTATTGACGGACTTTATACCCCCGGTTCTACTTTTAAAATAATTTCTACGGTAAGTGCATTGGAAAATAAATCGGACATTGACACTTGGGAATATACCTGTAAGGGTGAGACGGTGGTAGGCGGTGTTAAGGTTACCTGCCCTAAAAAACACGGCAAACAGAATTTTACAAAAGCTTTTGCAAATTCCTGCAACTGCGGTTATGCAGAGCTTTCCGAAGAATTGGGCGGCGAGGCAATAACGGCAACGGCTACGGAGTTCGGCTTCGGTCAGACCTTTACCTTCGGCAATACCCAAACAAAGGCAAGCCGATTGGATTTATCATCAGCCGAAGTCGGTGATGTTGCCTGGGCAAGCGTGGGGCAGTATACAACACTTGTTAACCCATATCATATGCTTACCGTTGTGGGTTCAATAGCAAATGACGGCACTGCGGTGCTTCCTTATGTGGTGGAGTCCGTTACAACTCCTGCGGGTAAGGTGGTTGAAGAAGCAACTGCTGAAACTGTCGAATATATTTCCGCCGAAACAGCCGATGAAATCAAGGATATGATGCGTAATAACGTTGAAACAAATTACGGCGATTGGAATTTTAAAGGACTTTCAATGTGCGGTAAAACAGGCACGGCAGAGGTTTCCGACGATGATAAGCCACATGCCTGGTTTGTGGGCTTTTCCTCGAACGAGGAGTGTCCCGTTGCTATAGTGGTTATTGTTGAAAACGGCGGCTGGGGCTCGTCAACTGCCGTTCCTGTTGCATCTGCGGTTATGGAAAGCATATATAAATCCCTGGTATAACTTGGTATAATTTTTAAAATTTTCTATGGTTGACTTAACGCGATATATGTTGTAAAATATATATTTGAGTTTTAATATAAACGAAAGGCTGAAGCAAATGAGTTTTATAGAATTTGATTCCGTTTACAAAAGATATAAGATGGGTGAAATCGTGATTAACGCCGCTGACGGTGTTACCTTTAATGTTGAGCAGGGCGAGTTTTGTGTTATCGTCGGTGCCAGCGGTGCAGGTAAAACTACCGTTCTTAATATTCTCGGCGGTATGGATGATTGCGACGACGGCAAGGTGCGTGTAGCAGGTGACCTTATAAATGAATACGACAGCAAGCGTCTTATTGAATACAGAAGATATGATGTAGGCTTCGTTTTTCAGTTTTACAACCTTGTTCCGAACCTTACCGCACTTGAAAATGTTGAGCTTGCAACCCAGATAGGCTCCAAGGCTCTAAGTCCCGCAAAGGTGCTTGAAAGAGTTGGTTTGGGAGAGCGACTTAATAACTTCCCCGCTCAGCTTTCGGGCGGTGAACAGCAGCGTGTTTCCATAGCGCGTGCCCTTGCAAAGAACCCTAAGCTTCTTCTTTGCGATGAACCTACCGGTGCTCTTGACTATAATACAGGTAAGCAGATTCTCAAGCTTCTTCAGGATACAAGCCGTGAAACGGGTATGACGGTTATCGTTATTACACATAACTCTGCTGTTACCCCTATGGCGGACAGAGTTATTTCTATGAAGAGCGGCAGAGTCGTGAAAATGGAAGTTAACGAAAATCCCGTATCCGTTGCCGATATTGAATGGTAAATCGACGGAAGCTGAAAGGATAAACAGAATGAGTAAAGCGTATATTACAGACAGTTTGCGCTCAATTAAACGCACCTTCAGCAGGTTCGTTTCAATAATCGCAATAGTCGCTTTGGGCAGTGGACTGTTTTGCGGTTTTAATGCCGTGGGTCCCGATATGCTGAATACCGCGGATGAATACTACGATACATATAACCTTATGGATCTCAGGCTTCAATCCTATATAGGTCTTTATGAGGAGGATCTGGAGCAGATACGTGCCATTGAGGGCGTTGAATCCGTTCAGGGTGCAAAATTTGTTGACGGTTATGTTCAAACCCCGAAAGAGGACGGCTCGGGATACGAGGGCATTGTTGATATTGACGGCTCCGAGCTTACAATAAAGGTTATGAGCGTTGACCTTTATAAGGCTGTTGACTTTGAAAACGGTGTTGATGATCCCAACTATATCAACAGGCTTGACCTTATTGAGGGGCGATATCCCGAAGCCCAAAACGAATGTGTTGTTACCTGCAGTGACCTTACAACTCCCGAGCAGTTTACAATAGGTAACACCATTAAAGTTGTAGGCGACGGTGAGGATATTTCATATTATCTTAAAAATACCGAATTCACCATAGTAGGTATCATTAAAACTCCTTATTGGATATCCTATGAGCGCGGTGTTACTACTGCTGGAAGCGGTAAGCTCGGTGATTTCGTTTATGTTAATAACGATGCCTTCACGGATAAAATAACCTATTACAGCGAAGCTTATGTCACACTTGAAGGTGCCGATGAATTTCAGGCGTATTCCGATGAATATGATGAATTTGTTGAAGGCTACCGTCAGACTATTCTCGCGGCATCAGAGTCCGTTGCGGCTTCAAGGCGTGCTCAGTTAAGCGTGGGTCTTGCAGAGAAGCTTGCAAATGCCAAGGTTGAGCTTGATGATGCAGAGGCAACAATAAACGCAAAGATAGCGGATGCACAGGCTCAGCTTGATGAGCTTTACGAGAATGAGAAAAACGGTGCAGAGCGACTTGCAGAGGCGCAGGCTTTGCTTGATGAAGAATATGCTAAAGCTCAGTCACAGCTTCAAAGCGGCAGTGATGAATACCTCGCCGCCGTTAATGAGTATAATGCCAAGATAACATTGGTTTCCCAAAAATCCGTTGAGCTTGCCAACAGTAAGTCGGAATACGAATCAAAAAAGCTTCAGTTGGATTCGTCTAAAGAACAGCTTGACTCGGCGAAAAATGAGCTCCGAAGTGCCGAATCTCAGATAAATATCACCGAGGGGCTTATAACAAGCACGGAAACGACCCTTGAAACATTGCGTGCCAGCCAAAATGTGGCTCAGGAGGATCTTCATCTTGACCAAATGGCAAATCGTCTTGAAGAAACTAACCCGGAGCTTGCCAAGATACTTCTTTCGGCCTCAAACCTTACTGCTCAGGGTATGGCGGCTGATGCCATAGTTGAGGTTGATGCACTTCTCGAACAGTACAAATCAGAGCTTGCCGTAGCAAAACAGCAGAAAGCAGAAGGGCAGGCGGAATATGATTCAAAATATGCAGAATGGGAAAGTGCTTCTGCTCAGCTTTCTGCGGCAAAGGTTCGGCTGGATGAGGCTGAAGTAGAGTTGGATGCTGCCGAAAAGCAGTTGGCTGATTATAAAGAACAGATAGAAGCCAGCGGCGATCAGCTTCAATACAGTTCAATTGAGGCGCAAACCTCATATATGACCGCTCAGGCTGAGCTTGCTCTTCGTAATACACAGTATCAGAATATTAAATCGATTATTGCTCAGGCAGAGGCTACATATAATGAAAGTGTTGAGTCTGCCAACAGGGAGCTGGGAATCTACAAGACTGAGTATAACAAAGGTATGTCTTTGATGGAAAACATTGCGGATGGTGCAGGTTGGTTCGTTTACACCCGCGATGACTCTCCGGGATATACGGGATACGGTCAGGCGGCTGAAAATATGAAGCGTCTTGCCTATATTTTCCCCACCTTCTTCTTTATTGTTTCCACCCTTGTTTGCCTTACTACAATGACCCGAATGGTTGAAGAGGAGAGAACTCAGCTCGGTACGCTCAAAGCTTTGGGTTATTCAAACAAAACTATTTCGGGAAAATACCTTATATATGCTGCAATAGCAAGTTTTATCGGTATAATCATCGGTGTGGCGGTAGGCTTTACGGGAATACCTCTTGCAATTTGCGGAGCGTGGGGCATTATGTACGAAATGCCCGCTGTTATTCTTCAGTTTATGCCCGTTTACATTATTCTCGGTGCAGTTATATCTTTGGGTTCAACCGTTCTTGCGGCTTACCTTGCTTGCCGCAGTGAGCTTGTGACAGTTCCCGCAGTACTGATGAGACCCAAACCGCCTAAAGCAGGTAAACGCGTGTTCCTTGAAAGAATCACTTTCATTTGGAAAAGGCTTAACTTTACCTCAAAGGTTACCGTCAGAAATCTTTTCAGGAACGGCAAGCGCTTTGCCGTAACGGTAATCGGTATAGCAGGCTGTACGGCTCTGATACTTGCTTCATTCGGTCTTAAGGATTCTATCGGCGGTGTAGTTGACAATCAGTACGGAGACGAAAACGGTATTGCAAAATATGATTTGCAGGTCGTTCTTGAGGACGGTCAAATGAATTACGAAAACAGTGCTCTTGTTATGAATGTTAATGCTGTTGAGGGAATTCAGGATTCTATGCTCGGCTACCTTAAGGTTTGCGAAGGCTTCTCAGACAGGTCTGATTCCTCGCTTGAAGTGGATATTCTCGTTCCCGAAGACCCTGCAGGCTTCAATGAATTTGTTGATTTGCAGTATAAGGGTAAGTCAGTTCCGCTTACGGATAACGGTGCCGTTATAACGAAGAAATTTGCCGATAAAACGGATACCGAAATCGGCGATACGGTTAAGGTTTCGTGGACGGAAGGCTCAAAGACGGTTGAGTATGAGGTTTTGGTAACCGGTATCGTTGATAACTACGCCTTCCACTATGTATATATGACCCCGTATTATTACTCCTCGGTAACAAGCACAGTTTTGTCGTATAACTATTTGTTCTGTAAAATTACCGACGGTATGACTACAGAGTCAAAAGCGGCTCTTGAAAAGTCTGTAAATGCCATAGACGGTGTCAACGGCTCGGTGTTCACAACGGTAGTTATTGATAACTTCAACAATATAATAAATACCCTCAACCTCGTTATTTTGGTACTTATCTTTGCGGCTATGGCTCTTGCAATAGTTGTTCTTTACAATCTTAATAACATAAATGTTAACGAGCGAATAAGAGAGCTTGCTACACTTAAGGTTCTGGGCTTCTATGACGGTGAGGTTTCGGCGTATATTTACCGTGAAAACATTTTCCTTACAATTATAGGTGTTGTCCTGGGTCTGATTTTGGGTATTCCGCTTAATGTGGCTGTTGTTGGTGTTGTTGATATTGATACTCTCACATTTAAGACAGACCTTGAACCGCTCAGCTTCCTTCTTGCAGCTGCGCTGACGATTCTCTTCGCAGTAATCGTTAACCTTGTAATGCATTTTAAGCTGAAAAAGATCAGTATGGTTGAGTCACTCAAATCTGTTGAATAAACATTAATAAAAAAGTTGTCGGTTGAAAAATCGGCAACTTTTTTGTCGAAAAAACTTGAAAATACGACAGATGTATGATATCTTATTATTGTCATTTAAAGGTGGGTGATCAGATGCCGGCACAGAAAAGACGGGTAAATAATACGGACAGGCGAGTTAAAAGAACTAAAAAAGCTCTTCACGATGCTCTTTTGAAGCTGCTTGAAACTAAAACCATTAACGAAATTTCAGTAACAGAGCTCACGTCTCTTGCGGATGTTAACAGGGCAACCTTTTATTTTTATTATACTGATTTAATAGATATGCTCAGGCAAGTTCAGAATGAAGCATACGAAACCGTTAAAAAGGTGGTTAATAAATCGTCTAATTCCCTGAACACCGCCGAGGGCTTTGCGGAATATGCAGAAAGGCTTTTGACATTTTGCAAAGAAAATGAGAGCCTATGCAGATTTATTATCAATAACGATGTAAATAACCAGCTTTATACATATATAAGAAATCTTATTCTTGCGAATGTTCCGAACAGTAAAGAAACCTTTGATGAAAAAAATCCTGCAAGATATCTTTCAAACTATGTGCTCACTGCTATGATAGGTGTTATGGTAGATTGGATGGATGAAGGGATGATCGTTTCTCCCGGGGAGCTGGCAGAATTTTTTGCCGGTTGCTATCTTAACGGCTCTTACAAAACAAAGCAGTTATACGCTGCTTTCAGTTCTAACGAAGAATAAAAAAACAGTCTTTTGCAAAAGAAAAATGCAAAAGACTGTTTTTTCAATTCTTATATAGTTTTTTCAGCAGTTCAATTTCTCTTGCGTAGCCTTCAATATCGTTGGGCGTTTCAAGGAAGAAGGGGAGCTTGCAAAGAGCGGGATGGTTGATAATTCTCTCAATAGCCTCGAGACCTATGCCGCCTTCGCCGATTTTTGAGTGGCGATCCTTGTGACAGCCAAGGTAATTCATACTGTCATTGAGGTGCACTGCCTTGAGCCTTTGAAGACCTATGATTTTATCAAATTCCCGAAGTACGCCGTCAAGGTCGTTTACGATATCATAGCCACCGTCAAAAATGTGGCAGGTGTCAAGGCAAACGCCGAGTTTTTCTTTTAAATCTACTTTATCAATGATTGATTTTAATTCTTCAAAGCTTCTGCCTATTTCACTGCCTTTTCCTGCCATTGTTTCAAGGAGAACGGTAGTTTTTTGTTCGGGGAACAGAACTGCGTTGAGCATATCGGCAATATACTGAATACCAACATCCTCACCTTGCCCTACGTGGCTTCCGGGATGAAAGTTATATAAAGCACCTTCGATGTTATCAAGCCTCATAATATCATCTGCCATTGTGTTTTTGGCAAATTCGCGCAGACCTGCATCCTTAGAGCAGGCGTTCATTGTGTAGGGGGCGTGGGCGAGGACACTTACTATACCGTTTTCCTTGCGATATTTTTCAAAAGCCTTTATATCTTCTAAATCCAATGGCTTTGCCGCACCGCCTCTGGGGTTACGCGTAAAAAACTGAAAGTCGTTGGCACCGATTCTTACAGCCTCTTTACCCATAGCAAGGTAACCGCCTGAGCTTGATAAATGACAACCTATAATAAACATAAAATCACCAAAAAATTATTTTGTTTCGAGCTTGTGAATGAAAAGTCCGCTTAAGAGCTTGGGTTCAAACCAAGTGGATTTCGGGGGCATAATCATATCAGCATCCGCAATTGACATAAGGTCATCAAGGGTTGTGGGATACATTGAGAATGCAACCTCCATACCGCCGTCAACAAGTCTTTGGAGCTCGCCGAGGCCGCGGATACCGCCGATAAAGTCAATTCTTTTATCGGTTCTCGGGTCTCCGATGCCGAGAACAGGGGTAAGCAGGTTTTTCTGGAGAATGGAAACATCAAGTCTGTCAACGGGGTTGCTACCGTCAAAAGTACCGTCCTTTGCGGTAAGCTTATACCACTTTTTATTGAGATACATTCCGAAATTATGTTTGTTTTCGGGATGGTATGCGCCCTCTGAGGGGGCATCCTCAACGATAAAGGCTTTACTGATTTTTTCAATAAATTCACTATCTGAATTGCCGTTAAGGTCTTTAACGACCCTGTTATAATCCATAATGCGAAGAGTGTGAGAGGGGAAGAGTACCGCAAGGAAGAAGTTGAATTCCTCCGTGCCGTTGTAATCGGGGTTCTGCTCACGGCGCATTTTAGCAACATTTACGGCAGAAGCGCAACGGTGGTGACCGTCTGCAATATAAAAATCACCTGACTCTGCGAGAAGTGCTGAAAGCTCCGAACAGATATCTTCATCATCAATTACCCAAACGGTGTTTGAAATGCCGTCGTCAGTAACAAAATCGTAAACAGGCTCACTTTTTTTCTTCTTCTCGATTATTGCGGTAACCCTTTCGTTATCGCGGTAGCAAAGGAAGATGGGACCGGTATTCGCGTCGCAGGTGTCAACATGGCGGATTCTGTCGGCTTCTTTATCTGCTCTTGTTAATTCGTGTTTTTTAATATGGTTATTGATGTAATCGTCAACTGAGGCACAGCCCACAAGACCTGTCTGCTCTTTACCGTCCATTATCTGGCGGTAAACGTAGAAGCAAGGCGATTTATCCATAGAGCAAATACCGTTTTCCTCACTCTTTTTAAGGTTTTCGGCGGCTTTTGCATAAACCTCGGGGCTGTAAAGGTCAGTGCCCTCGGGAAGGTCAATTTCTGCTTTATCTACGTGAAGGAAGGAGTAGGGGTTGCCCTTAACCATTTCCTTTGCTTCCTCACTGTTCATAACATCGTAAGGGAGCGCTGCCACCTTTTCGGCGTATTCGGGGAGAGGTCTCAAAGCCTTAAAGGGTTTAAAAATTGCCATATATATTACCTCCGATTATACTAACATTATTACCCTTCAATTTTACTTTTTTGCAAGCATATTGTCAATATTTATATTGCATTTTAAATTGCAATATGGTATCTTTAAATTATTATTTTAAGGATATGATAATCTTAAAGAATTCGGTTGGGAATATACGGTGAAATAATGACTTTTGACAGAATAATGAACTACTGCGCGGCTTTGCAGCTTAATAATAACCGCACTTGGTTTCACGAGCATCACGGTGAATATGATGAGGCAAAAAAAGATTTTTTAGGCTTTATTGATATGCTCCGCTTTAAAATAAGCGAAGAAGCTCCCGAGGTGGGCAAATCCATAATGTATATGGAGCCGAAAGAATGGATGTACCGCGTTGCCCGTGATATGAGATTTCATAAGAACGGTCCGCCCTATAACCCTGCGTTCAGGGCATATATTGCCGCGGACAGAAAATCGTGGATGCCAATAGGGTATTATCTGAGAATATATCCCGGTTCCTCCTGCTTCGGTACAGGTCTTTGGTGCGATACCACTGCTAAGATGAATGATATAAGAAGATATATTTCGGAAAATTACGGTGAGTTCGAGAAAATTCTTAAAGAAACGAAGCTCACCCTGACGGGAGATAAGCTGAAAACTATGCCCCGCGGTTTTTCTTCCGATGACCCTGCCGCCGAATATATTAAAATGAAAAATTGGGAAATGCTTTGTTTCATTCCCGATGAAGATATAACCAACTTTGAAGATTTCAGTACCCTTTTGGGTTTGTATGTAAGGCAGATGGAGCCTATGCGCCGTTTTCTTATGTCGGCGGCAAAATACACCGATAATAAAAGACCTGAATTTGAATGGTAAAAAACAATCAACCCCTCGCATTGCATCAGAAGTGAGCAATGTGAGGGGCGATTTTTTAGTATAATTTTTATAAAGGGTTATCCGAGCTCCTCAATAAACTCGCCGATTCGTGCAAGAGCCTTTATAATATGCTCGGTTGAGTAGCAATACGAGGCTCTCACATACCCTTCGCCGCCCTTGCCGAAGGCAGTTCCGGGAACGACTGCAACCTTTTTCGACTGCAAAAGCTTTTCACAGAATTCGTCACTTGAAAGACCCGTGCTTTCAATACAAGGGAAGGCGTAAAAAGCACCTTTCGGCTCGCGGCAGGTAAGACCGAGTTTATTAAAGCCGTTAACAATAAGACGTCTTCGGCGGTTATATTCTTCACGCATATGCTCTATTGATTCATCACCGTTCTTAAGTGCTTCAACTGCGGCATACTGTGAAGTAGTGGGTGCGCACATTATTGCATATTGGTGGATTTTTGTTATCTGCTTTAAAAGCGGTTCGGGACCGAAGGCATAGCCTAAACGCCAGCCTGTCATAGAATAAGCCTTTGAAAAACCGTTTACGGTAACGGTTCTTTCCCACATGCCGTCAACCGCGGCGGCAGGAACGTGATTGCAATCACCGTAAATAAGCTCTGAGTAGATTTCATCGGATATAACAATAATATTCGTATCCTTGATTATCTCGGCTATTGCCTCAATATCCGCTCTTTCCATAATTGCCCCTGTAGGGTTGCAGGGGTAGGGGAGAACGAGAGCCTTTGTTTTGGGGGTTATAGCCTTTTTAAGCTCTTCGGGAGTTACCTTGAAATCATTTTCAGCCTTTGTTTCTATAATAACGGGTACACCGCCTGCAAGAACGGTAATAGGCTCATAGCACACATAGCTGGGTTGGGGAATTATAACCTCATCTCCGGGGGCGACCACGGCGCGTATTGCACCGTCAATAGCCTCACTGCCTCCTACGGTTACAAGAATTTCCGTTTCAGGCTTATAAGAAAGGTCATAACGTCTGTTTAAATATCGGGCGATTTCTCTTCTGAGTTCAATAGTACCGCGGTTGGCACTGTATTTGGTTCTGCCGCGTTCTAAAGAATTTATACCTGCCTTGCGTATCTGCCACGGAGTTTGAAAATCGGGTTCGCCTACACCAAGGGATATAACATCATCCATAGTTGCGGCAATATCAAAAAACTTTCGTATTCCCGAGGGCTTGATTTCGGCAACGGCAGTGTTTAAAACCTTGGAATAATCAATCATACAGGAACTGCCCCCTGGTATCTTCCTCTGCGCTCAAAAGTTCAACATCCATTTCCTTATATCGGCGCATAACAAAATGGGTTGCAGTTGAGGTGACGGAGTCAATGGTTGCAAGCTCTCTTGCAACAAATTTTGCAACATCGTGAAGAGTTTTGCCCTTAACAACCACGTTAAGGTCGTAAGAGCCTGACATAAGGTAAACTGATTCTACCTCGCGGTATGACATAACCTTTTCGGCAACCTCTTCAAAGCCCAGGTCTGCTTTGGGAACAACGTTAAGCTCTACAATTGCGGAAACATAGGCATCATCAAACTTTTCCCAATCTATAACCGCTTTATAACCGCGGATAATACCTTCCTTTTCAAGCGCTTCAATTTCTGCGGCAACCTCTTTTTCATCTTTTCCCAGCATAACGGCAAGTTCTTCTGTTGTATATCGTGCATTTCTGCACAAAAGTCTTAAAAGCTCGGATTTCATAATAAACTCCTTACATTACAATCATTTTGAATTATTATTTTACACTTTTTTTGAAAAATGTAAAGCAGTTATTGATATATTACCAAAAACTTGATAAAATGTAAATTGTAAAATATATTTTTAAAGAGGTGTAGTTGTGGCTGTAAAATTTAATGCGGACAAAGCTGTTGTCGAAAGAATAAAAGAAGGACTTAAGATGAAAGACGGATACTGTCCTTGCCGTCTTGAAAGAACAGAAGAAAACAAATGTATTTGCAAAGAATTCAGAGAGCAGATAAAAGACCCTGATTTTGAGGGCTACTGCCACTGTATGCTTTACTATAAATCCAAAGATTGAAAGGATGTGTCATAATGTCAGTATTGAATATAAATAAAGAAAATTTTGAAGAGCTCGTTTTGAAAAATGAAAAGCCGGTGCTTCTTGATTTTTACGCGGTTTGGTGCGGTCCCTGTCAGATGGTTTCGCCTGTTGTTGATGAAATTGCCGAGGAAAATCCGCAGTTTGCGGTAGGTAAAATAGATGTGGACAGCGAAATTGATTTGGCGCGTGCATTCGGTGTTGAGAGCATCCCCACTCTTGTTGTTATGAAAAACGGCGAAGTTGTTAACAAAGCCGTGGGTGGCAGACCCAAACAGCAAATTTTGGCGCTTTTAGAGGATAAATAATGATAAACAGGAGCTGTTGTCCGTTTGCGACAGCTCCTTTAATATTACATATTTGTTACAAATTATACCGTTTATTTGACAGTTTTGAAGTTTTATAGTATTATTTACAGGTATAATTGGAATGATTATGTATTGAAAGGGCCTGTTAAAGGATGTTTATTGATTTAGAAGGGCTTGACGGTTGCGGTAAAACCACCCAGACGGAGCTTATATGCAAAAGGCTTGAAGCAGACGGTATTGATTATAAAAAAATCAAGCTTCCCGATTACGAAAGTGAATCGAGTATTCTTGTAAGAAAATATCTTGCAGGGGATTTCGGTAAAAATGCAGAGGATGTAAATGCATACGCGGCTTCCGTTCTTTATGCAGGCGATAGATTTGCTTCATACACCGAAAAGTGGAAGAGCGATTATCTTGAGGGAAAACTCATTTTTGCAGACAGATATACTCCCGCAAACGCCATATATCAAATGACAAAGCTTAAAAAAGACGAGTGGGACGAATATATAGATTGGCTCTTCGATTTTGAATACAACAAGATAGGTATTCCTGCACCCGATAAGGTTATTTTTCTTGATATGCCCGTTGAGGTTTCGCAACGCCTTATGACTCAGCGTTATGAGGGTGATGAAAATAAAAAAGATGTTCACGAGGCAAATGTTGATTTTCTCAATGCCTGCCGCGAGGCGGCACTGTATGCTGCAAAAAAATGCGGCTGGGTCGTAGTTGCCTGTGCCGAGAGCGGCGACCCCCTTTCTATTGAAAGCATCAATGACAGGGTTTACGGGATTTTACTTGATACACTTGAAAGATAAAGGATATTTATGCTGGATTTTCAACTTGTTACACCACATGATAAACAACTCATAGAAAAATATATTCCCGAAGATGTTAAGCAAATGTGCGATTTTTCTTTCGGCAATATTTTTGCTTGGGGTGTGGATGAAAAAACGCGTATAGCCGAAAAAGACGGTTTCCTGTTTTTGCGCTCCCGATTTAACGGCGTTAAATCATATGCTTTTCCGTGGGGCGCAGGTGATGCGGGAAAAGCTCTTGCGGTAATTGAAGAGGATTCAAAGGCACGTGGGGCAGAGCTTAGCTTTTATTGCGTAAGCGAAGAACAGGCGGGTGTTTTGAAAAGCTTTTACGGTGACAGGCTCATTCTCACTGAGCAACGGGATTTTTTCGATTATATTTACCTTCGTGAAAATCTTGCTTTTCTAAGGGGCAGAAAATATCACTCAATGAAAAATCATGTTAACTCTTTTCAGAAAAAATATGAATATTCTTATGAAGCTTTAGGCAGTGAAAATATTCGTGAATGTGCAGAGTTTTCAAGACTTTGGCATAAAAACGGAGTCCGTAACCCAAAGCTCGATATAGAAAAAATCGTAATAGACCGTGCTTTTGAAAATTTTTCCGAGTTGGGTCTTTCGGGTGCTCTTATAAGAGTAGAAAAGGAAATTGTTGCTTATGCCATGGGTGAACCGATGGCAGACGGCAAAACCTACTGCATTCATTTTGAAAAGGCTTCACCGGAGTTTCCCGGTGCATACGCTGTTATAAATAAACTCTTTGCAGAAAATTCTCTTGGCGATTTCCTTTATATAAACCGCGAGGATGATGCAGGAGCAGAAGGCTTAAGAAAAGCCAAAACCTCCTATAATCCCGAGTACCTTATTAAAAAATATTATGGAAAAATCATTTGAACCGCGTTTCGTTAAAGTCGGCGAATATAAGGAATTGAAAAAGCTTTGGAAAACCTCCTTCGATGATTCGGACAGGGCGTTGGATGCCTTCTTTGAAAAGACGGTTACATCCGGCAGTGCAATAGCAATTTTTGACGCAGAAAAAGCAGTAAGTGCTTTATATATGCTCGAAAGTGAAATTATTATTTCAGGTGTTTCTTACCGGGCTTTTTATATTTACGCAGTGTGTACCCACCCCGATTACAGGGGCAGGGGGCTTATGAATAAGCTGTTTGGCTTGCTTAAAAGCACCGCCGTAAAAAGAAATATAAATTATCTTTTTCTTGTTCCCCGGGAGGATTACCTCTTCGGACTTTATGGAAAACAAGGCTTTTTAAAAGGTTTTTGTTACAAAGAAAAAACAGTTTTTAAATCTGCATTTGAAAATATATGCGTACCCGAAACATATCAAGCGGATTTTGAAAGCTACAAAAAATACAGCTTTGAAAAATCGTATTTTTGCCCTGTAGCAATGCTTAAGGAGAAGCCTTTTAACAGCTTTTTCTTTTCCGCAGAAGGCACTGTAACGGCGCTGTTTACCGATAACGGCTATATTCTTTATGAATATGAGCACGGTCGTGTTACGGTTTTTGAATATTTCGGCGATGAAGCATCGCTTCTTCGGGCGGTTTTTGTTGAGACCGATGCAGAATGGGTTGAAGTGCGTGAGCCTTGTTCACAAAATGAAGAAGGTATACCCTACGGTATGTATTGCCCCGTGTCTGATGCGCCCGAAATAGAAAACGGATTTTTCGGAATACCCTATTCTACCTGAAAAGAGGTTTTTTTATGATATATATTTTTCTCGCAGACGGTTTTGAAGAAATAGAAGCGTTGGCACCTCTTGATTTTTTATTAAGAGCAGGTGTAGATGTTAAAACCGTTGCAGTTGATGAAATGCTTTGCAGGGGAACTCATAATATTAAAGTTCAGGCGGATTTACGTACAGACGATATTTTTCTTGACGACAGTCTCGAAGGTATAATTCTCCCCGGAGGAATGCCGGGAGCAAAAAATCTTAATAATTCTTCTCAGGTTCAGTCGGCAATTGATTACTGCGCAAAGAACGCAAAGGTTATCGGTGCTATTTGTGCCGCACCCTTTATACTCGGCAGAAAAGGACTTTTAAACGGCAAGAAGGCAACTTGCTTCCCCGGTTTTGAAAATGAACTTGCAGGAGCAGAAGTCCTTCCGGACGGTGTGGTTACCGACGGCAATATCGTTACGGCGAAAGGTGCAGGTGTTGCGTGGGAGTTCGGAGCTGCCGTTGCGAGCCTTGTTGCAGGTGAAACAAGGGCAGAGGAAATACTCAGGGGTATTCAATGGAAAAAGTAACTGATATAAGACCCATTAAGAAAAAACTTCGTGCAGAGGCTAAGGAAAAAAGGCTTTCAATGGACCCTTTTTCGAAAACCTCATACGATAAAAAGATATGTAATAAGCTTCTCAACCTTTGGGCGGTGCGCGAGGCGAGGACGGTTCTTTGCTATGTGTCCACACCTATTGAGGTTGATACAAGAAACTTTATCGATGCACTTCTTTCTCTCGGCAAAAAGGTGGCAGTTCCCCGTTGCGAGGGCGAAAAAAGCAATATGAATTTTTATTATATAGATTCATTGAACGATTTGCAGGTCGGTTCCTTCGGCGTATTAGAACCCTGCTCAGAGGATGAAAAGAGAGTTACAGATACCTACGGTGCGGTTTGCATCGTGCCTGCTTTTATGTTTGATAAATCAGGCTACCGTCTGGGCTACGGTAAGGGATATTATGACAGATATCTTTCACGTTACAAAGGCTCAACTATCGGCATTTGTTACGACGAAAATATAACTGATGAATTATTTCACGGCAAATTTGACAGGACAGTGAATATGGTGCTGACTGAAAAACGAATCATCACCGTGAATGAAAAGGAGGCTTGATTATGGCTCATGACGATTTCAGTGATTATGAAGAACTTTTGAATATGTATGCTGAGGAAAGCGACTCACCAAAGCAGAAGAAAAGCACTGCTCAGGCTGATTTGGAAAATGAGCTTGAGCGTTCTCAGAGCGAACGCCGCAAGCGTGTTCAAAATTTTAAGGTGGATATTTCTTCAGACTCTTCCGCGGATAAACCCTCCTACAAGGGCGGAGTGTATTTTTCTAATCCGCCCCGTGATATAGACAAGGAGGCGCAGAGGGAGAAAAAAGCCAACGCGAGAAAAACTCAGAATACCTCAAAATCACAGCAGGCAAAGAAATTCAGCGTGTCTGCTCCGCCTGCTACCGCAAAGCAGAAAAAAGCCATTGCCCTCAAAGAGGCTAAGGCTAAGAAAAGAGCAGAAAAATTCGGAGGAAAACTTCTTGCTTCGGAAAAATTCTCAAAATTTGCTTTATGTGCGGCAATAGTTGTTTTTACAAGTGTTATCCTCTGTATTTACGGAATAGGCTGTATTAACGATGTTCTTGCGCTGAATGTTGATGATGTATCCGTTGAGGTCACCGTTTCCGAAAATATGACAGACGGAGAGGTTATTGATATTCTTGAAGATAATGACCTTATAAATCACGGGCTTTTCTGCAAAGCGTTTGTGAAAATTCTGGATATAACAAGTGACAGTAAAAAAAGTACGTATGTTTCAGGTGTTTATACCCTTTCGAAGAGTTACGGACTTGAAAAAATGCTTTCTACCATGAAGGCAGACATTACACTTTCCGAAACTGTTACTCTTACCTTCCCTGAGGGCTGGACCATTGACCAGATAGCGGAGAAGCTGGAAGCAAACGAGGTTTGCACCGCCGCAAGCTTTATCAGCACTCTTCAGACGGTTGATTTTTCCGAAGAATATTCATTTATTGCGGCAATTCCTCAAAAAGAATTGCGTTTCAGGCTTCTTGAGGGTTATATTTACCCCGACACCTACGATTTCTATGTGGGCGAAAATGCTTCCAGCGTTGTAAGAAAATTCCTTAATAACTTCAAAAGTAAGTGGACTGATGAATATCAGGCTCAGGCGGATGCATTGGGAGTAAGTGTTGACGAAGCGATAGTGGTTGCTTCCATTCTTCAGAAGGAGGCGGCTTCCGATGTACAAATGCCCAATATTTCATCTATTATTTATAACCGTCTTGGCAATCAGTCGGCTTTCCCCTGGCTTCAGTTCGACTCAACAGAGGTTTACCTTCTTGAAACCATTAAACCAACTCTTACCTCTTCTACCGAGGATACCGAGAAATATGTTGAATATCGCGATAATTACGATACTTACAGTACCGAGTGCACGGGTCTTCCCGTTGGTGCTATCTGCAATCCGGGTGACGATGCAATAAAAGCAGCACTTAACCCTGCAAATACCGATTATTATTACTTCTGCCACGATGATGACGGTAATGCTTATTATGCAAATACATTTGCTAAGCATCAGCAGAACCTAAGAAAGATAGGCGGTTGAGTTCCGATAAAATCGCCCATAGCACCGTTTTATGCTCAGGGCAGTATCCTTATACAGCAACGTTTTAGATTTATAAACTATAAAAGCTCTCTGTGAAATCACAATCGGTTTCACAGAGAGCTTTTGCTATTATTAAAATTGTTGCAGGCTGTTAAATGAATTCGGCAATGATACTGTTTGAAAGCAGAAAGCCTTTTTCGGTCAGTGAGAGCTTTTCTTCGTCAAAATTTACAAGTCCTTCTTTTGCAAAAAGAGGGGCTTTTTTAATTATTTTTTCACAGTATGATTTGCCGTAAAGCCGATTAAGACAGGAAAGACTTAAGCCTTCCTTCAGCCTTAAACGAAGCATTATGTATTCTTCGGCATCGCCGCCGATGCAGTCGAATACCGCGCTCTCGCCGTTTATAAAGCTTTCTGTATCGGCAGAAAAATAAAACCGCTTGCCGCTTATATATGAATGGGCAGAGGGACCTAATCCCAGATAATCGTCAAGAAGCCAATATTTCGTATTGTGGCGGCTTTCAAAGCCGGGGATGGCGAAGTTTGAAATTTCGTAATGACTAAAGCCCGCTTTTTCCAATATGTGGGCGCACTGAAGGTAAAATTCGCTCACGGTTTCATCATCGGGAAAGTCGTATTTTTCACGGTGCAGGTCGAAAAAAGTACCTTCTTCAATTTTGAGCATGTACGCGCTTATGTGCTTGGCACCGCAGTTTTTTACAAATTCGAGGGTGTCGTTTAATGTTTCGGCAGTTTGTAAAGGTATACCCAGCATAACATCAAGGGATATGTTTTCTATCCCCGAATTCTTGAAAATTTCAATTACCCGTGAAACACGCTCTCTGTCGGCAGCTCTTCCCAGAGCTTTTCGTTCCTTATCAACCGCTGATTGAAGTCCCAAGGAGATTCTGTTAACGCCTGCCCTTTTTAAAAACGGCGCGATTCCTTCAATGTCTGAGTTTGGGTTGCATTCCACGGTAATTTCAGCTGTATCGGGAATATTGAATTTTTCTTTTGCGGATGTGATTATGCTGAAAAGCTCTTCTCCCGAAAGGACGGAGGGCGTTCCGCCGCCAAGATAAAGGGTATCTGCTGTTATGGGTTCTTCAATAAACTCCTTACAACGCGAAAGAGTGTTTATTTCATTTAAAAGAGCCTCAACATATTTTCTCTGCAATTCATCAGTACATCTGTTGGAATAAAAATCGCAGTACGGGCACTTGGATTTACAAAACGGAATATGAATATAAATACCTGCCAAAACAATCACCGTAATGATTATACAATATCCTCACTGCTTTTTTCAATTGCCTTTTCGATTTTCTTTTTCACATATTTATTTTTACATCCGCCTGCTTCGTTACATTTGAATTTGTGGTAGTGCAGGCATCTGACCTTCTTTTTGCCGCTTAAAAAAGTCATTTCCTGTATTATAACGTTTTTGGATATAACGGGGCAGTATTGCTCATAGGTATAAGAATGTCTGTTCATAATTAACCTCTCATAATTTATTTTATCACTAATAAGTATGTTCTGGTTTTCGGTTTAATAATCTGTAATAAAATATATTTTGTCCGCATATCAATAAAGCGGAAATTTATGAAAAGGGGAGAACAAAATATACAAAGCACGTCTTTATTCAAGAATTAAAAAAATGAGTGATAATGAGCTTCTTCTTAAAGAAATTGAGGAAACAAGGCTCCTTATGAAGCTTGCGTATTTTAAAATTTCACAAACTGTTGAGAAGGAATTGGTTGAATCTGCAATATTGGAGCTTCGCAGTCTTGAGCTAAAGCATGCATATCTGATGAAGAAATTAAAGGAGGCAGAAAAATGATTTATTTTATCGGTGGGTGCTTATTGCTTATTATGCTTATTGTATTCAAGAAAAGCGGATGCTTTTTTAAATCCTTGTTTACAAGCGTTTTAGGTGGCTTAGGGGCGCTGTGCGCTGTGGGTGCGGTTTCATATTTTGTTCCGCTGACTTTGGGTATTAACCTTTACTCCTTAATATTCGGGGCAGTATTTTCCGTACCGGGGGTAATATTTATGCTTTTAACAAAAACCTTTTTGTTTTAGTTGAAAAGAAAATAATAAAGTTGTATAATCACCTTATCATTTCTTAAGGAGATTTTTATGGCACGGGATTTTACAAAGGTTTTCATAACGCCCAAGGGAGAAAAATTTATAAAAGGCGGTCACCTGTGGGTATTCGGTGATGAGGTAACTGCTGTTTCAGGTGAATACGAAAACGGCGATATTGTTGACGTTTATTCTCAAAAAGAACGGTATTTAGGCTCAGGCTATATAAATGACAATTCAAAAATCAGGGTGAGAATTATTTCCCGTAATGCTAATGATAAATTTGATGAAGCATTTTATGAACGAAGGCTTCGTTACGCCATAGACTACCGCCGTACGGTAATGGGTGAAGAGGATTTTAAATGTTGCCGCCTTATTTTCGGCGAGGCGGACAGCTTCCCGGGGCTTACCGTTGACCGCTTTGAAAATATTATAGTTATTCAGGTGCTCTCCCTGGGAATTGAAAAAATCAAGCATTTTCTTATACCCGGATTGGTTAAAATACTCAGAGAGTACGGCGAAACCGTTGATGCGGTATACGAAAGAAATGATGTTGCAATACGTGAGCGTGAGGGTATGAAGCAGTATAAAGGCTTCTTTGAAGCTGAAGGACTGAAAACTGACCTTGACGGTGTAACGGTTATTGAAGAAAACGGAATAAAATTTGCAGTGGATTATATAAACGGGCAGAAAACAGGCTATTTTCTTGATCAAAAATATAACCGCCTTGCAATAAGAAAAATTGCAAAAGGCAGAAAGGTTCTTGATTGCTTTACCCACACGGGAGCTTTTGCTCTCAATGCCGCGGCGGCAGGCGCAAAGCTCGTTACAGCGGTAGATATTTCGGAAGAAGCAATAAATTCCGCAAAGCGCAATACTGCTCTTAACGGTTTTACCAATATGGAGTTTATTTGCACTAATGTTTTTGACCTTCTTACCGAAATGAAAGAAGAGAAAAAGTGCGATTACGATTTTATAATTCTCGACCCGCCTGCGTTTACAAAAAGCAGTGCTACCGTTAAGGCAGCCTACAGAGGATATAAGGAAATAAACCTTAAAGCAATGAAGCTTCTTCCGAGAGGTGGCTATCTTGCAACCTGCTCCTGCTCCCATTTTATGCCGGACGAGCTTTTTAAAAAGATGCTCTGCGAAGCGGCAACGGATGCCGGAGTTTCCCTCAGACAGATAGAATGCCGTCAGCAAAGTGCCGACCATCCCGTTCTTTGGAATGTTCCCGAAACGGATTATTTGAAATTTTATATTTTTCAGGTTGTTTAAAGCCTAACCCCGAGAGACTGATAAAAAGAGCTGTTGTAACGGTGAAGTTGCAACAGCTCTTTTTTGACTTTTTTTGAATTTTTCTTCGATGAAAAGTTTTGAATTATTTGGTTTTTCAGATGTGTTTTTTCAACTTGAAGCCCATATTTACTTGATAATTCATTGCGGCTGTGATATAATTTTGCATATGTGTGAAAGTGTGCGTTTTTTACAAAAATCGAAATTGCATTTTGTAGTATAATGGTGCAAAGAGGCGAAAACAAATGATTAAATGGCTTCGAAGGATAACCGTGATTGTATTCGTTGTGGTGCTTATTGCCTATGTAGGTTTTTCCTTTATGGCGAAAGTAACGACAGATACAACTATTCCTGAAATACAAATTGAAACAGATGAACTCGAAATCAGCGTAAAGGATAAAAAAGAGGCTCTGCTCCAAGGAGTTACCGCCTTTGACCAAAAAGACGGAGATATTACCGACAAGGTTCTCGTAGAGACGGTTTCAAAATTTATAACACCCGGAGAATTTAACGTTACCTATGCCGTTGCAGACGACGATAATCACGTAACAAAGGCAACGCGCAGAGTTCGTTACACCGACTATACTCCACCTGAGTTTTATATGAAACGGGCTCTTGTATATTCTGTTGATGAAGCTGTTGATATCAGATCTGCTGTGGGCGCAAGGGATTGTATTGACGGAGATATAAGTGACAGAGTAACTATTACTGCCACCGATTATGTTCAGAATACTACAGGCGTATTTAGTGTTTCTCTTCAGGTTTCAAACAGTATGGGTCATATGATATACCTTGATGTTACAGTGCATGTTGAGGGCAATGAAACAATGGCTCCGGAAATACAACTGAAGAATACTCTTATATACATAAAAAAAGGTGAAAAACCCGTATTTGAAGATTATATAAAAGAGGTAACGGTAAACGGCGTTTTGATGAAAGATTACGAATTACTCATTTCAACTAACTTTGACAGTGAACAAGAAGGCACATATAACGTGCATTATTATATTTCAACAAACGGTGGATATGAAGGTCATTCGATTCTTACGGTTGTTGTTGAGTGATAGGTGGGATAATCTTTGGAAAAAAATGAATCTTCGTTTAGAATAAACTTCGAATGGCATAGCCTTCTTAAAGACCTTATTCGCAACATCTGGCTTGTTATCCTTGCAGGGGTGATTGCCTTTTTAGGTATTCGGGTTGTGGAAAACAGTGGTTATACCCCCACTTACACAAGCAGCGCAGTTCTTGTTGTTCGTTCAAAGGTCGGAACCACAGGGGTGTACAGTAACCTTGAATCCTCAGTTGAAATGGCAAAAATATTTACAACTGTTTTTAAACAATCCACAATGAAAAAGCTTGCCGCAGAAAATATCGGTGAGAAATCCTTTAACGGAACAATTCAAGCAGATGTCACCGGAACAACAAATCTTTTGAATATTTCTGTGAGCAGTAAGGATCCTGAATTATCCTTTCGCTTACTTTCATCGATTCTTGAGGTTTATCCCGATGTTTCCGATACCATATTCAGCGATGCTGTTATTGATATTATTTCATATCCTGATATGCCTACATCTCCGTCAAACTCTCCGTTGACGATTTACAGAAACTATATTATTCTGTTTTTTATGGCTTTTGAAGCGGCAATGATTTTTCTTTTTTCTATACTGAGAGAAACTGTTAAAGATGAAAAAGGCTTTTTTGAGGATATTGATGCAGAGCTTATAGGGACCATAGCTCACGAACACCCCCATATTTCATTCAGAGAAAAACTCAAAAAGAAAAAAAGAGCTATGTTGATAAATGATGCTTATTCAACGCTCAAATATACCGAGGATTATCATAAGCTGGCAACGAAGTTTGAATATATGCGAAAAAGGAAGGAGCAAAAGGTTTTTACAGTAACAAGTGTTGCGGAAAATGAAGGTAAATCAACTGTTGCTTCAAATATAGCTTTAGCACTTTCCGAAAGAGGGTATAAAGTTGCCCTTATAGATCTGGATGTACGCAAGCCCTCTCTGTATAAAATATTTGATTTCCGCCATGAATTGAAAACAGAGTTTTCAGATGTTCTTTCTAACAAAGCCACTTTAAGCGAGTTTGGTTTTTTTTCGTATAAAAAAGGCGAATTATTAATAGCTTTCAATAAAAAATCTTACCAAAATTCCCATTATTTATTCAGCAATAAAACATTTAAACAGTGTATTTCGGTTCTCAGCAAAAAAATGGACTTTGTTATTATAGATACCCCGCCGTGTTCCGTTTCAGCAGACGCGGTAACAATTTCTTCTTTTGCAGATGCTTCTTTACTTGTTGTGAGAACAGATTGCGTCGCTGTTGAAGACATAAACGATGCAATTTTGTCCCTTTCTGAATCCGATGGCAATTTTGCGGGCTGTATTCTGAATGATGTACACAAACAGTTCACCTTATTCGGTCAGATGGGTTCGGAAGAAACAGGATATTACAGGTCGTATTATAACGGTTATTCAAAATATGCCGGAAGCAACAACACAGATTATAAAAGAGAAATAGTTGACAAAAGAACCGACTAAGACTCTAATAAAAACTAAAGTCAGAAATAAGGTTATTATATGTACAATGAAAAACCAAATCGGGATATAACCAACGCTACCGATGCCGTTAACCTTAAAGTCCTCATAAGCGATATATGGCGCGGATTTGTTAAATTCATCTGGATAGCTGTTGTTCTTGCCGTGCTTTTCGGCGGAATCCAGTTTTACAGAAGTTATATCAATTTCACCCCTGTTTACACCGTAACCGCAACTTTTACGGTTCAGACCGAAAACAAGGTTCTTTCGGGTGATAACGGCGTTTCGGCATACGCCTTTTACTATAACAGAGACACCGCAAATCAGCTTGCATCAGTTTTTCCGTATATAATCAATAACCCAATTCTTACAACAAAGGTTTGTGAAGAATTGAATGTTAAAGCGATGCCGGCAACCGTTACCGCAACCTGCATTGCCGATACAAATATGGTTACGCTTACCGCAAAGGGATCGGACTCTCAAAAAACTTATGATACATTGCTCTCTGTTATTGATAATTATTCTTCGGTTGCCGATTATATAATCGGCCGAACAAAGCTCGTAATAATCAGCGAACCCGAAGTTCCGAAACAGCCTTCAAACACAATGGATTGGATTCAATCGGTAGTTATTGCCGCTTTTATCGGCGGTGCCATCGGTGTAGGTTGGATTATTATTTATGCTCTTCTGAGAAAAACAATCCGAACAAAAGCGGATATCCGAAAAGTTCTTAATCAAAAGTGTATAGGAGTTATCCCGCAGGTTGTTTTCAAAAAATACCGAAGAAAAATTAACACCGATGTTATTCTTACTAATCCCCATATCGGTAACGATTTTTTGGAATCGTTGAGGTTGCTCATGAATTCGGTTCAGAAGCATCTTTCTGCCGATGAAAAAATTGTTATGATAACAAGCACCGCTCCCGAAGAAGGGAAATCGGTAGTAACTCTTAACCTTGCATCTGTCTTTGCTCAAAGCCGCGATGTCCTTGTGGTGGACTGCGATTTGAGAGATTCGGGAATATATCCCTTGGCAACAAACAATGCCGGAACAATCACAACAAAAACAGATAATGAGACTTATTCCATAAACCATTTAGAAGCTCTCGGAATTGATTTTCTCAGCTTTAAGGATGGCGAAAGTGCGCTTCAAAGTATAATCCGCACTTCTGAGCTTCAGGAAATTCTTTCGAAATTAAAGGAGCGCTATGACATAATCTTTGTTGATACGCCTCCTTGCGGTATAATTTCAGATGCCGCTATTGTTGCAAGGGCTTCGGATGCCATTCTCTATATCGTAAGACAAGATGCTGTTATGCAATCTGTTATAAGAACAAGAATGAGCACTATGCTTCAAACGGAAACAAAGTTCCTCGGTTGTATTCTTAACGGAGCTACAGGCGGTTTGGGTGGCTACGGCAACTATTATCGGTACGGCGGCTACAACAAATATTACCGTCACGGGTATATGTACAAAGGAAGCTACGGATATCGCAGTAAAAATAAGAAATAAAGAAAAGAGGTTGCCCCATGAAGAATCCGGGTGAATATGTTGAGCTTTTTCGTTCTCTCGGAAAGGAATGGAAATGGCTTTTTAAATATATTTCCAAATATCGCGTACAAATCATATTTTATATTATCATAGGGCTTATAAGCACAGCAATGGGTCTGGGCGTTAATATTGCAATGAAATATTTAATCGACTCCGTTGTTTCCCATAATAACGAAACAATTATCAAAAGTGCGGCTTTGGCTATCAGTCTGGGACTCACCCAGCTGATAGTAAGTGCGATTGTTTCACGGATATCATCTGTTGTCGGAACAAAAGTCAGTAACGAGATCAGAGAAAGTGTTTATGAGCATATAACATTTTCAAAATGGGAGGATATAGGAAAATATCATTCCGGTGATCTGCTTAACAGAATTGAAGGCGACGTAACTGCTGTTTCAAGCAGCATTATTACGTATATTCCCAATGTTTTCACAAAAATTGCTCAATTTTTAGGTTGCCTTATAATTGTTCTTTATTATGATCCGACTATGGCAATTTTCGCACTTATGAGTGCACCGTTCTTGGTTCTTTCTTCAAGAATATCTACTAAAATGATGCGCAAATACAACAAAGAAAGTCGGGAAATGAACGGAAAGATTCTGTCCTTTTATTCAGAATCAATTCAAAATCTTCAAACAATCAAAGCTTTCGATATAACAAAGCGTTATGTTGACCAGCTTAAAAATAATCTGAAATTATACAGAAAAATTAAACTTGACTACGATAAATTTTCAATCAAAATAACTCTGTGTATGTCGGTTATAGGGCTCATTGTGTCCTATTGCTGCTACGGTTGGGGTGTTTACCGTCTTTGGCAAGGTGTTATTACCTATGGTACAATGACCTTGTTTCTCCAGATTTCCGGTCAACTGACATCATCCTTCTCTGCACTTGTGACGCTTTTTCCGTCTGCAATTTCAATAGCAACTGCTGCCGGCAGAATTATGGAGATAACAGATCTGCCTCTTGAAGAATGTAAAAATAACGAAAAAGCTGAAAAAATGGAAAAAAGCGCAAACGAAAGCGGCTTAACTTTATGTTGTAACGGTCTTACATACACTTATCCCGACTGTAAGAAACCGGTTGTAAGTGATATTACATTCAGAGCTGAGCCCGGAGAAACTATTGCTTTTATAGGACCTTCCGGTGAAGGGAAAACAACGATTTTAAGACTCATTTTAGGGCTCGTTGAACCTGATTCAGGCGAAATAACAATGGCAACGAACAACGGTGATAATATTCCTGTTTCCGAAAGCACAAGAAGATTTTGTTCATATGTTCCTCAAGGAAACGCAATATTCTCAGGCTCTATAGCAGATAACCTGAGAATCGTTCGTCCCGAGGCAACCGATGAAGATGTTACCGAAGCGCTGAAAACAGCGGATGCGTGGGGCTTCATAGAAAAATTACCTGAAGGAATCTATACTGAAATAAATGAAAAGGGTGTTAATTTCTCAGAAGGTCAGATTCAGCGAATTTCAATTGCAAGAGCAATTTTGAGAGATGCTCCGGTAATTGTTATGGATGAAGCTACAAGTGCTCTTGATGCTGCAACAGAGAAAACCGTTCTCGCGAATATGATGAAAGCTTATCCCAACAGAACAAGAATTATAACCACCCACAGACCGAGTATGTTAAACTATTGTACAAGAGTTTACAATATTGACAAAAGAGGTAATCTCGTTGAATATAATTGAATTTTTATTTCCGTTATTTTTTAAAGAACAGTCCCTTTCTTACTCTTTAATAAGATTTTTGTGTATTTTATATTGAAATAAAAAAACAACAATGTTATAATTTATTGTGGTATAGGTTGCGAAAAGACTTTGTGAGGTTCTTATTATGTATAAAATTAAAGATGGTTTTATAATAAGAAAAATCGGTGGCCGGATAATGGCAGTTCCTATCGGAAGCAGAACCGGCAGCATACATGGAATGATCGCTTTAACCGAAAGCGGTGAACTTCTTTGGAATGTCCTTGAAAAAGGGGCAGATACCGAAAAGCTTGTTACAGTTTTAACTGATAATTACGAAGTCGAAAAAACGGTTGCAATCGCCGATGTAGAAAAGTTTATTGCCAATCTTGCGCAACAGGGTGTGCTCGAATGATTGATTGCGGACAAATCGGCAACGATTACATAGAACAGCTCAGAGCATGGGCAAAACGTAATTTCGTTCCGCTTACTGCTACCTTCGAATTAACTCCTTTTTGCAATTTCGATTGCGTTATGTGCTATGTTCATTTAACAAAAGAAGCAGCCGAAAAGCAAGGCAAGCTGCTTACTGCCGACGAATGGATCGAAATAGCCCAACAAGCAAAAAATATGGGCACTCTTAACCTTTCCTTAACCGGCGGTGAACCGTTTTTGCACCCTGAGTTCTGGAAAATCTACGAAGAACTGAACAAAATGGGGTTTTTGATTTCTGTTTTATCCAACGGCTCAATGATTGACGAGTCTGTAATGGAAAAATTTCGTAAATACGGTATGCCGTATATGGTTAAGCTCACTCTTTACGGTGCAAGCGATGAAACATATCAACGCACCTGCAATTCACCAAATGGCTTCACAAGGTTTACAAAAGCCGTTGATCTTCTTAAAGATGCGGGAGTACCATTAAGTATAACCTCAACCATAGTAAAAGAAAACGTAGATGATTTGCAAGATATCTACCGTTTTGCAAGAGAAAGGAATTTGCCTTTACAGCATACAATAACCGTGGTTAAATCCTCCAGAGGGTCAATAAACACAATTGAAAAATCCCGGTTTAATTTTGATGATTATTGTGAGAAGCTGACTCTTGATGACCTTGAAAAAAGTAAATTTCCTTCTGCTGATGAGCCGTTTTCTTTATGCGGCAGCTTCGGAAATTCCTTCTGGATGACTTGGCACGGGCATTTACAGATGTGTTCATTTATGAACCTTCCTGACGTCCCGTATTCAGGAAATTTAAATTCAGATTTTAAAAAGCTGAATGAAATGCTGTTAAAACTGAGAAATCCCGTTGAATGCGAGAAGTGTCAGTATAAAACATTCTGCCAAAGATGTCCCGGAATTTTGTGCGGTGAGAGCGGACACCCTGAAAAAACAACCGACAGAATCTGTAGCTTAGCAAGACGATTTTTTGAATTATATAAAACCAAGAAAGAGAATTGATATGAAAAAGAAATATATCGTTCCCGACTGTAAGCTTTTTGCAATCAATATAAGTGAAAATATTGCAGCTTCCGGAGGTTCTTCTGAAATCTCGGGCTCTGCGGTTATTCAGTTTTTTCAATATATTGATGGTTGCAGAGGTATTTATACAAAAAATGATACGGCAACTGTAAACCCGAATAATTCTACTTTTATGGATTACTATAATGAATTGCTCACATACGGTGCCGAAGTTTATTTTAATTGTTTCCGCTACCAATACGGATGAAAATACGTATCGCAGATTTGCCCATAGAATGGCAAGAAGACAGGCAAAACTATGTTGAGACTTTCAGCTCTCAAACTCAGGAAGAACCGATAATGGTTGTAGGCTTTGAAAATAAGTTGCCTGAATGTCACGGAATTCAGTATCCTGAAAAAAATACAGAGCATATACTCAGAACGGGAAACGGCGAAATGCTTTGCGCAAACTCAGATTGGAGCAAGGTAACGTCGTATTTCACAGCAGAGCTCGGCGAATACGCTTTGACTCTTGCTGCTATGTGTTCAAGATTATCCTATTACGATACGGTCCTTATTCACGCATCTTGCATTGACCTTGACGGAGAAGGCGTGATTTTTACAGGCTTTTCAGGTGTCGGAAAAACCACCCAAGCAAAACTGTGGCAGGACTGCCGGGGCGCAGATATAATTAACGGCGATAAAGTTTTTGTTCGCGAAATTGACGGCAGCTTTTACGGTTGCGGTTTACCTTGGAAAGGCTCGTCGGAATATTGCCTTAACAAAAAAACAAAGCTTAAAGCAATTATTGTTTTACGCCGGTCAAAAGAAAATAAAATAACAAAACTTAATACCCTCTCTGCTATAGAGTATTTTATGCCTCATATCTTTATACCGCATTGGGATGAAAAATGCACCGATAATGCTTGCAGTATATTTGAAAAAATTCTTGAAAAAGTTCCTGTTTTTTTACTTGAATGTCGTCCTGATGAGGATGCCGTCACACTTGTGGAAAATACGGTTTTTAAATAATAAATCCGTTTCTTCATACGCGAAGCGTATATCATTGAAAAACACTCTTTTGTCGACCCGGCAAAAGAGTGTTTTTGTGTGGCATCGAACCCAAATATGCCTTAAATGAATAAATAAAAACAGCTCACCGTATCGGGTGAACTGTCTATCTGGCAGCGGGATAGGGATTCGAACCCCAACAAACAGAGTCAGAGTCTGTCGTGCTACCGTTACACTATCCCGCTAAGAACGGGTGTTATTATACTATCAGTTTTTCAGAATGTCAAGAGTTTATTCTAAAAAAATCAGAAAAAACCATAAAAAATTTAAAAAATTAAAGACAAATAAAAAAGAGGTTGTTTTTTGGTATTTGCGTCACCTTTACAAATCTGTATGTGTGTATTATAATGCTTTTGGTAATACAAAAAGTATCGGAGAGGGGATTTATCACATAACAGGATGAAATATATAGTTGATAAAAAAAATAAGGAGCCTGCATACATACAGCTTTACACTCAATTTCGTAATGATATTGTGAGCGGGGTTTATAAATACGGTGTTAAATTACCCTCTAAAAGGCTTGTTGCGACGGAAACAAATGTCAGTGTTGTGACGGTGGAGCACGCTTATGAGCTTCTTTGCGATGAAGGGTATGTACGATCTAAGGAGCGAAGCGGTTATTTTGTTGAATACAGTGCCGAGGAATGCTTTCCCGTTGGGGAGCCGTCGGCAAATGAAAAAGCGGTCAAATACCATAACATTGATACAGATTTTCCGTTTTCGGTGTATTGTAAAACGGTGAGACGGGTGCTCAGCGAATACGGAGAGGATATTCTTATTAAATCGCCCAATAACGGTTGCAGAGAGCTGCGCCGTGCCATAGCCGCATATCTCGTAAGAAGTCGCGGTATGAGAGTGGATGCATCACAGGTTATTATCGGTTCGGGTGCCGAGTATCTTTACAGTCTTATAGTGCAGATGCTGGGGAGAGATAAAATTTTTGCTCTTGAAAATCCGTCTTATGAAAAAATACGCAAGGTGTACGGTGCCAACGGTGTCAATTGCGAAATGTTAAAAATGGGTGCCGACGGTATCAGAAGTGACGAGCTTGAAAAAACACTCGCCGGTGTTCTCCACGTCACCCCGTTTAACAGCTTTCCCAGCGGAGTTACCGCCACCGCTTCCAAAAGAAATGAATATGTGCGTTGGGTGAGAGAACGTGACGGTATTTTGATAGAAGATGATTTCGATTCCGAATTTACCGTTTCCATGAAAGCGGCTGATACGCTTTTTTCTTTGGAGCCCGAAAGAACCATATATATGAATACATTTTCAAAAACCGTTGCCCCGTCTGTGCGTATCGGTTATATGGTTTTGCCTGAAAAGCTTATAGCCACCTTTGAGAAAACCGTGGGCTTTTATTCCTGCACGGTACCTATACTCGAGCAGTATGTTCTTGCGCAATTTATAGATAACGGTGATTTCGAGCGGCATATAAACAGGGTGAGGAGGAAAAGAAGAAATAAATTGACGCGTAACGGATAAAATTTATATAAAAAACAGTTGACATTTTTTATTTGTTATGGTAATATATCAAGGCTGATAAATGCAGAGATACCGAAGTGGTTATAACGGAACGGTCTTGAAAACCGTCGTACGGCAACGTACCGTGGGTTCGAATCCCACTCTCTGCGCCACCTCTTTTGAGGACAATTTAATAACTGATTTCCAGTTACCAATGCAGAAGTACTCAAGTTGGTGACGAGGCGCCCCTGCTAAGGGCGTAGGTCGGGAAACCGGCGCGAGAGTTCGAGTCTCTCCTTCTGCGCCAAACAAAAAAGATATCCCTTGGGATGTCTTTTTTGTTTTGTGTAAAGTAAAAAAGAAGGGGAGAGACTCGAGCTTCCTGCTCTTTAAAATTACTAACGCGGAACAATAACCGTAGGGTACGGTCTTGACCGTACCGTTGTTCCTTCCTGAATTTACTAACCGAGAACAACGTTTAAAGTTATCCTTATTCCTTCGGGTGAAAAGTATCCAAAAACACACAGAATATATTATATATATTTTCTTTTTATTACAGTTGATTTTAGCGAGAATTTAGTGTAATATGTATAAAAGAGTATTTTAAAACCTACTTTTAGAAAATGTTTTTTGGAGGTTTTGTATGAATTATAAGCTTACAAAGAATCAAGCAAAAGAAATGCTTGAAAACAAGCTGCTTCATTATTTCGGTATTTCCACCGAAAATGCAACATACGAGCAGTATTATAAAGCAATTGCCATGATTGTGCGTGATATGATGGCGCAGGGCAGAGCGGAAAATTCAAGGAAAGCCGATGATGAGGGTAAAAAGCGCGTCTATTACCTTTCAATGGAGTTTCTTATGGGTCGCTCCCTGAAAAATACATTATATAACCTTAATCTCACAAATACTTTTGCAAGTGTTCTTAAGGATTACGGTATAAAGCTTGAAAGCCTTTATGAATGTGAGCCTGATGCGGGTTTGGGTAACGGCGGTTTAGGCAGACTTGCCGCCTGCTATCTTGACGGTCTTGCAGCTCAGGGTTATCCTGCAAGAGGATATTCGATTCTTTATGAATACGGTATTTTCCGTCAAAAGCTTATCGAGGGCAGGCAGACTGAACTTCCCGATAATTGGCTTCCCGGCGGTGAGGTTTGGCTCGTTCCCAGAGAGAGCAGTGCAGTAGACGTTTGCTTCGAAGGCACGCTCAAGGAATCTTGGGACAATCAATACCACAGCGTAGAAATAGTTGACGGAAACATTATTCAGGCTGTACCTTTTGATATGTTTGTTGCAGGTAAGGACGGTAAAGGTATAAGCTGTCTTCGCCTTTGGTCCGCGAAAGCACCCGAGTTCGATATGAAGTCCTTTAATCAAGGCGATTTTATGCGTTCCATGGAACGTCAGGCAATGGCTGAGGTTATCAGCAAGGTGCTTTATCCTATGGATAATCATCCCGAGGGTAAATCTCTCAGGCTTCGTCAGCAGTATTTCCTTGTTTCCGCTTCCGTTCAGGATATTATTCGCCACCATCTTCGTGAATACGGCACAGTTGATAATCTTCCTGAAAAAATTGCAATACACATCAACGATACTCATCCCACAATGGCTATTCCCGAGCTTATGCGAATTCTTCTTGATGAGTGCGGTTACGGCTGGGATGATGCCTGGAGACTTGTAACAAATACGGTTGCATACACTAACCATACCGTTATGAGCGAGGCTCTTGAGTGCTGGAGTGAGGAGCTTGTTAAACGCCTTATTCCCCGTATTTACAACATAATCAAAGAAATAGATAACCGCTTCCGTGCTTATGTCTGGGAATGCACCCGCGATGCGGATTATGTTGAACGTACCGCAATCGTTTCGGGCGGAGTAGTAAAAATGGCTAACCTTTGCGTTGCGGCTTGCCACAGCGTAAACGGTGTTTCGGCACTTCACAGTCAAATTCTCAAGGATTCTCTTTTTAACGATTTCTATAAGCTTACTCCCGATAAATTTACAAATGTAACAAACGGTATTGCTCACAGGCGTTGGCTTTGTCAGGCAAACCCCAAGCTTACGGCTTATCTTACGGAGCTTCTGGGCAGTGATAAATTTGTTTACGATGCGGAGCATCTTTCTAAGCTTGCCGATTACAAGGATGATGAGGAGGTACTCTCAAAGCTTGAGAAAATCAAAAAGGCGAATAAGGAAGCCTTTGCAAAGCATATATACAAAACAACAGGCGTAAAGCTTAATACGGATTCAATTTTCGATGTTCAGGTGAAGAGACTTCACGAGTATAAGCGTCAGCATCTTAACGCGCTCAATATCGTTTCCGAGTACCTTGCAATTAAAGAAAACCCCAACGGTAATTTTGTTCCCAAAACATATATTTTCGGTGCAAAGGCGGCACCGGGTTATTATGTTGCTCAAAGAATTATAAGCTTCATTCTTGCTCTGGGCGAGATGATTGATAAGGACCCCGACGTTAAGGGCAGGCTTAAGGTTCTTTACGTTGAGGATTACAACGTAACAAATGCCGAAAGACTTATGCCCGCAGCTGATGTTTCCGAGCAGATATCCCTTGCCGGAAAGGAAGCCAGCGGCACGGGCAATATGAAGCTTATGATGAACGGTGCTGTTACAATAGGTACTCTTGACGGCGCAAATGTTGAAATTTACGAAGCTGTCGGGGATGATAATATGTTCCTTTTCGGTATGAAGACCGACGAGGTTTCCGACCTTAGGAAAAACGGCTATAATCCGCAGAATTATTACAACAACAATCCCGAGCTTCGCAAGGTGCTTGATTTTATTTCGAGAGGCGGTATTGACGGTAAGGATTTCTCCGATATTTCGGGAACCATAATTCACCACGACCCCTTTATGGTGCTTGCCGATTTTGCAGATTATCAGAGAGCACAGAAGAAGGTAAGCGAAGCCTTTGCCGACAGAACAAAATGGAACAGGATGTCGCTTCTTAATATTGCATATTCAGGCAGATTTGCCGCTGACAGAGCTATAACCGAATACGCTCGCAATATATGGAATATACAAAAAATCTGACGTTTTTTCAGCTTTTTGACGAATTTAATGTAAAATCCGTGTATGTTTTTCTTTACTGTGATTAAATAACTATTGACAATTTTGGCTTTTTGAGGTAATCTATTATTGTTAAGAAAAAGTGCGGGCTGTGTCGGTTCGCGAAATGAAAGGGGTTATTTAACCAAATGAAAAATTCAGATTTAAAAGTCGTTGCAATTATTTTGGCGATTGCTCTTTTTGCAACAGTTGTGACCAGCAATGCAGTTTCGGTTGCATCAATCGTTTACTTAGCTAAAGGTAGCACTGCAACTGTCTCCGCTTCAACAGGCGACGCCGACGCCACAGGTGATACAGGTTCGTCAAGCGGTTCTGTTGCAACGGGTGATACCGGCTCTGTAGTTGACACGGGCTCCGTAGGTGATACAAGCTCCGCAGGTGATACCGGCTCTGCAGGCAGTTCAGCGTCAACAGGCGATACAGGTTCTGCAGGCAGTTCAACTTCAACCGGAAGCACAGGTTCAACAGGAAGCACAGGTTCAACGGGAAGCACAGGTTCAACAGGAAGCACAGGTTCAACAGGAAGCACAGGCTCAACAGGCTCAGCAGGAACAACCTCAAACGCTTGGGATAAGGCAACAACTTATAATTTCTATAAAAAAGCTGCTCACGATCAGGCAACAAAGGGTACAGCCGGTTTTGATAAAATTGAGTGGCAGGTTCTTGAGAATCTTGAGGTAGGTTCAGTAGGCTCCATTGTTCAGCCTATCATTGATGACCTTATGACAACTGAAGCAGAAGCAGAGGTTCAGGTTAATGAAAAAGGCTCCGACGAAGCAAAAAGACGTTTCCCTGATTGCACACTTACAGATCTCACTAAGGTTGCAAGTGCAACTAAGAAGGATCTTGCAAACGGCAACTATGAAATAACTATCATTATGCAGGATGAAGATACTCCTATGAAGTCAAATAACTTCCTTGGTCAGGTTACAAGCTCTGTTCTTTTCTGGGAAGATATTGAGGAAACAATTGCTGGTCTTCCGGTAAGCATCACCGTTAACAGCAAGTCTATTAATTATAAGGGTTACAAAATCGTTGCCGAAATGACTAAGGACGGTAAATTCGTTTCTCTCGGCCATTATGCAACAGTTGATATTAAGGCTAACGCAAAGATTACTATTTTCACTGTTGATGTGGGCGGTATGCTTTACAACAACTGCAAATATTCAAACTTTAAGTATTGATTGATTTTTCTGTACCCTCTGCTTTGCGGCAGGGGGTGCTTTTTTTTGCGAAGAGAACTCAAATTATGTTATTGCCTTTTGCAGTGCGGTATGATAGAATATGTACAACAGTTGTTTAGCGGAGGAACGGCTTCATGATTTTATGGATACTTTTTTCAGCATTTGTCGTTATTGAGATAGTGTTTACGCCCCTGTATCTCAAAGCGTTGTGGCCCGAAAAATGCTTTAAATCACTTGTGTATAAAATGATTTGCTCAACTGCGTTTGTAGGTATAGGCGTAGTTTCAATGCTTATTTCGGGCAATACATCACGGTATGCGCTAACTATGATGATAGGCCTTGTTTTAGGCTGGATAGGTGACTATTTCCTACACGCTAAGCCTACCAATGCCTATTTTGTTACCGGCTTTATCAGCTTTCTTTTGGGTCATATTGCGTACATTATAGCGTATGTTAATGCTATCCCTGTTGTTGCCCCCGATTATGTTACACCGAATATTGCAGAAATAGGTCTTATGATATTTATGCTCGGGTCGGCTGTGTTTGCGGCAAAAATGCTTAAAGTAAAGTTTAATCCGAAGCCTATGAAATATGCCATAATGGTTTATTCTGTGATTCTTGTTTTTATGTTTGTTAAGGCTTTTTCTTTGGGCTATTGCTATTATACAAGGGGCGGTGAATACGGAGTTGTTGCTTTCCTTGTTTTGGCTGTGGGCTCGTTGTTTTTCGTTCTTTCGGATGCCTCTTTGGGCGCTATGATGTTTGGTGGGCAGAAAAAGAACTATCCTTTGAAAATTTTTAATATCATTACATATTTCGGCGGTCAAGTGATGCTGGCTTCCTCAATTCTTTTTATAAATGCCTGAGTTTTAAAGATTGGATCTGTTGAAATGAGAAGAATTTTAAGTCGCACAAGGGCGGCTGTTGACGATTATAAAATGATTGAGAACGGTGATAAAATTGCCGTGGGTATTTCAGGCGGCAAGGATTCCGTTATGCTTCTTAAGACACTTTGCGAGCTGAGAAGATTTTATCCTCAAAAATTCGAAATCGTTGCAATAACTCTTGATATGCGCTTCGGTAATACCGACGGTGATTTTTCGCCTATACAAAAAATTTGCGATGAATACGGCGTAGAGTATGTTATAAAACGCACTGACCTGTATGAAATCATTTTTAATATACGAAAAGAAAGCTCACCTTGCAGTCTTTGTTCGCGTATGCGCCGCGGAATACTCCACGATACGGCAAAGGAGCTGGGCTGTAATAAAATAGCTCTCGGGCATCATCTTGACGATGCCGCTGAGACCTTTATGATGAATTTGCTTATTGAAAGCAGAGTAGGTTGCTTCGCCCCCGTAACCTATCTTTCGAGAAAAGATATAACGATGATCCGCCCCCTCGTTTATGTGCGCGAGCGCGAGGTGGAGCAGGCGGTACAAAGGCTTGATTTACCCATTGTTAAAAGCGGTTGCCCCGCAAACGAGCATACAAAGCGCGAGGATACAAAAACCTTACTCAAAAATCTTTCTGAGGAATACGGCGACGTTCCCGAAAAAATAGTGGGAGCCTTGCAACGAGCAGGGATTGACAAGTGGGGAAAGACCTAATTGTTGTTTTATATTTTCAAGATATTATCAAAAATTTTGGCTGATATATATTTCTTCTGCATCAATCTGAGCTTGTATAAGAATTGCATCAGCTGAGGCTTTATCTGTTTCATTTAAAGCATCTGTTACCGCATAATAATACATCTTTTTATAAAGCTCTTCTTCGCTTCGTTTGGGCTTGTTATCGCCGATTATGAGTTTTAAATCAGGATTTTCGCTCATATCTTCTTTCTCCTAAAATAAAAAATGCGCAGCCGAAGCTACGCATGAAAAACACGCAACTCCATTTGCTGCGACACAAACTTATCGAATGACTAATAAATCACACGATTGGAGCCCGTGCTTTTACCAAAACACAGGATGTGACTATTAGCCCTTTTTATACACTCGATATTAAGTTTGTGTCGCAAAATCAGTTTACCATAATATGATAATAAAATCAAGAAAATTCATGCAGTAATAAAATAAAAATGTGTATTCAGCGTTAGTTCACTGAATACACATTTTTCATATAAACATCATAATCAGTTCCGTGGCGAGAACTCCCAGGCACGATAGTGCCGCAACCTGAACAAGGCTTCTGCCAAAGAATGCGGCGATTATTGCCACTATGAAGCCTACGGCGGCGGTTATGGGACTGTCCGTTGCGTAGAATATTGCGGGGACAGTCATAACGCTTAAAACCGTGTAGGGAATGTAATGAAGAAAAGAAAGTATGAATTTATTTTTGATTTTTTCCTTAATGGCAACTAAGGGAATCATCCTTACAAGATATGTAACACTCGCCATAACAAGAAGGTAAACTATGAATTTTTCGTTATCCATTGTTTTTTACCTCCTCGCTTTTTTCTGCTTGTACGCCCTCTTCTTCGGATTTTATGGGGGCAATAATTGCGAAAAGGGCGCTTGCCGCAACCGCGCATATAATAACAGTAAAGCCGGAGGGAACCGCGCTGAGAGAGGGAATATATCTGAATGCACAGCTTAAAGCGATTGCAAGAAGCACGCAGAGGGCTGTCATTTTTTCTTTTTTTGCAACGGGAACAACTATTGCAACAAACATACCGTATATTGCAACACCCAAAGAGGCAGTAACAATAGCCGGAAGAATATTTCCTGCCACTGCACCGCAAAGTGTACCGCCCGTCCACCCGAGAACGGGGAGAAGAATAAGTCCGTACATATATTTTTTGCCTACTTCACCGTCGTTTGAAACGGAAACTGCAAAAATCTCATCCGTGTTGCCGTAAGCAATAAGAAGCCTGTCAATAATCTTTACCTTTTTTGAGAGCTTTTGACCGAGGGAAACGGACATAAGAGAATATCTTGAGTTGATAACAAGCTGAGATACGGCAAGCTCAATAAGTGTTCCGCCGCCTGCAATGATAGGCACTGCGGCAAGCTGACCCGCTGAGGTAAGGTTCAGAAGTGATATTGCCACCGCCTGCCATACCGTAAGTCCGTTTTCAACTGCGAATATTCCGAAAGCAAAGGAGACGGAAAAGTAGCCGATACAAATAGGCAAGCCGTCCTTTAAGCCTTTTTTAAAACTGTTTACTTCGTTCATTTTTGTCACTTCTTATTTCACAAATTCCTTTAGTGCATCAATATAAATGCTGTTTCTTGTTGTAGATATATTTGCAATGAAGATAATATCATCGATATCTTTATTACCCGCAAATTCGCTCAGCGTTCCTTCGTAGTGGCGGGGGTCGATTACATAAATTGTTTTATAATGGGGGATAAGGAAGGGGACGAGAGCGTTGCCGTAGCTTTCCTTGATTACAACGCAGGTTTCACCTTCTGCAATATCTTTGTTTTCGATGGTAGTTAAAGCATTATCACCGCCGATGAAGGTGAGATATTTAAGGTTTGAATCGTAATTTGTTACATCGCTTATAACATTCCATTTAAAGCTGCTGCCGTCGGATTTTGTAACGGTGCAATCGGTGTTGTTGTTGGGAAGATATGCAATAACCGTATCAGGTGTTCTGCCGAGAGCCTCGCTCTGTCCCGAGCTTGAATAGAAGGTTCCCAGGAATCCGTCATAGGCAACCGTTGAATAGTCACTCAGCGGCACGGGTGTGATGCCCTTTGATATTGCAAACTGCTCATAGGCGTAGTATGCACCGAGAGCCGTCCAATGGTGGTCGGTACGGAAATAGGTGTATTCGTCCTTATGGGCTTTTTCCGCGTCGTAGATGCTTGATACTGCGGTAACATTGGTAAAAGATGAATTGAAGTAATCAAGAGCCTTTTTCTGGTCGGAGGAATTTATGCCCTTTCTGATAGAATCGGGAAGCTCAATATCTATACTTGTTGGGACAAGCAAAGTGTACACGTTTGATTTGTTACCCGAGACAGCCTTCATATTGTTGACGGAGTTTATAAAATCAGGTGCCAGCTTACTTGAAAAGTTATAATATTCATAAGCACTGTTTCCTGCAACGAGAATCGCACCCATTGATTGGGTTTTTATATCGGGCGCATCTTCGGTAGCTCCGGTTGTTTCCTCAGCGGTTTGCTCTTCGGTAGTCAGCGGAGCTGTGGTCTCGGGGGGAGTAGTGTCGCTTTCTTCGGTAACGGTCACCTCAAGGGGAACATCGGGTATTTCATCAGCGCTTTCAATATCACCGTGGATGGTAATTGAATCAAAGCCGTAAAGATTTTTTAATGATGTGTTCATCTTTGTGAGCTGCTCACGGAAGGGGAAGGTGTCGGAAAACCAAGTGCTTATGCCGTCAAAATAATCTCCCGATAAAATCGCATCAACAGAAAACTCCGGGAAGCTTGCAAGCTTTCTTTGCTCGGTGGCGGAGTATGAGGGGCGAAGCGGTATTACAAAGGAAAGTACTGCCCCTGCAAACAGCACGATAAAAAACAATATGCTCCCGGCAAGCTGAGATTTATTTCTTTTTATATTCTGTTTTTCTTTTTTTCGGCTTCCTGAATTGCCGTGTGACGGGAATATTCGAAAGTTTATGTCCCGAGGTCTGTCATATATCATTTAATGTCACCTTAAAATTGGAAATAAAGAAAGGGGTTGTAGCTGTCGCCCACAAGGGTCAGGGTTGAAAGAACAAGCAAGATAATGGGGATAACAATGCTTGCGGCTTTGTATAAAAGCTTTGCCCTTTTTTGCGAACTGCCTTTAAGCGCACCCGAAATGTGTTTTACGATGGGAGTTACTGAGAAAAGCGCAACTATTATAAAAATAACATTACCTGCAAGAAGTGTTTGAGTTTCGAAATCAATAAGAGCGTTGCCGTTGAGACCGAAAAGACCTTTTACAACAACGGGTATATATTGAAAATCCGAAAAGCGGAAAAGAATCCAACCGAAAAATACTACGATAAGAAGATAAGCTCTGCTGAAAACAGAGGGGATTTTTTCAAGAAGCTTCAAAAGTCCTAATTTTTCTACTACAAGGAAGACGAAGAAAAACAAGCCCCATAATACAAAATTCCAGGAAGCACCGTGCCAGAGACCTGTAAGAAGCCATACTATAAACAGGTTTCTGTAGGTTTTGAGTTTTCCCTTGCGGTTACCGCCTAAGGGGATGTATACATAATCTCTGAAAAATGAACTGAGCGAAATATGCCATTTGCGCCAGAATTCCGTAACGGATTTTGATGCATAAGGATAGTCGAAATTCTCTTTGAAATGAAAGCCAACCATTCTGCCCATACCTATTGCCATATCGGAATATGCCGAGAAATCAAGGTATATCTGAAGCATATAGAAGAGAATGCCGAACCAGAGTCCCACAGCGGATTGAGCAGAAAGCTCACTCAAAGCACCTGCAGGGTCTGAGCTCATAAGAGAATCGGAAACGAGAAGTTTATCTGAAAGAGAGCCGCAGGTGTTTGCAATAAGAGCTTTTTTTGCAAGACCTACCGTAAAACGGGTGATGCCGTAGGAGATATCTGAAACTGTTGCTTTTCTTTCAAGAATTTCTCGCTGAACATCACTGTAACGTACAATGGGACCTGCTATACATTGGTAGAAAAGACTTGAATACAGAAGAAGCCAGGCGAAGTTTTTCTGTGCAGGAACCTCGCCTCTGTATACATCAACAACATAAGACAAAAGCTGGAAGGTGTAAAAAGAAATTCCTATTGGCAATGCCACCTGAGGAATTACCTCGGGTACACCGAAAAGAGCTTGAATATTTGTAAGTAAAAATCCCGTGTATTTAAAGTAGCCGATAAGACCGAGATTTATAATGCAGGCGAGAATAAGGATTGCTTTTTTCTTAGCTTTAGTGTTGCTCTTTTCAATAAGCTTTGCGGCGAGCCAATCACAAAAAGTCATAAAAACAAGAAGAATTATATAAACAGGTTCGCCCCAAGCGTAGAAAATTAGAGAAAAAATAAGCAGAACGATATTTTTACCCTTGATGCCTCGAGAAAGAGAATATGCTAAGAGGCAAAGGGGAAGAAAAGCATAGATAAATAAAAGACTTGAGAAAACCATTTATGACCTCACCGAAAATTAGTTTGCAGTTCCTTACTGTAAATATATATTATATTTATATTAAAATTAACCAATATAATATTATATAATTTGTGTCGTAAATTGCAAGGGCTTTGGGGAAAATTGATGAAATTGTCATTTCGTTATTCCATAATTTGTTTATTGCTTGTCAATCTTTATACTTGACTTAGCAATGAATATGTAATAAAATAACTATTGGTAAAAAATTAACATCCGAAAGGAGTCAAAATTTAATGAAGTATTCACATGAAGTTGAAACAATGTGCCCTATTGCTCAGGGCGTTGCTCACGGTGCTGCTCCCATCCCCGAAGAGGCAAAATGGGTAAAGGCAAAAGAAGTTAAGGATATTTCCGGCTTTACTCACGGTATCGGTTGGTGTGCACCTCAGCAGGGTGCCTGCAAGCTCACTCTTAATGTTAAAGAGGGCGTTATTCAGG
>CAZCQI010000002.1:0-4467 GCA_964500795.1 uncultured Eubacteriales bacterium
AGAATTGAAAGAGAGCACAGATGGTTTAAAAATAAAAACATTATCGGAGTTGCGGACCCGTCTGTATGGGATGCCTCGAGAGGTGAGGCAATTATAGAGGCGGCAAACAGAAACGGAGTGTTTTTCAATAAAGGCGACAATAAAC
Source organism: uncultured Eubacteriales bacterium (assembly GCA_964500795.1). Lineage (GTDB taxonomy): Bacteria > Bacillota > Clostridia > Oscillospirales > Acutalibacteraceae > DTU089. The sequence goes on from CAZCQI010000002.1 coordinate 146, forward strand.
GCCTGCCCGGTTGGATGCAGGTTCATTACAGAATGAGCTTTGATGAAAACGGTATACCTATGATGTATGTATTTAACACCTGCAAGGGTTTTATAAGGACTATACCCGAGCTTACCTTCAGCGTGAGCAATCCCGAGGATCTTGATACGTCAAGAGAGGACCACATTGCAGACGAGGTCAGGTATATGTGTATGGCAAGACCCATTGCGCCAACATATAAAAAGCGGTTGCCCACATTCGGAGATGACCCACTTGATTTGAATAAGGGAAGATATAAGGCGTATGGGTTTTAGTGAGAAGTGAGGAATGAAGGGTCTGCGACGCAATTATAACGGAAAATTGAGAATTGAGAATTATCGGGACCTGCGGTCGGCATTGTAAAAGCGGGGAAGCTGCAAGCGGCAAGTTTTGGAACTGCGTTGCAATTATAACGGTTGGGTACGGTCTTGACCGTACCGTTGTTCCTCAAGAAGAATGTATATTGGTTCTCAATTAAAAAAGACACAATTTAAGGAGTGTATTATTTGAAAAAAGATGAAATTAAAAAAGGCTTTTCTAAGGCGGCGCCTGCTTCAGATACGGGCAAACGCGGTGTTATCGGTAAGGAGGAGGTTGAGAAAGCCGCTGATATTCTCAGAAAATATAAGGAAGGAAAACGTACTCTCGAAAACCGTATTATCGATAACGAGCAGTGGTTTAAAATGCGCCATTGGGAGCGTATAGAGGGCAGTGACGGCACCGAGAATGCATCTGCGTGGCTTTTTAACTCAATTGCCAACAAGCACGCCGATGCTATGGATAACTACCCTCAGATTAACTGCCTGCCGAGAGAGGAAAGCGACCGCAAAGCCGCGGAGATACTCTCACAGATACTTCCCGTTATCTTTGAAAGAAACGGCTTCGAAAAAATATACAGTGATGCCTGGTGGTACAAGCTGAAAGCCGGCACCTCGGTTTACGGGATATTCTGGAATCCGCTCAAATCAAACGGCTTGGGCGATATAGAAATAAAACAGGTGGATATTCTCAATCTTTTCTGGGAGCCGGGAGTTAAGGATATTCAGAAAAGCAAAAATATTTTCCATGTTGAATTGATGGATAACGAAGTTCTCGTTTCACTTTACCCTGAGCTTTCGGGAAAATTAGGCTCTTCCAACACGGAAATTTCAAAATATGTTTACGACGATGCCGTTGATACTACCGATAAAAGTGCGGTGGTGGACAGATATTACAAGGTCATAAAAAACGGCAGGGAAACGGTGCATTACTGCAAATTCTGCAACGGTGAATTGCTTTACGCTTCCGAAAACGACCCCGAGTATGAAGAACGAGGCTTTTATGACCACGGAAAATACCCCTTTGTTTTTGATACTCTTTTCATTGCCGAAGGCACACCCTGCGGCTTCGGCTACATAGATATTATGAAGGATGCTCAGAAGCAGATCGATATGCTCTCGAATGCCCTTGTGAAAAACGCGGCTATGGCTACAACGCCGAGATATTTTATAAATTCCGCAGGTGCGGTGAATGAAGAAGAATTTGCCGATTGGACAAACAGCTTCGTTCACGTTTCGGGCAGTAATCTGGGTGAGGACAGCATAAGAGAAATTAAGCTTTCGGGTATACCCGAAATTTACCTCGGTATTCTCAACAGTAAAATAGATGAAATTAAGGAAACAAGCGGTAACCGTGATTTTTCTCAGGGTGGTGTTTCAAGCGGCGTTACGGCGGCTTCGGCTATTGCGGCTCTTCAGGAGGCAGGCAGTAAGCTTACCCGTGATATGGTCAAAGGCGGCTACAGAGCGTTTTGCGAGCTCAATTCCCTTGCGGTGGAGCTTATACGTCAGTTTTACGACGAGCCTCGGTTTTTCAGGGTTCTTTCTCCCAACGGCTTTGAGGAATTTATCTCTTACGATAACACTGCCATCCGTCCCCGTAATCAAGGTAACGCTTTCGGTGTTGAGCTGGGCGAGAGAATGCCCGTGTTTGATATAAAGGTAAGTGCTCAGACCGCAAGTCCTTTTACAAAAATAAGTCAGAATGAGCTTGCCTTACAGCTTTACAATGCAGGGATATTTAACCCCGAAATGAGAGCTCAGGCACTCACTGCCATAAGTATGATGGATTTTGAAGGTAAAAGCGCGGTGATTTCCCGAATCAGCGGAGAGGGGAATACCTTGTGACACGCATTTTTTACAGAGAGTATTACGAGCGCACACTCATAGAAATTGACGGTCACAGCGGCTTCGGAGAAAAAGGAAAGGATATAGTTTGCGCCGCTGTCTCCGCTCTCACCTGCACGCTTCTGAATTGTGTAAGGGATGAAGAGAGTGCCGACAGAGTGAGGCTTATAAGAGATATCGTGCGCGACGGCTACGTGTGCCTCGAGATAGAGCACTTTGATTTTGCGAAAGAACGCACAAAGGCAATAACCGAGACCTGCATTTCGGGACTGTATATGTTAGCACAGGAATATCCCGAATACGTAAGGTTTGAGTAATTTGTTAATAACCGTTCCGATCAAACGGTTTTTATATATACTGACACTTCGGAAAGACGATGAATGTTGCAACACAAAAATCAACGAAAGGAATTATTTATGAAAAAGAAAAAGTACACTCCCGATTTACAGCTTTTTGCCGGTGAGGGGGCAGAGGGTGCAAACGGGGAAACGGGCGAAAACTCAGCCGACGCCGGGCAGAACGGTACTGAAGCGGTAACTGCGGATGAAGAATTTTCCGCTCTCATTAACGGCAGATTCAAGGAGCAGTTTACCAAAAAAACTCAGGCAATTATCGACAAAAGATTTAAACAGACTAAGGCTTTGGAGGAATACCGAAACAAGGTTTCGCCTGCGGTTGAAAAGCTTATGGATAAATACGGAATACCCCAAGGTGAAGAGGGCAGACTTGCGGAATTTATCGGTGACGAAAAAAACACCCGTAACGGTGAAAATAACGAAAAACCGGATTTTTCTACCCGCAGAGAAGCTCTCGGAAAGCGTGTGGGCGGATGGATAAAAGAAAGCGAAGAGCTTAAAAATATTTATCCCGATTTCGATTTGAGAAACGAGCTTCGTAACGGAAAACTCTTTTCTCAGCTTCTTATGGGCGGTGCGCCTTTAAGGGCAGCTTATGAGACCGTTCACAAGGATGAAATTCTCAGCGGTGCTATGGCATACACTGCCGATAAGGTTCGTCAGCAGGTAGTCAAAGGCATTGAAACCAAGGGCAGAAGACCTCTTGAAAACGGTATATCCTCAGAAAGCGCAGTCGTTACTTCCGTCGATGTTAATTCCCTGACCTCAGATGATATATTGAAAATATTAAAGCAGGTAGAAAACGGTGCAACGGTTAAATTCGGATAAAATCGCCCACAGCACATTTTTATGCTCGGGGCAGTACCCTTGTACGGCAACACCGTTTTCTGCAACGGAAAGGAAATTTAATTTATGACAGATTTTTATATGAATATTCAGCTTTTTGCGGCAGGTGATGAGGTCAACTCAACTCTCGACAGCGGACTTTCCGCCGAGATGAAAACCTTCTACGATAAGACTCTTATCACACTCGCTTCGCCCTATCTTGTTCACGACCAGTTCGGTCAGAAACGCGATATTCCCAAAAACGGCGGTAAAATTATTGAATTCAGGAAGTTTTCTTCTCTTCCCAAGGCTCTTACTCCCCTTACAGAGGGCGTAACTCCCACAGGAAACAAGCTCAACGTTTCAAGCATTTCTGCAACAGTTGAGCAGTACGGCGACTATATTGAGCAGACAGATATGCTTGAGCTCACCGCTGTTGATAACACAATCGTTGAGGCTACAAAGCAGCTTGCTTCTCAGGCGGGTCTTACGATGGATACCATTGTCCGTAACGAAATCGTAGGCGGTACAAACGTTATCTACTGCCCCAAGGTTTCGGGTAATACTGAAACTGCCGTCACCTCAAGAAGCGCGCTTGATTCTACTGCACTTCTCAGAGTTAAGGATGTTTTCAAAGCGGCGGCTGAGCTTAAGGCTATGAACGCCCCGAAAATCGACGGCTACTATGTAGGTATCATTCATCCTTATGTTGCTTACGACCTTATGCAGGAGGCAGGCAATCAGTGGATGGAGGTGCAGAAATATGCAACTCCCGAAAATATGCTCAAGGGCGAAATCGGTTGCCTGGGCGGTGTGCGCTTTGTTGAAAGCACCGAAGCTAAAATCTGGAACGGGGGCGCAAACGGCTGTGCTGTTTTTGCTACTCTTATTATCGGCGCAGATGCTTACGGTGTAACAAGTGTCAACGGCGGCGGTGTTGAGCACATCGTTAAGCAGA
>CAZCQI010000002.1:4477-49947 GCA_964500795.1 uncultured Eubacteriales bacterium
CCCTTAATCAGCGTTCCTCCGTGGGCTGGAAGGGTCTTAAGACTGCAAAGCGTCTCGTTGAGGAATACCTTGTAAGAATTGAAAGCGGTTCTGCCTTCAGTGCAACTGCGAAAGAAAACTAATATATAATCGGGTGCCGCCCGGCGGCACCCCAATTTAAGGAGGATAAAATGGCTACTAAAACAACAGAAAATAAAGAAAAGCTTGTGAGCGTGTTTATTCCCAAGCAGTCAAGAAACGATACCGAGCGTTTTGTTGCGGTTAACGGCGAAAGAATACTTATTCAGACGGGTAAAACCGTTGAGGTTCCCGAACGCTTTGCGGAGGTTATCAGAAACAGCGAGGCTATGGCGGCAGTTTCCGCGGCATATATTGACGCCAATATCTCCCTTTAAGGAGGTCTTTTATGACTCTCTCAAAGGTTATTGAAATTTTTGATAAGGAGAGAGCAAATGCGCTCTCTCTTAAAACAAAAATAAATTGGATATCTGCTTTGGATATGAAGATATCCGCTGAGCTTATTGAGCCGCGCGGCGGCGAAAAATTCGAGGGCTACGGCGAAACGGTATCTTTGATGACAGAAACAAAAGCCCCCGATGAATATGCTGAAATTTACGGTCTGTACCTTAATATGAAGCTTGATTATCTTAACGGTGAAATCGCAAGATTCAATAATTGTGCGCTTCTTTTCAACAGAACGTATAAGGAAATGAGCGATTTTGTCAACCGAAGGCAGGCAGTTTCAAAAAATACCGAAATAAAGGCGGGGAAGCTTTATGTATAAGCCAAGGCTCGGTGAGCTTTCAGTAAGTCAGGAGCTTATAACCGCCTTCGGAGGGTACGACAGGCGACCTGTTACGGCGGAAAATTACTTTTCTTATACCGAGAATATGAGCAGCGGCAATTTCCCCTTGCTTTCGCCCCGTAATAAAAGAGCATATTTTAACGTTTACGGCGACAGGCTTCACGGCATTTTTGCAAAGTCAAAGCTTTGCTACATAAATAACGGTATTCTCTACTACGGCGGTGAGGCGGTAGAGGGGTTGAGCTTTCCCGATATTGACGGTAAAAGGCAATTCGTTTCAATGGGTGCAAAGCTTCTCATATTTCCCGACAAGGTATATTTAAACACTGCCGATATGACGGATTACGGCTCTCTTGAAGCGTTTTTTGAAACGGAAGAGGGAACAACGGTTACCTGCTCCGTTTGTAAAGCCGACGGTGAGCTTTATGAGGGTTATATTATTTCATCTGCTGAGCCGGAAAAGCCGGTTAACGGCACCCTGTGGCTTGATACATCTCTCAATCCCAACGCCCTTAAGCAGTATTCCGAGAGCCTCGGCACCTGGTATGAGTTGGGTGAAACCTATGTGAGAATTTCCTGTGCCGGTATCGGAAAAAATTTCAATCAATATGACGGTGTTGAAATTAAAGGTATTGAAAATGAGGATTTAAACGGCAGTTTTATTATTTGGGATAAGGGTGACGATTATATAACCGTCAGCGGAATTATTGCAAATACTGTTACTCAAAGTGCAGCTGTCAGCATCAGCAGAGCTATCCCTGATATGGATTTTGTTTGTGAAAACGGCAACAGACTCTGGGGTTGCTCTTCTGAAAAAAACGAGATATACGCTTCAAAGCTTGGAGATCCTACAAACTTTAACTGCTTTATGGGTATATCAACGGACAGCTACGCGGTTTGTGTGGGAACTGACGGCTGCTTTACGGGAGCGGTAAGCTATCGCGGTTACACAATATTTTTTAAAGAAAATTGTATACATAAAATATACGGTGATAATCCGCCCTATTCGGTAACTACCTCATATATAAGAGGAGTGGAAAAGGGGAGTGAAGGGTCGCTTATTTGCCTTAACGAAACTCTTTACTATAAGTCACCTGCAGGAGTATGCACCTTTGAAAGCGGTGTACCCGTTTGCATTTCAAAGCCTTTGGGCAGTGAGCGTTATACCGATGCGGTAGCAGGTGCTTACGGCGATAAATACTATATATGTATGAGCGACAGAACGGGTCAAAGGGTTCTTTTCGTTTATGATGAGGAGAATGCATTGTGGCACAGAGAGGGGAATATTGATATTTCCGAATTTGCTGCCCATAACTGTAACCTTTATTTTATAGCGGTTGTTGACGGTGAAAAACGGCTTTGCCTTGCAGACGGCGAAAAGGTTTACGGCAATTTTACGGGTGAGCTTTCGGGGTGGTTTCCCGAAGAGGATTTTAATTGGTGCGCCGAAACAGGCATATGGGGACTTTCGATTCCCGAAAATAAATATTATTCCGCTCTGACAATTCGTTTAACGGGTGAAGAAGGGGCAAGGGTCAATGTGTATTTTGAATTTAATTCAAGCGGTAAGTGGGAAAAGCAAAGGAGCATATTCATAAATAAGACAGGCTCCGTTACATTGCCCTTTACAACACCGCGGTGCGACCACCTCCGTATGAAAATCGAAGGCTCGGGAAAAGTGAAAGTTTACAGTATTTCAAGAAAAACAGAAACGGGGAGTGAGCTCAATGTATGACCTTAATCTGACCGTTCCGAATCTCACCTCTCCGAAATATTCCTCGGATAACAGGTTTTTGCTTCTTAAAAATTACCTTTATCAGCTAAACGAAACACTATCTTTTGCACTTTCCGATAAAACCGACACGGTTATTGAAGAGCTTCGTGAAACGGTGAAGGATAATAAAAACGAAGAGCTTCAGAATGTTCTCAGGTTGAAGCAACAGAGCCTTAAGCGTTTTGAGGAATTAAAAGAAAAAATTCTTCTTACTGCCGAGGAAATAACTCTTGATTACACAACGGCAATTTCTCAAAGTGAAACCGAAATTTTGCAAACGGCAAGAGGGGAATTTGCAACCAAAACAGAGGTCGGTGAATACAAAAATGAGGTGGGTACACAGTTCGCCCAGACTGCCGGGAAAATATCGGTATTGGCAGAGACCTCAGAAGAGCTTGCAACCGATCTTGAAAATTACAAAAAAAGCACAAATGCCGAGTTCTCGGTTCAGGCTGAGGCTATTATCAGTCAGGTTGAAAACGGCTTTCTTTCAAAAACCGATGGCGAGGAAATTGAAGAACGCATAGGGTCTCAAATTACCCAAACCGCCGAAAACGTAACGGAAAATTTTTATCAGGGCTTATCCTCAGTTGAGGAAGATATAAGTACGGTCGGCGGCGAGCTGACAGAGCTTGTTTCGTCCCTTGACGTTTACATCAGGCGCGGTGAGCTTGAGGAAGGAATTTACGGAATTGAAATAGGCAGAAGCGACAGTAACGTTAAGGCGCGTTTTACAAATGACAGACTTTCCTTTTTCCAAGGACTTACGGAGGTCGCCTATATTTCGGGCAGTAATCTTTATATAACCCGTGCGGAAATTCTTGATTATTTAAAAATAGGAAATGAAACAGACGGTTATTTCACATTCGATATAACTGAAAACGGTCTGGAGGTGAGGTGGTCCGATGGCGGTTAATATTTACGGTTCGTGTACGGGTACTTCGGCGAGTAAATACAATGTGTGGCTCAAGGTTACTCAGAATTCTCAGAATGTAACCGATAATACAAGTAACGTTACGGTGGCGTTATATCTTAAAAGAAATGACGGTTACGCATCATCTGCATATAACCTTACCGAAAGCAGTAACTCCGCAAAGCTCGTTGTGGGGGGCAGTACAAAGGTCAGTAAAAATCTGACAATTGACACAAGAAATAATGTTACCGTTACCCTTGCCTCCTGGACGGGCAATGTTTCTCATAATGCAGACGGAACTTTATCTCTTTTAGTAAACGGCAGCTTCTCAATGTCGGGCACGGCTCTCAGCGGCGGCAGTGTAAGCGGTGCTTACGAATGTACGGATATTCCCCGTGCCTCAGTGATGACTCTTTCGGGAACGAGCATAAACCCCGGTGACAGCTTTACTGCAACAATTTCTTCCGCATCAAAAGATTTTTCTCATAAAATTTCCGTGTCTTTGGGTGATGAGAGTAAGACCGTTTCGGTAGGTGCAGGAATAACACAGAGCAGTATTACCATTCCCGTATCGTGGGCAAATCAGGTTACATCTGCTAAAAGTGCTACCTTGAGCGTTGTTCTTACTACATACAAAAGCAGTAAAAAAATCGGTTCTAAAACGTATTCTTTAAAGCTTACCATTCCTTCAACCGCCGATTATAAGCCTGATTTTTCTCTCAGTGTTACGAGAGTTGATAACGGAGTGCCCTCCGCTTGGAAAGAGTATGTTGCAGGCATAAGTCAGGTGAAGCTTAACATCAGCGGTTTGAATCTGAAATACGGAGCAACCGTTTCATCTTATACGGCAACGGTGGGTTCTGTTTCAAAGAAAAGCCTGCCTGCAACATTCGACCTTCCCTTGTCGGGAAATATTACGGTGAGTGTTACCGTTAAGGATAGTCGCGGGTTTTCCGTGAAAAAAAGTCAGATAATTACCTCTTGTGAATATTCGGCACCGTCTTTGAACATTAAAAGTATTTCAAGATGTGATAAAGACGGCAATGTTTTAAACAGCGGTACATGTCTTCTTGTTAAATATACGCTTGCTTACAGCGAAGTCAATTCAAAAAATGCAGCAGCGCTTACTGTTAAGCACAGCTTGAAATCATCCGGTGTGTATTCGGGAGAAGCTTCTGTGGAGAGCTCTCCTGCGATTATATGCCGGGGTGAGTTAAACGAAACCTCCTCATATACAGTGGCTTTTACAGTAAAAGACGGTATAAATACAGAGGGTATAACTTATAAAAGAGATGTTCCCTGCTCCGCAATTCCCTTTAATATTCGCAAAGGCGGAAAGGGTGCGGCATTCGGTTGCTATGCGGAGAACGAAAATGAGCTGAGTGTTGCGTGGGATATGAATATTCAGGGGCAACTCAATTACGAGAATGTTGCAGTTTCTCTCACTGAAAAATCTGCGGCTGTGTCAACATATTCTCTTATAAGGCACTTTCCCTGTTTGAATTTATGCTTTGTGAGAATGAGAATTCAAACGGCAACAGAGTTAGCCGCAAACACGACCCACACACTTGCTGTCAGTGAAAAGAAGCCGATACTTATGACAATGCTCAGTGTATTTATAAACCAATCGGGAGAAGCTTCTGCTTCGGGCGGTATCAAATACGAAACGGGAGAAATATTTATAAAACCCAACACAAAAATTTCTTCCGGTCAATATGTTTATATCAGCGGATTTTTCTTAGCTGATTATAAAGAGTGAAAAGAGAAAGGGTGACAGATATAGCATCATATTCAACTATTAAATACGGTTCCTCGGGTAATGCTGTAAAAACCCTGCAGGAATACCTCAATAATAACGGCTACAGTCTTGAGGTGGATGGGAAATTCGGTTCTAAAACTCAGGCGGCTGTTAAGGATTATCAAAGTAAAAAGGGTCTTACGGTTGACGGTATCGTAGGTAAAAATACCTGGGGAGCGCTCACTGCCTCTTCTTCCGCCACTGCTTCGAGTAAAAAAACCTCTTCAAGCTCTTCGGCTTCTTCTGCCCTTTTAACTACCCCAAGACCCACTTATGAAAAAAGCGCGGCAGTTACATCCGCCGAAGAAAAATTAAAGGAATGGGAAAACAGTGCTCCCGATGAATACTCAAGCAAATATTCCGAAGAAATCGAAAATATCCTTTCGGAAATTCTTAACAGAGAGCAGTTTTCCTACAATATGAACGCGGATCCTCTTTATGAGCAGTACCGCGAGTTATATACCCAAAACGGTAAAAAAGCAATGATGGATACGGTGGGGCAGGCGAGTGCTCTTACGGGAGGGTATGCAAATTCTTATGCAACTACCGCAGGCAGTCAGGCATATCAGGATTATCTGAACGGGCTGAACTCCGTTGCCCTCGATTTAAGAGACAGGGCATATGAAATGTATCGGGATGAGGGCGATGAGCTGATTGAGGATATAACACTTCTCAGGTCCCTTGACGGAGACGACTATGAAAAATATCTCGATGAGCTTGAAAGATATTATAAGGACGGGGACTATCTTCTCGAAAAATTAACGTCAATGTCCGATGCGGAATACGAACAGTTCCTTGCAAGCGTTTCAGCTTGGGAAAGCGACAGGGATTACGCCTTCTCTCAATATACCGATGCTCTCGACAGGGAAGAATTTGATGAGGAAATGGCATTTAAAAAAGCTGAGGCTGAGCGGGACCAGAAAAATGCAGACCGCGATTATGCACTTGCAGTTCGGAAGGCGGCATCATCCGCTTCTGAAAGTGATGAAGATGATGACGATGATGATGACGGTGAAACCGTCAGCTATCCCAAGACCTATAAAGAGTTCTGCTCCCGTACAGGGTTTTCGGGTATTATGACGGAAAGCGAGTATTATTCCCGCACGGAGGTTTCAAAAAAATACGGCACTTATGAGAAGTATCTTAAGGCAATGTATAAGAAATATAAGTAAAGGAGGGGTAATTTGAAGGTAGAGGTTACAAAACGGGCAGTTACGGTTACCCAACAGAGCGTTATCTGTGAAGGTGATTACTGCGTCAACGAATGTATATTAGATTTACCCGAATGCTTTAACGGGCTTTCGGTAACGGCAGTTTTCAATAATATCCCCGTACCGGTAACGGACGGCAAATGTATAATTCCCTCTTTGAAAAAAGGAAACGGTGTTTTAGGCGTTTATGCATATAAAAAAGATTCCGGAACAGATGAACTTAAGCTTATGTATTCACCTGAACCCTGTGTATTCTGGGTAAGCGACGGTTCTTATACGGAAGAAGTCACCACGGAGAAAATACCCGAGATTTCAAGATATGAGGAGTATTGCAATATGCTCAGGGAATACTGTACGGAGTATCTTGATAAGGTATCCTTCGAAAATGAAGAGGAATTGAAAAAATGCGAGAAGCTCATACATAAGGTTACCTCATTAAGCGAAAGCTCAACAGACGAAGAATACCCCACGGCAAAGGCGGTTTATGAGGTTATCAGCGCTTTTCAAAGGGCGGCGGCAGAAGAGCTTTTAAAGTGCGAAAAGGCTGAAAACAAAACGGAAGCTCTCAGCGAAGAGAGCACAAACAAACAGTATCCGACCGCAAAAGCCGTTTACGATTTTGTTGAAAAAAATACTTCTCAGCAATTTGACCCTGAAAGTGAGAAGCCCCAAAGCGGTATTGCGGTAGCTCAAGCCGTGGCACTCTCAGACGGAACAAGATTTTCAAACGCACTTAAGGGAAAGGAAAGCGGTACGGCGGTAAGAATAGATGACGTTTCAAGTGAGACACATTATCCTGTAATTACAGTGAGAAATAAAAACCTTTGGGTGAATTTTATTGCGGACAAGCAATACGCCAACGGTTCAAAATTAACCGTGAACGGCGACGGCTCTGTTACAATTCATAAAGTGGCAGGGGATATGGTCAGCCTCAAGACGGAAATACATTTATCCGCAGGCACGTATACGATTTCAAGCGGTGAGGCTTTAGGCTCAGGGGGTTATATTTACGTGTTGGCAGACGGTGAGGGCTTTCTTTACAGTCACACTCCCTCCAGAAAAACAGCAACGAGAGCAACTGATTTTACAGCGCGATTGGGTCTGTATATTCCGGCGACTGATGAATTTGATACAACCATATATCCCCAATTGAAAGAAGGAGCCGAAGAAACCGAATATACTCCTTATGTAGAGTTAGACACGGTAAATATAAGCCGTTATGGTAAGAACCTGGCAGATTTCAGTAAAATGACCAATAGATACTCAGAGGCTTTGGAGGCCTGCGAAAACGGCGTGGTTTGGACAGCGGGAAACGATTATTATTGCATTTTGCCTTGCTTTATTCCTGCTAACCTTACGGTAATTCTGAACTGTGTTGCGGGTAACACGGCAGGAGAGAGTATTTCCTTTGTCCATTTTTATTATTCTGACGGAACAGGTTTCGATAGAGTGAGTTTAGGTCAATCAATCACACTCACAAAAAATATTGATAAGATATACCTTTATAAAAGCAACCCGACTGTTCCTTTAACGGAGGATTTGCCGATTACCCGTATACAGCTTGAGTTGGGCGACACTGCCACGGATTATGAACCGTACAAAGAGGTTCAGACACTTTCTCCTGACGGGAACGGAAACATAAACGGTTTGGATAGTGTTTATCCGTGTACGACTTTACTTACAGATACAGACGGTATAACAATTAACGCCGAGTATAACAGGGATATTAACAAGGCTTTTGCCGAATTACAGCAGGCAATCATAAGTTTAGGAGGTAATGTTTGATGTTTAGTTTAAGGGATTTTATTAAAAAAGGCTTTATAGAAGCCGTTGGGAAAATGGCTGATTATCAGATAATTCTCAATGCGGCAGGGTGGTTTGAAAAAGGTGTTCTCACCGAAACCGACCTTGCGGAGATTCAGAGTGCCATTGATGAGAAAAATCTTATCTCCGTTTTATCGGAAAGTGAAGAGGCTTTTCCCGAGGAAACAGAGGGTGAGGCAGAGGCGTGACGGTTGAAAAAATAATCCTTCTCGGCTCTATCGTAACGGCGGCGGGTGCAATTCTTGCCTTTGTTGTAAAAGCATATAAGTTCATTCGCCGTTGGGATAAATGGGTGGAGGAAAAGGACAAGCACGATAAGGAGGATTACCTCTCTATTCTCAGGCTTACCATAATGTCGGAGGAAATGCCGCTGTCGGAGCGCATAGCCGCAGGGGATAAATACATAGCCTTGGGCGGCAACGGCGAAGTCAAGCATAAATATCAGGAATTATTAAATCACTTGGAGGAATAAAAAATGAAAATCAATTTAAAAGAAAGATTGAAAAACAAAACCTTTGTTTTAATCGCGTTGACGTTGATTATAACTTTCGTATATCAGGCTCTCGCACTGTTCGGTGTTACTCCTGCCGTGAGTGAAAATGAGATTGTCGAGCTCGTTTCAATGGCAATCAACATTCTTGCTTTTCTCGGCGTTCTCGTAGACCCCACAACCGAAGGCTTATCAGACTCCGAAAGAGCTCTTACATACGGCACAGATGAAGATGTTCGCCTTATTGAGGCTTATGAGAGGAACAATGAATAATGGCAATTAAAACATATCAGAAAACATCAACTGCAAAGCTTTCCGAAAATTTTAAGGTTTCGGAATTTGCCTGTAACGGTGTAGGCTGTTGCTCAACGGTTAAAATTGATACCGCTCTCGTTTCATATCTTCAGAAGATAAGAGATTATTTCGGCGCGACTGTTACAATAAACAGCGGTTACCGTTGTGAAACTCACAATAAGGCTGTCGGCGGTGCAACAGGCTCTAAACATCGTCTCGGAATGGCGGCTGACATTGTTGTAAAGGGTGTTAAACCTGCGGAAGTTGCAAAATATGCTGAGAGCATAGGCATTCTCGGTATAGGTCTTTATGAAACTGCCTCGGACGGCTATTTCGTACATATCGACACAAGAACAACCAAAGCATTTTGGTACGGTCAAAAACAGGCTTATCGCTCCACATTCGGCGGTGCGCCTAAGAAACCATATTCGGGAAAATTTCCCGTATTGCCTGAAAAAGGCTATCTGAAAAAAGGTGATACAGGAGCGCAAGTTGTACGATTGCAAAATTTCTTGAATTGGTACGGCTCTTACGGACTTAAATCCGACGGTGAATTCGGCATCAAAACCGAAAATGCAGTCAAAGCGTTTCAAAAGGCTAACGGTTTGAAAGTTGACGGTCAGTTTGGTGTGAAGTCGCTTGCAAAGGCTAAGACTTCAGAAAAATAAAAAATTCCCCGTGTATCTCGGTAAAAAACGAAATACACGGGGGGATGAAAAGTTTTAAACAATATCAACGGCGGCTTTTAATACCATACGGGCATCATCAGTATCAAAATAACCGTTTTCGTTAAGGTCACCCGAATTAACGGCGATTTCCTCGGGCGGTGCGTCAAGTTCCGCGGCGAGCCTGAGAACAATTCTTGCATCTTTTGTGGTTACAATACCGTCTCCGTCTATATCGGCGGTAATGATTATCGGGTCATATGTTCCGATGATTTTGTATGCAGTGCCTGTCCGCAGGCAGTAGGTATGAGCGGCGGAGCCTGAATAGCAGTTTATTTTTACGGGATGTGTAAATTCGGTGGAATTGGTTTCTCTGTAGGCAAAGGCATTTAAGCCTACGGAAATTACCGTGGGAGGAACCGTTACCTCGGTTAAAGAGGTGCAGTTTTCAAAGGCGTAATCCCCTATTGTCAATGTACCTTTGCCGAAGGCTATTGAAGTGACTGATGTGCATCCGCTGAAAGAGCTCAAGCCTATTGAGGAGAGCGAATCGGGAAAGGTGAGGGAGGTAAGGGCTGAACAGTTAGAAAATGCATAATCACTTATGGATTTAAGGGTTTTTGAGAAGGTGACTGTTTTTAATGCATCGCATCCCGAGAAAGCTCTGGTATCTATGGTTTTCAGAGAGCTGCCGCAGTTAAGCGAAGTGAGGCTTTCACAACCGTAAAATGCCATAGCGCCGACTGATTCCGCGTTTTGCAGGCTTATGGAGGTCAGTGACGTGCAGCTGTTAAAGGCATATTTGCCGATTGCTTTGACACCGCTTCCCAAATTAACGGTCTGTATGTTAGAGCAACCGTAAAAAGCATAAGCGCCCACGGAGGTAACTGTATCGGGTACGGTTACTGAAGTAACGGAGGTTTTTTGCTTGAAGGCGTTTGAACCTATTTCCGTAACAGTGAGCCCGTTTATTTCCGAGGGGATAATAAGAGCTGTTGTTGTAAACTCATTATATGAGGTTATTATGCATGTACCGTCGCCGTTATCAGTGTAAACAAAACCGTTATAATTAAGCGCGAGGGCAACGGGAACTGAGCAGATTATTAAAAAAGCAGAAAGAATAAGTGATAAAATTCTCCTCATAAAGGCACCTCCGTTATATCTTACGGAAAACATTATACATCATTATTTCGTATTTGTACATATTTTATTTTTTCATGAGAAATTATCGGGAATTATACATAATAAGCTGCATATTGTGTATTTTTTCCCAAAATTATATTGCAATTTAATTCACTTCGTTGTATAATCCCTTTGTATAGGGGGAGACTGATATGTTTTCCACCAAAAAATAAAGAGAGGTTTTAGTAATGAAAAAGTTCTTGAAGATTACGGCAATTCTTTTGGTTATCGCAATGCTTGGTGCTTTTGCTTCCTGCGGCGGCAATGAAGGAATTAAAATCGGTGTTCAGACAAATACAACGGGCGATATTTATTCGTCAGGTGATTTCGGCGAGGATGCTATAGTTCGTTATGACAACGGTGCACTTGCTGTTGAAGCTCTTAAGAACGGCAAGGTTGATATCGTTATTATCGATAACGAGCCTGCAAAGGCTTATGTAGCGGCTAATGAGGGTCTTAAGATTCTTGAAACGGAATACGCGGTTGAAGATTACGCTATCTGCTTTGCAAAGGGCAACACAGAACTCAAGAATGCAGTTGACGGTGCTCTTACAACCCTTATCAGTAACGGCTCCGTTAAGTCTATTGTTGATAAATACATAAACTCCAACGGTTCTTTGGAAGGTCTTGAAGGTGTACCCGTTGCTTCTGTTGACACAGATAAGCCAAATCTTGTTATGGCTACAAACGCCGAGTTCCCTCCCTATGAATATATTGAGGGCGATATGTATTACGGTATTGATGTTGAGGTTGCTAAGATTATTGCCGATGAGCTCGGTTATGACCTTGTAATTGAAAATGTTGCTTTCGATTCCATCATTCCCGGTGTTCAGGCAGGTAAGTATGATATGGGTATGGCGGGTATGACGGTTACTGAAAGCAGACTTGAAAGCGTTGATTTCTCAACCTCATACGCAACAGGTATTCAGGCTGTTATTGTAAAAGAAGGCGGCACTATTCAGACAATAGAAGATCTTGATCCTTACTATCTTCCGGCAGAATAATTGATTTTCGCGCAGAGTTCAGGGCGGATTTTACTCCGCCCTGTTTTTTCAGTTGAAGATATACAAGATAATCTGAAAGGAGTGAGCCTATGTCGGAAATTGTTTCTGTAATAACAGATTTTTTAGATAAATATAAAAGTGTTATGATCGACGGAGAACGCTACAATTTGATTCTCCAAGGTCTTAAAAACACTTTTATAATTACTCTCGGGGCATTGGCTATCGGTGTTGTAATTGGTATTATTGTTGCCGCTGTGCGCACTTCATTTGATAAGAATAAGGAATCTATGAGGCTTCGAAATCCCGTTGGATATCGTATTCTTGCTTTAATTAACGCAGCTTGCAAGCTGTATCTTACGGTAACGCGCGGAACTCCGGTTGTTGTTCAGCTTATGATTTCTTATTTTGTGATTTTTGCATTGGCTGATAACGGTATCCCCGTTGCAATATTTGCTTTCGGTGTGAATTCGGGTGCTTATGTTGCCGAAATTTTCAGAGCGGGTATTATGTCTATTGACCACGGTCAGTTTGAAGCGGGAAGAAGCCTCGGCTTTAATTATTTCCAGACCATGCGTTATATAGTTGTTCCGCAGATGTTTAAAGCTGTTTTGCCTACGCTTTGCAATGAGTTTATTGCTCTTCTTAAAGAAACCTCGGTCGCAGGCTATGTAGGTGTTATCGACCTCACCAAGGCGGGTAATACAATTGCAGGCAGAACCTATTCATACTTTATTCCTCTTTTTACGGTTGCTGTAATTTATCTCATTATGGTTATGATTCTTTCTTACTTTGTAAGCAAGCTCGAAAGGAGGTTGCGTAAGAGTGAACGGTGATTTATTGATAAAGGTAAGCGGTCTCAAAAAGCATTATAACGGCGGAGCGGTTAAAGCTCTTGACGGTATTGACTGCGAAATAAATAAGGGCGAAGTAGTTGTTGTTATAGGACCCTCAGGGAGCGGTAAATCAACATTCTTACGGTCTCTTAATCTCCTTGAAATTCCGACCGGCGGAAGTATCGTTTTCGAAGGAACGGATATTACCGCTCCGAAAACCAACATAAATAAGCACCGTCAGAAAATGGGAATGGTTTTTCAGCATTTTAATCTTTTCCCTAATATGACTGTTCTTGAAAATATGACCTGCGCTCCGAAAACCCTTTTGAAAACATCAAAAGAGGAAGCTGAGAAAAAGGCGATTGAGCTTCTTGAAAGGGTTGGCCTTGCAGACAGAGCAAATGCTTACCCGAGTCAGCTTTCCGGTGGGCAGAAGCAACGTGTTGCAATTGTGCGGGCGCTTTGTATGGAACCCGATGTAATGCTTTTTGACGAGCCTACGTCAGCTCTCGATCCGGAAATGGTAGGCGAGGTTCTTGATGTTATGAAGGAACTTGCTTCTGAGGGTATGACTATGATAGTGGTCACTCACGAAATGGGCTTTGCAAAAGAGGTTGCTTCCCGTGTTCTTTTCATAGATGAAGGCGTTATTGATGAGGACGGAACTCCGGAAGAAGTTTTCGGCAATCCTCAAAGCGAAAGGCTTAAAGCCTTCCTCGGAAAAATACTTGTATAATGCAGGAGGTGTGTTAATATGGCAGATGAAAAAAAAGTTGATGTTGAAGTCGCAAATGACGAAGTAAATCAAGTATCAAGAGAATATGTTTATGAAAACCGACGTTATGTAGGTATGAAGGAAACTGTTTGGTACGTTGTTTATGATATGTGCCAGAGTTTCAATATTGACAGCTTCTCTTCCCGATTTATCACAAACATTCTTCAGATCGACCTCGACTATCAAACTATCGTAAACGTTTTCAACGGCATCTGGGATGTTATTAACGATATCTTTACAGCCGCCATCGTTGAAAAAACACGTACACGTTGGGGTAAGTTCAAGCCCTATCTTGTAGCGCTCGGTATTCCGGGAACTATCGGTACCTGTTTTTATTGGCTCATGCCCATGTTCTTTAAGGGTAAGGGTCCCAGGGATATGAGTAAGTTTATTACTTATTTTGTGCTCGCTGTTGTGCGTGAGACTGCAGGTACCTTCAGGGCTATTGCGAAAACAGGTATGCTCGCAACCATAACCCCGCACCCCGTTGACCGAACGAGGCTTATAACTCAGGCTGAGTTCTGGTCGGGCTTCCTGGGCGAAAAACTCCCGCAGCAGATTATGACGGTTATTCTGGATCTTATAGGTAACAAGGTGATAAATCTTTCCTATACTTCATCCTTTATGTTTATGGGCAACTTTACCGCTATTGTAAGCGGTGTAGCTTCACTTATTTTCTGCATTATGACACGAGAGCGCGTTATGCAGTCTGTTGAAACCCCGAGTATTATGCAGTCCATTAAATCCATTATTAACAATAAGCCCATATTATTGCTTACTCTTTCGGATACTCTCGGCAGCTTCAGTGTCGGCGGAAGCATAAATGACTATTACATAGATGTTCTTAACTTCGCTTCCATGACAATGGTGGCAGGTATACCCGGAGCAATCATCAATCCCTTCTCATTCTACCTTGTACCCTGGTTCAGAAGAAGGTTCTCAACTAAGTTCCTTTATATTGTCAGCCAAAACATTCAGTCACTTCTTGATATACCCGTTTTCCTTATCGGTATGATAGGCGGTAAGCATAACGGTCTTTATAAAAAGGTTCTGCCTATGTTCTTCGTTATGGCGATAAAAGAAGCTATTTATATGGTATTCTGGGGCGTTCGCCGAGTTATTCCCAGTGAGATGTATAACGAATCCATGGACTACTGCGAATGGAAGAACGGTTACCGTACAGAGGCTATGACCTCTGTTGCAAGGGATCTTGCAAAGAAGCTTGCAAGTATATTGAACTCCGCTCTTTCCTTGCAGCTAAAGAAGCTTATCGGTTATGATATTTCTTCTTACACAAGCGGAACCGCCCAGACTGACGATACAAAAATGGGTCTGTTTGCAATGGCAACCATTATCCCCACACTTACCGGACTTCTCGGTATTGTTCCTATGTTCTTCTATGATTTGAGCGGCGAGAAGAGAGAGCGTATGTATGTTGAGCTTCTTGCAAGGCGAGAAGAAGCCTCTAAGCTTGCAATGTCAGGCAATAAAGAAGCAATGGAAATGCTTGCCAAATCTCAGTTGGATGTGGGAAATCAGAAAAAAGAATTGTAATATTTTAAAGAATTGTCGGCTTTTACCGGCAATTCTTTTTTATGGGCAAAATGCACAATGCGTAAGGTTTTAATTTGCTGTTTTATACAAGGTTGTTTTTTGTTGCCGTAAAATATTGAAAAGAATTATCCTTTATGCTATAATTTTTCCCATAAATATCGTGGCGGTTTGTATATCTGCCATTGTGGAGGTGTCTTTTTTGGCAAACAATACACCTGATGTCAAAGAAGATGTTTCTGTCGAAACTCTGCAGACAGACTCTGTTTCAAGAGAATATGTCTATGAAAACAGAAGATACGTCGGTATGAAAGAAACCGTTTGGTACGTTATCTACGATATGTGCCAAAGCTTCAATATCGATACCTTCAACTCCCGTTTCGTCACTAACATTCTTCAAATCGACCTTGACTATCAAACTGTCGTTAACTTCTTTAACGGTATCTGGGACGTTATCAACGATGTGTTTACAGCTGCTGTCGTTGAAAAAACCCGTACCCGTTGGGGTAAATTCAAGCCATATCTTGTTGCTTTAGGTATTCCGGGTACATTGGGTACGTGCTTCTATTGGATTCTTCCTCTCCTTTTCAAGGGCAAAGGCTCCAGAGATATGAGCAAATTTCTTACATATTTTATTCTTACGGTCGTCCGTGAAGGAGCAAACACCTTCCGTTCCATTGCAAGAACGGGTATGCTGTCAACAATTACACCTCATCCGGTTGACAGAACCCGTCTTATTACTTTAGCGGAATTTGCTTCAGGCTTCTTCGGCGAAAAGCTGCCCCAGCAGATAATGACGGTTCTCCTTGACCTTATCGGTAACAAGGTAATTAACCTTTCTTATCAATCCACCTTTGTGTTTATGGGTAATTTTACCTCTATCGTCAGCGGTGCGGCGGCACTTATTTTCTGCGTTATGACCCGTGAAAGAGTTATGCAGTCTGTTGAAACTCCCAGTGTTATGCAGGGCGTGAGGTCGGTTATCAACAATAAGCCCATACTTCTTCTCACGCTTTCCGAAACTCTTTCCAGCTTCGGCATCAGCGGAAGTATGAACGACTATTACATTGATGTTCTCAACTTCGCTTCCATGACAATGGTTGCAGGTATACCCGGTGCTATTATTAACCCATTTGCTTTCTATTTTGTTCCTTGGTTCAGAAGAAAGTTCTCCACAAGGTTCCTCTATATTATGGGTCAATATATAGGAAACTTCCTTGATATATTTGTTTACTTTATCGGTATGATAGGCGGTAAGCATAACGGTCTTTATAAGAAGGTTCTGCCTATGTTCTTCGTTCTTGCCATTAAAGAGGCTATCTTTATGGTATTCTACGGTGTCCGCAAGGTTATACCCAGCGAGATGTATAACGAATCTATGGACTACTGCGAGTGGAAGAACGGCTACCGCACGGAGGCTATGACCTCGGTTGTTAAGGGTCTTGCTACCAAGCTTGCAAGTATTCTTAACTCTACCGTTTCCCTTCAGATCAAGAAGTATATCGGTTACGATATCACTTCCTATACAAGAGGTACGGCTCAGACAGATGATACAAAACACGGATTGTTTGCAATGGCAACGATTATCTCCTCTGTTACGGGCCTTTTGGGTATTATTCCCATTCTCTTCTATGACCTTACCGGCGAAAAGAGAGAGCGTATGTATGCCGAGCTTCTTGCAAGGCGTGAAGAGGCTTCCAAGCTTGCCATGTCAGGTGATAAGGATGCGATGGAGAAGCTTGCTAAATCTCAGCTGGAAATTGCTGATAAAAATCAGGAATTGTAATAATTTCGGGACTGTCGCATTTAGTGTCGGCAGTCCCTTTTCTGTCATAAAAAACGGAAGCCGTCTGTATATATAATACAGGCGGTGTTTTTATGAAAAAATTTATATGCCTGATAACTGCCGTTGCAGTAGCGGTTGTCGGAATAAAATTTATAAAAGAAAATGTCGGGGATATAAGCAGTGCGGTAAGTGCTGCGGATGAAAGCACCTCTTACCAAGCTTCGGTTGATAATTCGGAAAGTGCGGTGTCTGCGAGCACCGCGAAAGCTTTAAGCGAAATGCACGGTGTATGGTTCAGCTACACGGAAATAAGTTCTTTAGTGAAAGGGAAGACGGAAGAGGAATACAGAGCCGCTCTCGAAGGTGCATTTGCAGAGTTGGAAAAATCAAAAATAAATACCGTGTTTTATCAGGCAAGAGCCTTTTGCGATGCTTTGTACAGTTCGGATATTTTTCCTGCATCAAACTATATTTGTACCGACGGGGTTGAAGCTTCCTTTGACCCCTTGGAAATTTTTACAGAAACGGGTGAAAAATACGGGTTAAGTGTTCACGCGTGGGTAAATCCCTTCAGAGTGTCTTATTCTGCTGATTACGAAAAGCTTTCCGAAGGCAGTCCGGCAAGGAGGTTATATGAGCTTGATAAATCCTCGTTGTTTATATGTGAAACGGGGATTTTTCTTAATCCTGCCAATGACGGGGCAAGAGGTCTTGTGCTTGACGGGGTCAGGGAGCTTCTTGAAAATTATGATATTGACGGAATTCATTTTGACGACTATTTTTATCCCGATTGCGAAGTGGAAGATACGGCGGATTTCGGGCTTTATAAAAATGCGGGAGGAAGGCTATCCTTAGAGCAGTGGCGGCGGGAGTGCGTTTCGGTGCTTGTGGGGAGTGTGTATTCGCTTATAAAAAGTCAATCCGAGGACTTGCTTTTCGGTATCAGTCCTGCGGGTGATATAAATAAGTGTATGAATGTGTATTTTGCCGATGTGGAAAAATGGTTGGGTGAAGAAGGGTTTGCGGATTATATTATTCCTCAGTTGTATTTCGGCTTTGAAAATGAAAAACTGCCTTTTGAAGCTACTGCAAAAGCCTGGGAAAATTTAGCAGGAAAAAGCACTGTTCAACTTATTTGCGGTTTTGCACCGTATAAATGCGGTAAAACAGATGAAAACGCAGGGAGCGGTGAGACGGAATGGCAGGAAAACAGCGATATTCTTGCTCGTCAATATAAATACATTTCTTCTTCATCGCGGTGGAACGGCTTTTGCCTTTTTTCATATTCCTACAGTTTCGGAGAAAATACGAAGGGTATTTCTAAATTGGAAATAAAAAACCTTGTTGATATGTTAAAATAAAAATACGATAGAGTAGTTTGGACTGTTTTAACTATTTTTTAAGGTAGGAAAAATGAAAAGGATTTTAAAAAGTTTTTCAGTACTGCTTGTATGCGTACTTTGTTTATCATACTTACCTCGGGTATCAGCAGCAACCGTAATGGGTGATTTAGACTCCGACGGAAAGGTGTCTTTAAGTGATGCCCGTACTGCTTTGCGCTTTACCGCAGGTATTGACAGCTACACGTCTTCTCAGCTTGCTCTCGCCGATATAGATAAAGACGGAAGCATAGAGCTTTCAGATGTGCGCAGTATTCTTGAGATGGCTATCGGTGTAGATGCTTATTATCAAGGTCTTCTGGATGCAGGCTTCCCCGTATCCTATGCCGAGTATCTTGCTGAGCTTCACGAAAAATATCCGAAGTGGGAATTTGTTCCCATGGTGACGGGTCTGGATTGGGCAACCTCGGTTGCTCAGGAAAGAACTCCCCATTCTCAGCAGCTTATTCAAAACACTGCCGCTTCCGACTTTTTGTGCTCCTGCAGTTCCTGCAAAGGTGTTATTCAGGAGGGCTCAACCTGGGTCAGTGCATCCGAATATGCAGTTGAATATTATATGGACCCTCGCAATTTCCTCAACGAGCAATATATTTTCCAATTTGAAAGCACCCTTTACGACTCAGCCCAGACTCAGGCGGGTGTTGAAGCTATTTTAAAGGGAACATGGATGTATAATTCGGCGATTACATACGTTGATGCTCTCGGTACGAAAAAAACATACGAGGTTGACGGCGCAAGCGTAAAATATTCTGAGGCGATTATGTCTGCCGCAAAAAAAAGCGGTATGAGCGCATATTACCTTGCTTCCAAAATCGTGCAGGAGGTAGGCGCAACCTCAGCTTCTTCATCAAACAGTGCAAGCGGTGTTTATTCGCCGTACAAGGGTATTTACAATTACTATAATATCGGTGCAACCTCAGGTGTTGCCTCGGGTCTTAAATGGGCAAACGGTTATATGAAAACCTCTGCTTCGGCGGTTATGTATAAAACTGCATCAACCTCGGGCACAAAGGTGGTTACGGTGCCGTCCGGTACAGAGCTTTATTATATAGGCGCAAGCGGTGATTTTTACCGTGTAAGCGCCACTGTCAGCGGTACATCGTATTCGGGTTATGTTTTAAAATCCAAGGTTTCTCTTTCAACCACCTACGGCAGACCATGGACAACTCCTCAAAGGTCAATAAGTTACGGTGCTCAGTATATTTATGAGACCTTCATAGAAAAGTATCAGCAATATACGGGCTATTTACAGAAATTTAATGTTAATCCGGACTCAGGTATGCTTTATGACCATGAATATATGGCGAATGTTCAGGCGGCGGCAAAAGAGGCTTATTCTTCATATAAGGCGTATCTGTCTTTGGGCATACTTCAGGATAAAAAGATTTTTGTTATTCCCGTTTTTAAGAATATGCCGAATCAAAACCTGACACGCGAGGAAGCCTTTAAAGCAAGCTCTCCGTCGGTTTCCTGTTCAAGCTATACATCCTCATCGGTAACTCTTTCATGGCAATCTGTCAGGGACGCGGAGAAGTATCAGGTTTATAAGTATAACAGCTCCACAGCTAAGTATGAAAAAGCGGCAACGGTCAGCACGCTTAACTATACCGATTCTTCTCTTTCGTCGGGAGAGTCTAAGTACAAGGTCCGCGCTTATTACGTAAATGATGACGGGGTAACCGTATATTCTGAATACAGCTCCGTGTTTGTTGCTTGTGCGCCGCCGAGTACTCCATCGGGACTTACGGTATCAGCTGTTTCGGCTTCT
Source organism: uncultured Eubacteriales bacterium (assembly GCA_964500795.1). GTDB lineage: Bacteria > Bacillota > Clostridia > Oscillospirales > Acutalibacteraceae > DTU089. Next base: position 24,551 of record CAZCQI010000002.1, read on the forward strand.
TCCGTAAAGCTTAAATGGACTGCGGTTTCCTGCACCAAATATGCTGTTTACAGGTACAACACTGCTTCCGGGGCGTATTCGCTTATAGGCACTTCTGCAACGAATTCTTATACAGATTCAACAGTGAAAAGCGGAACCTCCTATAAATACAAAATAAGAGCGTATAACAGTACTTCAAGTAAGAATTTTTATTCTTCATATTCTTCGGCGGTTACGGCTTCAACTACGGGGGCTTCCGCAACTCAAACGGGTGTTGTTACAATTTCTTCCGGCAATCTTAATATAAGAGAAACTGCAAGCACAAGTGCCGATGTGGTTGCTCAACTGCAAAACGGTGCTACGGTTACGGTTTTGAGCCAAAGCGGAGATTGGTACAAGGTTCAGTTTACGCTTAACGGAGTAAAATACACAGGTTATGCTCATTCAGATTACATAAAGATAACTTCAACTGCCGCTAAAGAAACCTGCCCCTACACAGAACCCGAATCAACGGTTAAGCAGGGCAGCAGCGGCGAGGGTGTAAAATGGGTGCAGTGGTATTTATATAAATTAGGCTACCTTTCTTCGGAAAGTGACGTCGACGGTGCTTTCGGTTCGGGAACTCTTGCGGCAGTTAAGAGCTTTCAGAGCGATGCAGGCATTACAGTTGACGGTTTGGTAGGTTCGGGAACGCGAACCGCTTTGAAAAAAGCCTATGAGGAATGATAACGAATGAAAATTTTTAAAAGAATAATTGTGGCTTTAATAATTTTATCTGTTATGGCTTCATTTTTTCAGGCATCTGCGGCAGATGTGGCAGGTGATATGAACGGCGACGGTAAGCTGAAGCTTTCCGATGTACGGGCAATTATGAGAATTGCCTCCGATATCACAACTGCAAACGCCGGAACTTTACAGAAAGCCGATGTTAACAGCGACGGCGAGGTTACACTTCTCGACGCTTATGAGGTAATGTGCAAAGCGGTTGATGTGGATATACAAAACACATTAAAGGGCATTACCCAGATAACCCCTGACACAAAGCACGGCAGTTCAACAAAAAGTAAATTCTGTATGGTAACGGAATATTCCGCAGAAACATTGCCGGCTTCACCCATAAACGATACCTCGAATCCCCTTTATTCCACCTTACCCAAAGGGACTTATGATTATGTAGCTTCGGGTCCCGTGAAGGATAGTTCAAGCGGAAAATCTTATTACGTTTTGAAATCGGGCAGGCGTGTTTATACGGATGATGTTAAGGTGTTTACGGGTTATGCGATGCCCTCTAACAAGGCTCAGTTAAGATATCCCACTCAGACAGATACGGATTCAACAGATTTTTACATAGCACTTAATTGGAGAGTTCCTTTTAACGTAACGGTTAAGCCACAGTCCTATGAAACAGGCTATGACAGCCGAAAATTTAATAATGCAGGCGGTAAGTTTACCGCAACGTATATGGACATCACCTTTTATTATACAACAGTGGCTGACGGTGCGCTGACCTTCCCTAACAGTGGCACAGTAAAATCCTGCAAATGGATAATAAATGATGAAAATAAAACCGCTACCCTCAGGGTATATTTCAGAGAAACAGGCGGTTTCTACGGATACGAGGCATATTACAACAGTGATAATCTCCTTGTTATTTCCGTTAAAGAACCCGTAAAGAGCTTAAAAGGCAGGGTTATTGAGCTTGACCCGGGTCACGGGGGAGCTGACCCCGGTGCACTTTCATCATCAGGTGCATACGAAAGTACATATACATATAAGATTGCTTCATATTTAAAAACATATCTTGAAAACAAAGGCGCAACGGTAGTAATGTCGAGAGATACCTCTTCATCTGCTGACGATATAAATGAGCGCCGTATGAACGCAATAAAGCTGAATCCCGATTTGTATGTAGCAATTCATCTCGATTCGTCGCAGTCTTCTTCTGCAAACGGTGCATCGGTCTATTATTACAAGAACTATTCCGGACCCTTGGCAGAAGCAATATCGGATAATCTCATAGCATCTTATAAAACCAATGCAAAGTATTCTATGAAGGATAAAGGAGTTCATTTTTATCCGTTCTGCGTTACTCGCGTAGAGAATTGCCCTGCGGTGCTTATAGAGTCCGGCTTTATTTCCAACTCCTCCGATTTCGGCTTATTGAAAACCGCAAACGGACAAAAAGCGGCAGCTAAAGGTATATATAACGGAATACTTGAATATTTTAATTTATAAAAAAGACTTGCTTTCCCGTGAGAGAAAGCAAGTTTTTTAATATATTTAATATATTTTATTACCGTTTGTTATAACAGATTTTATATTGATATCATCATCAAATAAAACAAGGTCTGCATCGTAGCCTTTTTCTATTTTTCCTTTGGAAGCGCCGAAGCCGAGAACCTCCGAGGGGGTAAGGCTTGCCATTCTGACGGCGCTGTAAATGGGAACTCCAACCTCTTTATACATATTTCTTACGCAGTCATTGAGCGTTGCGGCACTGCCTGCAAGAGCAGAACGGTCCGCGAGCTTCATAACCTTATCTTCATAAATAACACCCATGCCGTTTTCCTGAGTGTAAACGGTGTTTTCTTTTATATTGCTTGCGGAAAATTCGAGTCCGTCGGTAATGAGATACATCTTTTCATCACCCTTGGATTTGTAAATGAGCTTTAATACACCTTTCGGCAAGTGCCTTAAATCCGCAATTGTCTGGGTGGTAAATTCATCCAGAACAAGACCTGCTTCCACAACTCCCGCGGTTCTGAAAATACCTACCTTAAAGCAGGAGGTGCAGGCGTTGTAAATATGCGTAATATCGCTGTAGCCGTGACGGGCGGCTTCCTCCACTTGCTCAAAGCTTGCGGCGGAATGAGCCACAGATGCAACTATGCCACGTTTTTTCAGCTTGTCACCTAAAGAAAGACAGCCTTCACATTCGGGAGCGGCACCCATTATGAGAATTTTATCCCATAAATCAAGTAATTCCTCGGGCGGCTCTTTTTCGGGGTTCAGAATATTTTCGGGACTTTGAGCCCCTTTATATTTAAGCGAAAGATACGGACCCTCAAGGTGAACGCCCAATATGTTGGCATTTTTGCTTTTTTCGCTTGCTTCTTTGATTGAAAGAACAGCCTTTTTAAGCTGAGAAACGGGGGCGGCAAGAGTGGTGGGAACAATTGAGGTGGTTCCGGATTTTAAGTGCGCTTCCGCCATTTCAATTATATCTTTAAAATTTTCGCTCATTGCGCTTTTGTTACCGCCGCCGTGAACATGGGCATCAATAAAACCGGGGGAGAGGTAAAGACCTCCGCAGTCGGTAACAATATCGGCTTCTTTCGCTTCATATCTTCCGCATATATCAACTATTTTTCCTCCGTCGGTGATTACAACGCAGTCGCGTACTGCCTGAGGAAAAATTACTTTAGCATTTTTATAAATATTCATAGCGCTCAACTCCTGTATTTAGTTTAATTTTATTTCTCGCTGTTGTCAATGAAAAGTTTTTTCTGCGACCCATACCGACAAAAGTTTTAAATCACTTTTATTATAATAAAATTCGAGGTGGTGAAGCGGTGACGGTTTATGCAGATGTGCTTGTGGCTTTAAACATTCTTCTTACATATATATTGCTTGTTTCATGCAGAGTCTTTTTGAAAATCCCGACAAATAAATTTGCGGTCGGAGCGGCTTCTTTTATCGGAGGGTTTTCAGCTCTTGTTATTTTCCTTGATGAAATGAATGTTGCTTTTTCTCTGCTTTTTAAGATTTTAACGGCGGCTGTAATAAGTGCCGTTGCGTTTTTACCTAAAAACATAAGAGCCTTTTTAAAGGGGTTTTTGACATTTTTCGCAGTAACCTTTCTTTTCGGCGGGGCAATGTACGCCTTGGAAATAACGGTTAATCCGCAAAATATTATGTATTTTAACGGTACTGTTTATTTTGATATGAGTATCACATACCTTGTAGGCAGTGTTCTTGTTATATACGGTATATTTCTTTTTGCAGATTACATTATAGGTAAAAAGGTTAAAACAGGCAACAAATGCGATTTGGAAATTATTTTCCGTTCTGTCAGTGTGAAAACGCAAGGGCTTATTGATACGGGCAACAGCCTGACTGACGGAGTTTCGGGGAGACCCGTAATTGTTGCGGAGCTTTCTTGTGTAGCTCCACTTTTCGATTTTGCGGAATTGACTTTTTTAAAAAACGATTTTAACGGCGAGGTTCCCGAAAGCCTCCGAAAAAAATTCCGACTTATTCCCTGTAAAAGTGTAACGGGGGATAGCCTGCTTAAAGCGTTTATACCCGAAGAAGTGAAAATCACAACGGAAAAAGGAAGCTTCAGGACGGAGTTTTGCGCCGTTGCAATAACCGAAAAGGATTTGTCGGGCGGGGTATATAAAGCTCTTTTAAATGAAAATATATTTGAAAATTTGCGAAAGGAGAAAGATAGCAATGTTACATTTTCAGGAAAGACTTAAGCTTTTAAAAATGAAGCTCTGTTTGAAATTGGGGCGAAATACAATTTATTACATAAACAGTCCTCAGGTGCTTCCGCCGCCCCTTTCAAAGGCGGAGGAACAAAAGCTTACCGAGGAGCTGCAAAACGGCAACAGCGGTGCTCGTGATAAATTGGTAGAGCATAACCTGAGGCTTGTAGTGTATATAGCAAAGAAGTTTGAAAATTCGGGGGTTAATATTGAAGATTTGATATCAATTGGTACAATCGGTCTCATAAAAGCAGTTAACACTTTCAGGGCAGATAAAAATATAAAGCTTGCAACCTACGCTTCAAGATGTATTGAAAACGAAATTCTTATGCATTTAAGAAAAGTCAATCAGCAGAAAACGGATATTTCTCTTGATGAACCGCTCAATGTGGATTGGGACGGAAACGAGCTTCTTTTATCCGATGTTTTGGGCAGTGACGGACTTGAAATAAATGATAATATAGAGCAGGAGGATGAAAAACGCATACTCTATTCCTGTATGCAAAGCCTTTCGGGCAGAGAGCGGCTTATTATGAATATGCGTTTCGGTATGGAGGGGTTGAAGGAGCATACCCAGAAAGAGGTGGCGGATATTCTCGGTATTTCCCAAAGCTATATCTCAAGGCTTGAGAAACGCATAATATTAAAGCTGAAAAGAGATATAGAACGGCAGACTGTTGAAAAATAAATAAGGTTTATTTTAAAAGGCTAAGCATTTTTATGAGTTCTTCATATAAAAACACTTGCCTTTTTTTCTTTTATGTAATAAAATGGGAAAAAAAGGTAATAAAACCATAATTTACAAAACTAATGGGGGAATATATGTGAATAAGGCAGAGTTGGTTTTTAAAGCTTTTGATATTATTTGCAATCCGTCTCAGAATTCATTGCGTTTTGAAAATATCGTAAGCGTTAAAGATATAGCCTACGGCAGCAGTGAAACTGAAAAAGCCGATTTGTATTATAAGCCTGAAATTTTAAATGACGGTAAAAAGCATCCGGTCATTGTTTATTACCACGGTGGCGGCTTTTTGGCAGGAGATAAAAAATACCGAGTATCCGTAAGCGAATATTACGCCGATAAAGGCTACTTTGTGTATTGCGCAAACTACCGTATGCCCCGTGAGGTTGATTACCGCGGTCTTGTGCGTGACAGTGTTAACGCCCTTAATTACCTTGAGAAGCTTTCCGAAAAATATAATTTTGATTTGGATAATATCGTTGTTACGGGTGACTCCGCGGGCGGATACATTGCGGCATATATGGCGGCGCTTAAATATAACGATGAACTGTGCGAAAGGGCAGAGTGCAATAAAATAGATGTTGACCTTAAGGGTCTTATGCTTATGTGCGGTATATACGATATGGAGGTTCTCGTTAAAGGTACGTCACTTTTCGGCGTTATTCCCACAACCGCAAGAACTCTTCTTGATTTTGATTTTAAAAATGATTTCTCGAATTTTAAGGAGTTTGCTGATTATCAATATGTTTCTCCGGCGCATTTCGTTAACGAAAAATGGTGTTCAACATTTATTTGCTGGGCTGATGACGATATAGTTTGCCAGGGGCAGGGCGAGCCTATGGCAGAAAAGCTCAAAGCCGTTGTTCCGTATTTTGACTCTTACCATTGCAGTGGGTTTACAAATAACCATTGCTATCATTTATCCTTTGCAAGCAATAAATATGCAAAAGAGTGTATGGCGAAATCCGTAGACTTTCTTGAAAAAATCTTTGAAAAAGAACCCGTGACAGTATAATAAAAAAATAATCCCCTTTAAGTTTCTCGTGAACTTAAAGGGGATTTCATAATTATCTGTTTGTTGAGTTTGTTCCTCTGAGCATAACATCGTGGTAACCGCCTTCAACAATACTTGTTGCGGAAACAAGAGTGAGTTTTGCATCTCTTTGAAGGTCGGGGATAGTCGTTACACCGCAGTTGCACATTGTGGATTTAACCTTGTAAAGGCTTTTTGAAACGTTATCGTGAAGTGAGCCTGCATAGGTAACGTAAGAGTCAACGCCTTCCTCGAAAGAAAGCTTGCTCTGACCGCCAAGGTCATATCGCTGCCAATTTCTTGCTCTGTTGGAGCCTTCGCCCCAATATTCCTTAACATAAGTGCCGTTGATGTTAAGCTTAGGTGTGGGGCTTTCGTCAAATCTTGCGAAGTATCTGCCGAGCATAAGGAAATCGGCACCCATTGCAAGAGCGAGTGTCATATGATAATCGTGAACGATACCGCCGTCGGAGCAAATGGGAACGTAAACGCCTGTTTCCTCGAAGTATTCGTCACGAGCGGCGGCAACCTCAATGAGAGCGGTAGCCTGTCCTCTGCCTATACCCTTTGTTTCACGGGTGATGCAGATGGAACCGCCGCCGATACCTACCTTAATAAAGTCTGCACCTGCATTTGCAAGGAAACGGAAGCCGTCACGGTCAACAACGTTACCTGCGCCTACCTTGACCTTGTCGCCGTATTTTTCTCTGATGAAGGCGATGGTGCGCTCCTGCCAGACAGTGTAACCCTCGGAGGAGTCGATGCAAAGAACATCTGCGCCTGCTTCAACGAGAGCGGGAACGCGCTCTGCATAATCTCTTGAGTTAATACCCGCACCAACCATATAGCTCTTGTTTTCGTCAAGAATTTCCTGAGGATTTTCCTTGTGCTGAGAATAGTCCTTACGGAAAACGAAATACATAAGATTGCCGTTATCGTCAATAATGGGGAGGGAATTGAGCTTGTGCTCCCAGATAATATCGTTAGCCTCTTTAAGAGTGGTTGTTGCAGGAGCGGTAATAAGCTTTTCAAGGGGAGTCATAAACTCAGTTACCTTTAAATCAAGAGGCATACGGCTGATTCTGTAATCACGTGATGTGACAACGCCAAGAAGCTTTCCGTTAGCAGTGCCGTCGTGAGTAACTGCCATAGTTGAGTGACCGAGCTTTTCGTAAAGATCAACAACATCCGAAAGAGTGTCACTGGGGCGGAGGTTCGAATCACTTAAAACGAAGCCTGCCTTGTAGTTTTTAACTCTTGCAACCATTGCCGCTTCTTCTTCGATGCTCTGAGAGCCGTAGATGAAAGAAAGACCGCCTTCCTTTGCTAAAGCAATGGCAAGGGTATCGTTTGAAACGGACTGCATAATTGCAGACACAAGGGGGATGTTGAGAGTGATGGGTGCTTCCTCGCCCTTTTTGAATTTGCAAAGGGGAGTTTTAAGGCTGACATTGTTGGGAATACAGTCGGGACCCGTATAGCCGGGTATGAGCAGATATTCGCTGAAGGTTCTTGAGGGTTCTGTGCAGTAATGTGCCATACTTAATCGCTCCTTATTAACGGCAAGTTTTGAAAACCTCTGCCTGAATATATATTTCTTTATATTTTACTTTTTATTTCTTGTGTTGTCAACTATAAAATGTCACGATAATTGAGTTGTTTTTTTACTTTAAATTATTGTAAAACTACATATTCTGTGATATCATTACCCTATCGGCTTTTGCCGAATTATGTTTTTTGTGAGGTTCACATTATGGGGCATTTTGAAATCGATTTTCACGATAAAAACAGTGAAAGATATATGATAAGCGGACGTATCAATCAGTTGCTGAGCGATATGTACAGTAAATTTGTTATTATCGACAGTGTTGATACCGGAGATTTTTTCTTCCGCGACGGTCAGTATAGCTTTGCCGATAGGGATAAAGGTGAGTGGATACCCTTTAAAGCCAATAAGGATTATTGGGGCTACCGCGAGTGCTATTGCTGGTTTAAGCAAACCGTTAAAATTCCCGAAGAGTTTAAGGGACAGCACGTTATTTATAATATTACTCCCTTTAAGAGAGCGTGGGACGGAGTTAATCCGCAGTTTATTATTTACATCAACGGCAAGGTTGTTCAGGGCGGTGACAGCAATCACCGATATGTTACCGTTACATCCTGCGCTGAAGGCGGCGAGGAGCTTGAAATTTACATAAACGCTTATGCAGACGATTGGGAGTGGCGTGGTGAAATTCAGCTTGGCGCTCAGCTTCAGGCTTTTGACGATATTGCATTTGCAACGTATTTTGATATTCTTACTCCCTTGAAGGTTGCAAAATACAAGGATGAGGACAGTGACGCGAGAATCAATATCCTCAAAGCACTGAACGAGGCTTGCAACATCCTTAATATTGATACAAATGACAGGGAAGAGTTCAGAAAATCTGCAATTGCCGCCTCCGAATACCTCGATGAAAACCTCTACGGCAAACATGAGGAAGCTACCGCCTGGTGCATAGGTCATACTCATATAGACGTTGCCTGGCTCTGGAGGCTTCGTCAGACAAGAGAAAAGGCTTGCCGTTCCTTCTCCACAGTTCTTAAACTAATGGAGGAATATCCCGAATATAAATTTATGTCCTCTCAGGCTCAGCTTTACGATTATGTTAAGCAGGATTACCCCGAGGTATTCGAGGAGATAAAAAAGCGCGTAAAAGAGGGCAGATGGGAAGCCGAAGGCAGTATGTGGGTTGAGGCTGATACAAACGTTGCATCGGGTGAAGCCCTTGTCAGGCAGTTTATGGTGGGTAAACGCTTCTTCCGTGATGAGTTCGGCGTTGATAATAAAATTATGTGGCTTCCCGATGTTTTCGGTTATTCAGCCGCAATTCCTCAGCTTATTAAAAAGTGCGGAATGAAGTACTTTATGACAACTAAAATAAGCTGGAATGAATATAATAAATTCCCTTATGATACCTTTAAATGGCGCGGTATCGACGGTACTGAGGTGCTTTCTCATTTCCCGCCGAGCTGCCACGTAACAGCCGATGAGCGCAGTAATTGGCAGACTACATATAACAGTAAATTAAGACCGCTTTATGTTTTGGGCGGATATAAGAGATATTCTCAGAAGGACCTTTCCAAGGATTATCTTATGTCCTACGGCTTCGGTGACGGCGGCGGCGGCCCCACGGTTGAAATGCTCGAATACGGCAGAAGAATGAGCAAGGGTATTCAGGGTTGCCCCGTTGTTAAGCAGTCAAGCTCCCTCGATTTCTTTGAGGAGCTGGATAAAAAAGTTTCGGGCAATAAGCATCTTCCTACCTGGTGCGGTGAGCTGTATCTTGAATTTCACCGCGGTACTCTCACAAGCCAGGCAAGAAATAAAAAGTATAACCGCAAGAGCGAGTGCCTTTATCACGATGTTGAAACACTTTCGGCTATTGCCAATAAAGAAATAGGCTTCAGCTATCCTAAAGAAAAACTTCTTGAAAATTGGAAGCTTATTCTTCTTAATCAGTTCCACGATATTCTTCCCGGTTCATCAATAAAAGAGGTTTATGAGGACAGCAAAGAGGATTACGAAAAGGTTCTCGGCGCAGGCTGTGAAATGGCAGGGGATGCGCAAAGTGCCTTGATTACAGAAATGAGCCTTAAAGAGGACAGCATTGTAATTTTCAACACAACAGGCTTCAACCGTCACGATGCGGCAATGTGCGAAATTCCCTGTGAAGGTGAGTTTGCACTCTTTGATAAAAACGGTAATGAGGTTGCATACCAGAAAACCTATGACGGTAAAATTGTTTTTATTGCAGACGTTCCTGCAAAAGGTTATGCTTCCTATACTGTAAAAAAATGCGCTCCTGCTGAAAATAAAGCAGTCAGTGCAACGGCTCGGAATGCCGAAACACCGTATTTCTCCGTTGAGTTTAATAACGAGGGTAACATCTCAAGGCTTATTCATAAGAAAACAGGCAGAAGCGTTTCTCCCGAGGGCGAGCTTGTCGGTAACGTTATTGCATATCAGGACAGACCCCATAACCACGAAGCCTGGGACGTTAAATGCTACTTTGATGAAGTGTCCTGGAAGCTCGATTTCAAAAAAGCCGAAATTATTGAGCTTGGCGCAGTAAGAGCGGTTTACAAGGTGGACAGAAGCTTCCGCAACTCAACCTTTACGGAGTATTACTGCATCTATAACGACCTTGAAAGAATTGATGTGGATTACGAATCCGATTGGAAAGAGGATCACGTTGTTCTTAAAGCGAATTATCCCGTTGATGTTAACGCAACAAAAGCAACCTTTGATATTCAGTTCGGTAATATCGAGCGTTCAACAACCACCAACACAACCTGGGAGTTTGCTCAGTTTGAAGAGTCTATGCATAAATGGACTGACCTTTCAGATAACAGCTTCGGTCTTTCAATTCTTAATGATTGCAAGTACGGCTGTGATGTTAAGGACGGTAAGATAAGAACCACTCTTTTCAGATGTGCAACACGCCCCAACTCTGTTCAGGACAGAGAGCATCATTCCTTCACCTTCTCAATTTATCCTCACGCAGGCAGGGTAAGCGATTCAGGTGTTGTTAACGAGGCTTACAACGTTAACTTCCCCCTTTATGCCGTTCCCGTAAAAGCTCACGAAGGTAATCTTCCGTCTGAATATTCCCTTGTTAACTGCGACAAAAATAATATTGTTATTGAAACAGTTAAAATTGCTGAGGACAGCGACAGCGTAATTGTTCGTGCTTACGAAACCTGGAACGCGAAAACTCCCGCCGCTCTTACATTTGCAAGCAATATTAAAGAGGCTACGGAGTGCAATCTTCTTGAAGAAGAGGATGAAGCAGTTGCATACGAGGGCAATACTCTCACAGCAACCTTTAAACCATTTGAAATCAAAACATTCAAAATTAAATTTTAAGGAAAATTATGAGCTACAGTTTTTTTGCAATGGTCTCGAGGATGAAGTATATAGACCGTTGGGCTCTTATGCGTAATACCGAAAACGAAAGCCTTGACAGTCACTCAAAAGAAGTGGCTGTCATAGCTCACGCTTTAGCAGTTATAGGAAACAAGCGTTTCGGTAAAAATTATAATGCAGACAGAGCCGCGGTTTTAGGTCTTTATCACGATGCCCATGAAATTATAACAGGCGATATGCCTACCCCCGTAAAATATCAGAATGATGATATCCTCACCGCCTTTAAGGCAGTGGAGGAGTCCGCTAACGAAAAGCTTCTCAGAAAGCTCCCCGAGGATTTGAGAGAAGAGTTCGCGGTTCTTCTTAATGAAGATGCTTTCGATGATTTAAAGCCTCTTGTAAAAGCGGCAGATAAAATAAGTGCTCTTATAAAATGTATTGAAGAGCGCAAGGCAGGTAACACCGAATTCCGCGAAGCGGAAGCAGCAACAAGAAGAAAAATCGAAGAAAGCGCAGTACCGGAAGCGGAGGTTTTTATCAAAGAATTTCTCCCTGCCTACGAGCAGACGCTTGATATGCTTTAAAAAAATTCCCATTACATTTCCGAGAAAATGTAATGGGAATCTTTGTTTTTCCTTATTTTATTTCCTGTTCTAAGCTGTCAAATTCAGGAGTAGAAAAAAATTCGCCTAAAGTTATTTCCAAACCGTCACAAAGCTTTTTAATTGTAACGATAGAAACATCTCTTCTGTTTTTATCCATCATACTGTATGCGGTTGAAGGAGTAACTCCCGATATATTTGCCAATTCATTTGTTTTTATATTTCTTTCTTCGCATAAAGCTTTAAATCTTTCTGCTACAACATCTTTAACATTCACATTGTTCACCTCAAAGATATTGTATGTGGATTTGCGTTTTTGCGTATTATTGGAATGTATGTTATATTTTATTATATGGTTTTACCAAAAATATTATTTTCGGAGGGAATTACGGTGTCCGACATAAAAACAATGAGAGAGTTGAAGCTTTATAAAAAAATGTACTGTCATATTTTCAATACCGTTACCGATGCAATAGAAATATGCAATGATTTGAAAGTGAAAGAAATGCTTATAAAAGCACAGCAGGAAACGGAAGAAATATATATAAGTGAAAAAATTCAGGCTAATGGATCAGCCTATACGTCTTTAAAATCCACTTCTTTGTAATCGTCGTCGTTCTTATCGGGCGGAATATTCGGGCGGTCATTGGAAAGGAATTCGGCAATGACGGAAACAATTCCCCAAATAAGAAGAGCAAAGCCAATAAGAGAGTTTACGGCAACTGCGCCTTTAAAGGGATTTATCATCAGTGAAATACCAAAAAGAAGAATGATAATCGCAATGATTTTATATGCAAAGCCCCGTCTTCTTTTTGAAAAAAGAGCGGTTGTTCCGGAAAAGAAAATTAAAAGTCCGACTAAAAACGGGAGTATGGAAGGCAAAAATGTCGGATGAATCAGCAGGATAAATGCGGCGGCAAAAGATAATATGCCCAATATTATATCAACAGGGGATTGAGTGTCGCTTTTTCTTGCAACTGCATATTTTATAAGTCTTATAACACCCGATATAAGTGAAATCACACCCAAAATCGTGCAAATGGTTATGAGTGAGGAATCGGGGTAGATGAGAATAAAAAGTCCCGCGATTGCCATTGCTATACCTAAAATAATACGTGTAACCTTTTCGGGTAGTTTCTTTCTGAGTTTTTTCATATTCATCACCTTAACTATTGTAGTGTATTTTTATAAACGAGCCATTACAAAATTATGAATTTATTTCTTTTTTGGCATTTAACTGAGCCGTTATATCCTCCATATATTTTCCGTGAAGCTTGAATTTCCGGGTGAAAACAATAAACGAAAGAATGAGCAAAATCACGGGTGCAATAAGCATCATAAAGCTTATTGCGTTTTTAACCTCAAGAGTATTCTGAGCGTGAAGATTTTCGTTGTACCTTGAAATCTCAAGTCCTGAGAACAGGATGACGGTCTGAATGGTGTAAGCCATTTTTTGAAGAAAACCCTTCATTGAGAAGGTGATGGATTCCGAACGGAAGCCTTGCTTAACTTCACCGTAGTCAACAATATCCGCAAGGAAAACGGTTTGGGAAACGAACATTGAAGCAATACCTATTGAGGCAAGTGTGTAGCAAATATTCATCAGCATATATGAGCCTGCAATATTCACTGAAAGCATCATACCGAAGAAGCCGAAAATTGCAAGGAGTAACGAGAATTGGTATGTTCTTCTGCGAGTGGTGAATTTAGTCATTATCGGAATTACCAAAAGACCGAGAACTGAGCCGACTGCGCCGAAAATATTGAAGGTGCTTTGTTTGGAGGGGTCGCCTGCAACAACATCAAAGTAATAAACAGACACACCCGAAACCATATACCAGCCTGCATTGGAAAGCATTGCAAAAAGCATAAATACAAGAAGCTGGTCATTGTTTTTTGCAATGGAGAACATTTTCTTGAAGGTGAATTTCTCTTTGGGAGCAGTTATATGCCTCTCCTTTGTGTTGAAAACAGAAAGGCAGGAAAAGCCTACAAGGCATAAAGCGCAGATAATAGCCCAAAGACTGTAGCTTCTCGCATCCGCAATTTTTTCGCCACCGACAACGGTTTCACTAAGAAGGGGAAGAATAACGGGAGTGAGAATGGAAATGATTCCCTGACCTATACCTGAAAAGCTTCGTGCAATGGTTGCAATAAGGCTTCGCTCTTTAGGGTCATTGGTGAATGACGGCACCATAGACCAATAGGGAATATCAGCCATGGTGTTTGTCATACCCCAAGCTACATAGAGAACAGCAACATATATGTAAAGGGGAAGCCCGCCTAACTCCAATCCGGGATTTGTAAAAAGGAGGGTAAGAACAACGGCGTTACAGGTTGAGCCTATTAGTATCCATGGGCGGTATTTACCCATTTTTGTATGAGTGTTATCAACGATAGTACCCATTAACGGGTCATTGATGCCGTCCCAAATTCTGGCGAGCGGTGTTAAAATCAAAAGGAATTTTTTATTCAAATGCAGAATATCAGTTAAATATTTTGCAAGGAATGAATAAAACAGACCGTAGCTTAAATCAAGACCAACCGCTCCTACACCGTAGGATATTTTAGTCCTCGAAAAACCTTTTTTCATAAATCTCACCTATATAAGAAGTATTGATATTTATTCTTATTATAACAGTGAATAACAATTATTGCAACATCTGAGAAATTTTAGTTGTCAAAAAGCAATAAATATATTATCATACTGTTATAAAGCAATAAAATTTTTTTGCGGAGGATAATTATGGCTCAAATAAAAGAAAAATCAGTTAAAACAACTGAACACAAGGGTAAAGGGAAAGTGAAAAAAATTATCGTTTGTGTGCTTTGTGCTCTTTTGGGGATTGCGCTTGTTATTACGAGCGTGAATACATGGGTGTTAAGCGAAAATCTTCAAAAAGGCAGTTCCTACAGTGCTGTTGAAATTGAAGATAAGCTCATACCCGAAAAGGATGAAAACGGTTATTGGGTTTTCACTACCGACCGTGATTTTAAGGTTCTTCAAATTACGGATATCCACTTGGGCGGGGGCTTTATGTCTTCGGGAAAAGACAAAATGACCTTAAATGCCGTTGCCGCTATGATAACCCGAGAAAAGCCTGATCTTGTTATTGCTACGGGTGATATCGCATATCCCGTGCCGTTTCAGGCAGGAACCTTTAACAACAAAAGCAGTGCCAAAGCCTTTGCAAACCTTATGGAAACCTTGGGTGTTTATTGGACAGTGAACTTCGGCAATCACGATACCGAGGCTTACAGCTACTATACCAGAGAAGAAATATCGGAGTTTTATTCGGATGATGATTTTAAATATTGCCTTTTTGAAGCAGGACCCGAAGAGGTTGACGGCTACGGTAATCACGTTATTGAAGTGAAAAATTCAGACGGCATTATTACTCAGGCATTTATTATGATGGATTCCCACTCCTATACTGACGGCGATATTCTCGGTATTCAGTGGAAGTATGATAATATTCACGATAATCAGGTGGAATGGTATGAATCCGAAATACTTCGTATGAACAGTGAAAACGGAGCGGCAACAGAACAAATGCCAAAAGCTCAGCAGTCCGAACTCAAACAAACCTACGGCACTGTTAAAAGCCTTGCGTTTTTCCATATTCCTCTTGTTGAGATGAAGGATGCTTGGACTGAATTTTCTGAAAATGATTTTCAAGATACCGAAAACTTTGAATACATAAGCGGTATTATCGGTGAAACAGGCAAGCGTGTTTACTGCGGAATAGGGGAGGATAATTTATTCGAAAAAATGCTTGAATTAAACTCTACCAAAGCTATGTTTAACGGTCACGACCATTATAATAACACCACTTTCAAGTATAAAGATATTATCTTCAGCTACGGCTACAGTGTAGATTATCTTGCTTATTTGGGTATATCAAAGGTTGGCTCTCAACGCGGTTGTACTCTTATAACCTGCAGTCCCGACAGTAGCTTTAATATACAAAAATTTAATTATTATTCAGATCGATATGACCTTGAAGGCTTCGATCGCGAAGAGGTTACAATGCAATTTGAGGATGTAAAATATCAGGTGGAAGAATAAATCAACAATATAACATAAACGCCCGTTTCAAATCTGAAGCGGGCGTTGTACATTTCGTTTTTAATCTTTACGGATTCATACCGTTATCGGGGTTGGGGATATCGGTGTTGTACATAAACGGTGCGCCATACTGACGGGGCGGCTCAGGTGAGACGTAATCGGGAATATCGTTGGGAGTGATTTTTCCCAGGGAAATTGCTTCAAGTCGTATTTCCGAGAAAAATTCAACGAAGGCTGCTTCCTTATAAGGATTGAGCCAGAAGATGCCCAGAAGACCTGCTGTGAGTGCATTAAGAAGATCCCAGCCGAAAAAGGTAAGTGAAAGCCAAAAGACATCTAACTTGTGACCGTCCATAACTGTTTTGCTCAGACGGAAAAGCTCTTTCCTTTCAATGTTCGGGCGAACAGCGAGAATATAGTTGATTGCCCAATATTCGTAAGTTTTTATGATGCCGGGAATAATGAATAGCATTGTCCATAAAACAATAAAAAGTGTTTGGAGAAATGAATATTTTGCAATACTCAAAAAAGTTTTATCTTTAAAGTTTTGGAATATTTCGGTGAAGCCCACAGGTTGATCCTTTCTCAGCTTCAGGTAGAAGCGTATTCCTCCGCACCGAAAAGTTGAAAAAGCTATGATCGAAAGAACGTTCAAAACCAAAATGAATGTCCCGATACCTGCAAACAGATTCCAAAAATTAACAGTTCCGATAAAGGGTATAGTGATTGAAGGATTGCTTTCTATATAAGCGCCACTTGAACCTGATGTTGTTGAAAAGTCAAAGTAGCCACCTTCGGTACTGCTAATGCTCAGCATCATAAAAAGAGTAACGGCAACGCAAAGCCAATGATCTTTGCTTATAACATTTTTGGCTCTTTCTTTTAAAAGCTTAGTATCCATAAATCTCCCTCCTTAAATGGATTTATTTAATTATTTTTCGCTTTTACCCTGTAAACCTTAACTCCGTGAGGCGGAACTAAGCCGTTAATATCCTCTTTGAGGGTGAGCGTTGTGTTATCCCAAAGCTCAGTAACCTCGTAAGAATCCGCAAGGGGAAGGTCAACGTAAGGCTCATTGTGAATTATGTAAACGGGAAGAGTGATTTTCTTTTGAGTGCTTGACTTATTGAGGAAGCATACTGCAAGCTCGCGGTTTTCAAGGGGTTTAACAAGAATATCCGTTGTACCGTCAGTGGAAATGCGCTTTGCCTGCATACCGCGCTTATCCTGGTCTATTGCAATAAGATTTTTGTTTTTGAGTATTTCGAGAACCTTGTTATCAGCATCAACTGAGCCGTCCTCGTTTATGAATTTTCTTATATCGTTACCGAGGATGAGGGGCGCCGCCATCATACACCAAAGGGAAAAATGAGTTTTGTTTTCTTCCGTTGTCAGCTCTCCTACGCCTACCTCAAGCATATCCGGGTCGTTCCAGCAACCGATTTCCGAGTGCTTGTAAAGTCTTACGTTAACCTCATAAATGCCTATCATTGAAAGCCAGGTGGGTTTAATATCGGGGGTGGTTCTCCAAAGATTGCCCGCCTTTTTGCCCCATTTCCAAGGCTGGTTTACACCCCATTCGCAAATTGAATAGCAGATAGGCTTTTCGGGTGTGCCGTTTTTCTCCGCAAATTCCTTTGTTGCTCTTTTAAGCTCTTTACCCATATTGATGTATTGGCGTTGAGCGGAATCCATACGTGAGCCTACGGGATTATAGAAGCTCAAGGTGTTAAATCCTTTTTTGAGAGAAATGGTTACCTGAAGCCTGCCGTCGGGGGTGAAGCCCTTGGATTCGGGGAAGCGGCAGTCGTATTCCTGCTCGCCGTTTACCTTGCAAACAAGGAATTTCTTTTTATTTCCGCCCTTTCTGAATACTATTGTGAGAGTGTATTCGCCGTCTTCGGGTACTTCAACGGTGTCAAAACAGAGCTCGCCCAAGCCACCGCAAAGGCTTCCTACAACAAAACCGCCTTCAACCTTTTCATCGGGGAGAACTCTTGCGCCCTTAAGCACCGTTCCGTGTTCAGCCTGAAGCTCGATAAAATCAGCTTCACCCGGCTTGCCTATACAGATTTTAATAAGCTCGGGAGCAACTGTGGGGATAGCCTCATTGTGGCAGAAATCGTATTTGAAATACTCTACGCCCCATTCTGCAAGAGTATCTGCATCAATTGCTTCATAGTAAAGGCTTGCGGGCAGATCCTCGCAGGTGAGAGTACCGTTTGAGGTGTAAAGACCTACCTTGAAGCCCATATCATTTATTTCTTCAATAAGCGGCTTCATACCTCTCGGAAAACGGGAAAGGTCGCCTTGAAGCTTTCCGTCTGCTGTGCGCATAGAGCTTTGCCAGCAGTCGTCAAGATTCACATATCGGTAACCTGCATCAAGAAGTCCCGTTTTCTTCATAGCATCAGCTATATCTTTAATAAGGTTCTCGTCAATAGTGTTTCTGAAAGTGTTCCAGCTGCTCCAGCCCATGGGGGGAGTAAGGGCAACACCGTTTGAGTATTTTTCACCGTCTGTAACGTGAACCTGTGTGCCTGCAACAATTTTTTTAGCGGCACAAAGGGGGCAGAAGTTATTTTCTTTAAGCTTTTTACCCAAAGCAACGCCTGCACCCGTTCCTAAAGCCATACCTGAAATAAGTGCGGCGGTTTTTCTGAAATTTATATAAATCACTCCTTTTTCGGAATTATTTTTTGTGTTTTTTAATGGCGTTAACTGCACCGATGATACCTGCAACACCTGCTATACCTCCGGCAACATAAGATGCCTTGTGCATAGCTATGCTCTGACGGTCACTTATGCGTTTGGCAATAGGCCCTAAGGAATGACATTCAAGACCTAATTCCTTGAAGTGGTAAACCTTCGATTTTACTTCCCAAGGCTCTTCTTCCTTAATTGTGGTAAGCCTTACAAGGGAACGGCAACCGTCTGTGTAGCAGCAGAAACCGCCTGTTTTATGCTGACCGAGCATAATGCCGTCAACATAACCGGTGAAATCATTAAGGTGGTCGTGCCCGAAGAAGGCGGCAATAACGTCACCTGTTTCTTTCCAGCTTTGGAATTGACCTGCGTTTATACAAGGTGAACAGGGACCTTCACCGAGGTAGCCTTCAACCCCATCTTTTTTTACATACAGCTTATCGGAGAATTTATGGTGCCCTCTTGCGGCTATGGGGTATTCGTAAGGCTTTGCTTCCCTGAGAAGCTCATATTCCTCAATAACGGGTGTGTGCTGGAAAAGAATTGCGGGAATAGTTTTTCCGCCGTGGGAATCTTTTATACTTTGAGCCTTTTCTTCATACCATTTTATCTGATCCTTATGAACCCAATCATATACTGAAATATCTCTGTCATCACAGCAGTTGTTTGAGTCAATAAACCAGAGATTGAGAATATCTTCCGTACCTGCGGTGTTTTTTACAAGAATATTACAGTTGAAATTTCCTCTTGGAGCAGTGGGGTCATTTTCACCGATACAGCTTTCGATTTCATTGTAAGCCTGAACAATGATATCTTCTTTTCCCAAATCATGCTCGTGATTACCTAAAACATAGCAGAAGGGGATGCCCGAATCTATAATCGGTTTAAGAACATCTGAAAGAGCGGCTTTATATTCCTCCGGGGTTACGGATTCATCTTCGGGATTCAGCGTATCTCCCAGAAGCACAATTAAATCAGGCTTGAAGGCGTAAATTCCCGTTTTAATAAGATTGTGCATATCCTCGCGTTTTTTTCTTTTTAAATGGGTGTCAAGCTTCATATTTTCATGCAAATCACCCACGGAAAGAATTTTAAATTCACCGTTATTAAATTTTAATTCACTATTCACAGAAATCACCTTGGATTTTTTATTATAAAAAAACCGCCCTGAACGGACGGCTTTCAATTTGGTTAAGCTTCAACTTCTTCTGCTTTTTCTTCTTTCTCCTCTTCAACAGGAGCAACTGTTGCATTGTAAGCCGCAGCAAGCTTGTTTATATATTTGATTTTGTAACCACTGCTTACGAAAGGAATGAATAGCCAGAGCATAACGTAAATACCGCCGTGTTTAATAGAAACGCCGTAGTCAGCGGCTTTCTGATACATTCTTTCGCCCATCTGGTAGTTCCAGACAAATGTATAAATACCAAGGCTGAACAAATCAAGAATGAGAACAAGAAGATAGTCGGCACTGTCATACTCGTCGCCGTCGCAAATCTTGTTGATATCCTCTGTCCATTTATGCCAGAAGAAGATGCCGTAAATACCGAGAGTGATGATGTTGAGGAAAATGTACAATCCTACTTTTCTCTGTTTAATCATAAAAACTGCCTCCGAAAATGAAGTTTTTTATTTTGGTAAAAATAAAGAGAGTTAAAACCTTTATTACCTTATAGTAAATAATACTATATCACAAAGAGAATGTCAATAATATAAAACAAAAAAACCGGAGCTGTTTGCCTCGGTTTTTTGTGAATTATCAATTGTTAAAAAGCGAAAGCTCGTTTTTCTTCTGCTCTTCTTTGTACATTTTAAGTCTTGCCTTGATTTTTTCGGCAGGGTTAAGCAGACTGCTTACGGAGCAATCGTGGTTGAGAGTATCGATAATAAGAGAGCAATACTTGCTCATATCAACCTCAAAATACCAGGGCTTTTCAAGAAGCTCGGGTGTTCTGTAAACAAGGTTCGTTGTGAAAACACCGTCAAGAATACCGTTAGCATAAGCCTTGTCGAACTCCTGAAGACCGTTGCAGAAAAGTCCGAAGCTTGTACATACGAAAATTCTGTTGGCTTTAAGCTCTTTGAGCTTTGTTGCAACCTCTATCATTGAATCGCCCGAGGAAATCATATCATCGATAATAAGGCAATCCTTACCTTCAACATTATCACCGAGGAATTCGTGAGCAAGAATGGGGTTTCTGCCGTTAACAACAACTGAGTAGTCGCGGCGTTTGTAGAACATACCAAGGTCGATTCCGAGAACGGTTGAGTAGTAAATGCAACGGCTCATACCGCCTTCATCGGGAGAGATAACCATAAGATGATCGTGGTCGATACTTAAATCCTTAAAGTTCTTTGTAAGAGCTTTTATCATCTGATACGTGGGGGCAACGTTTTCGAAGCCTTTAAGCGGAATTGCATTCTGAACTCTGGGGTCGTGAGCATCAAAGGTGATGATGTTTTCAACACCCATATCAACGCAAAGCTCCTGTAATGCAATGGCGCAGTCGAGAGATTCTCTTCTTGAACGCTTATGCTGCCTGCCCTCGTAGAGCATAGGCATTATAACATTTATTCTTCTTGCTTTACCCTCTACTGCTGAGATTGCTCTCTTGAGGTTTGCGTAGTGCTCATCGGGGGAGTAGTGGTTTTCATAACCGTACATATTATAGGTCAGACCGTGATTGAAGCAATCGCATATAATGAAAATATCGTAGCCTCTTACGGTTTCGTGAAGAACACATTTTCCTTCACCTGAGCCGAATCGTGTAAAATCGGCATCGATAAGATAAGTGTTTCGCTGATAACCGGCAAAGGCGATTGTGGTTTTGTGCTCGCTTTCTCTTTCATCTCTCCAAGTGGTGAGATATTTGTCAATTTTGTGAGCGAGCTCTTCGCAACCGGGAGTTGAAATTATCCCTAAAGGACCTACGGGGATTGTGTTGAGAGTATCGAATGCATCTGCCACGACATAAACCTCCATAATGTAGTTTTTTTCGTCTTTTATTGTACTAATAATTTAATATCTTTTCAAGTCAATTCCCGAAAATAAAAATTAAATTTATTTACATAAATTCCCTTTATTTTTGTGAAAAGTTACAAAAGAAAAAAACAGTGCGCTTTTCAAAAAAGCTGCACTGATATCAGAGCTCAAAATCCTCCTGCGAAAAACAGACTGCAAAAGGAAGAACCTGTGGTTCTCTTTTAAGAGGGTCATATTTGAATTTGCGGCATTTGGAAAACGGTTGCATAACTCCGCCTGCTTTGCGGCAGACAACAGCTTCACCGTTTGGCGTAGGTGAGCCGTGTTCGCATAGAGCGCACTGAGCTTCCGTTTTATTTTTGAAAATTTTACGAGCCATAAAACCGTCTTCCTTTCATCTCTTCTATATTAACATACTTTTTTGCGATTATCAACCTCTAAAATGAAAACGGCACACATTATGAGAAGAATTACGGTTGCAGGTACGCTGTGGTACAAGAGAAGCGAAGTGCTTGTGCCCCCCAAGTTTACCGAAACGGCTTGGCTTTGAGGAAACAGTTTAATTAAAACAGATGCGAAAAGGCTTGAAAATGCTGCATTTATGAGCCTTGAGCACAGTAAACGCTTAATTTGAATGCCGCATATATCGGCATAAGCAGCAACCTGAAAAAGAACGGCAAAGCCACCGAAGCCTATAATACCTGCAATCACGGGTACACCAAACCCGTTTGAGGCGGCGGTTTTGCAACCGGTGGTTACCTCAAGAACGGATTTTAAAAAAAGCACCTCGGTGCGTTCTTTGCCGAAAATTTCGCAAATTGAGGAAATCGCACTGAAGGTCAGAACCCATCCGCAAACGGCGAGCATAGCTTCAGTGCCTTCCGAAACAGATTTTACAAAAATGTTTTTTTGCGGTTTTTTTGATTCCGATGTATTTTCAAACTGCGTTTTTTTTCCGTCGCTTAAAAATCGGCATAAAATACCCATTGTAAGGGAGGCGAGAATACAGGAGCAGTAAAGTATTACTCCGCTTGAAAAGCTTCCGAGCATAAAAACGCCTACTGCCGTAATCACAAAAGCGGGTGCGGGGTTTATGCACCAATAAAAAAGTCTTTCGGTTTCGTTGAGGGTTATTTTACCTTGGGTATAAAGCTCTGAAACGGTTTTTGCTCCTACAGGATAACCGCCCAAAGCTCCGAGGATAAATGCAATAATACCGTTTCCGCCTGTTTTGAAAAGAAAACGTGCGGGTTTTCCCAGAAATTGAGCGACAGCTTGTGAAAGTGAACTGTGAGATATGTAGGTGGAAAGAACCATAAACGGAAAAAGTGATGGTATAAGGTCGGTTCCCAGAAGTGTAAGACCGTTTCGTATGCCCTGAGCTGTGTTTTTTGGGTAAAGTAAAAGGCAGACCGCAATAAAAATCGGTAAAATTGCCGTAACTACCTTGCGCAAACCGCTTGCCGTGTTGATATTTATTTTATTTTTCATCATTTGTAACACCCCGCAAAGATATTTTATGAACGGGCGGCATAAGAATATAACAAAAAAGCCAAAGGCTTTGTGAAAGAGGGAAACATAAATGCCGTTAAACCCATTAAAAAATATTGCAGAAAACAATGAAACTGCCTGTATCGAGATGTTCGGCAACAAGCGTATACTCATAATGGATTGTAAATATGTTGCCGATTATTCAGGTGAGAGCATTGTCCTCAATCTCGGAAATATGAATGTAAAAATCAGAGGAGACGACCTTATGCTATCCTCTTTTGCTTTCGGGCAGACGGATATCAGCGGTGAGATTGTTTCTGTCGAATTTGAGAAGGTGTGACGGGTATATATGATACAGCTTTTGAGACTTCTGAAAGGGTATGTGGTGTTTTGCGCAGAGGGCGGTTTTTCCGAAAGATTTATAAATCTTTGTCATATTAACGGAATCAGTCTGTGGAATGTTCAAAATGACGGAGTAAAGGTAAGAGCCTTTACAACTGTGGAGGGGTTTGCTCTTCTTGAAGAGCCCGCAAAAAACTCGGGAATGACCTTGAAAATCGAAAGAGAAAGAGGTCTGCGTTTTTTTATCAAACGTCATAAATGGCGGTGTGGTGCGGCTTTCGGCATTATTTTTGTACTTCTGTTTTTGGTGTTTATGTCAGGGTTCATTTGGGAAGTGGAAGTAGTTGAAACTGACGGTGTAAATGCAGAAAGCTTTACAGAGAGCTTGGCAGAACTCGGAGTTAAACCCGGGGTGAGAAAATCTAAAATTGACATTTTAGAGGTTCAGAACAGCCTTATGGAGGAGTACGGCAACCTCTTATGGGTATCCCTTAATATTTTCGGAGGTAAGGCACAGGTTGAAATCACTGTGGCTGTGGAAGAGAAGGATCAGGTTGATACCCATACCCCCGTAAACATAGTTGCAAAAAAGCAGGGGACCGTAACTTTAGTTAAGGGGTATTTCGGTGAAAACGTTGTTAAGGAGGGAGAGTCCGTAACAGAAGGTCAGCTTCTGATTTCCGGAGTTGTTGCCAATTCCGACGGAAGTGAGAAATTTGTTCGCGCAGGCGGCGAGGTGCTGGCAGAAACGAAAAGCACCGTTAAAAGCGTCCGGAATTATTCCTCTCGGGCTTTTGTAACGGACGGCAGTGATTTAAGATACAGCCTGTATGCTTTCGGTCTTGAAATACCCTTCGGGAAAAAGGCGGAAGGGGATTTCGAATGTGAAAATGAAATTCTTCTGAAAAGCGGTGAAACGTCACTTCCTGTCGGTATTTTAAGAAATGAGAATATGGGGGTTGTTGAAAAAAACGTAGACCTGAATGAAAGGGAAGCCTGTCTTTCGGCTCTTTTATACGCAGTATCGGAGAAACGGCAGAAATTCTCTGCGGCAGAGCTTATAAATGTTGTGTACTGCACTGAAAAAAACGATAAGGCTGTTTCAGTGATTTCTGAAATTACGTGCATAGAAGATATCGCAACAGAAAAAGCAATAGAATTGGAATGAAGTGCAGAAAAATGCCGAAAAACTGATATCTTTTCACAAAAAAAATCTGAAAATTTAGTAGACATTTACAAAAATTGTGATATACTTGTTGTGGAATAATAAAATATATATTATATATCTAAAGAAGAAGGTAATTAAGTCGGAACAGATAATAAACGTAGACAGAATGGAGCAGGCAGTAAGCTTGTTTGGCAGTTTTGATGAAAATATTCTTATAATTGAAAAAGCGTTCGGTGTTGATGTTATCAGCAGAGGGTCTGATATTAAAATAACGGGCGAGCCCGAGAATGTGAGCAAGGCGGTTAAAGCGGTAAACGGTCTTCTTATGCTTCTTAACCGCGGTGAAAGCCTTAATGAGCAAAATGTAAGATACGTCATCTCTCTTGTAGATGACGGCAATGAGGACAAGCTCACAACAATGTCCGCAGATTGCATTTGCATAACAAGTAAGGGTAAGCCTGTTAAGCCTAAGACTTTAGGTCAAAAAAACTATGTTGAAGCTATACGGGATAATACCGTTGTTATAGGTGTTGGTCCCGCAGGTACAGGTAAAACCTATCTTGCCGTGGCAATGGCGGTCAACGCTTTCAGAGCCAAAGAGGTAAACAGGATAATCCTTACCCGTCCCGCCGTTGAAGCAGGTGAAAAGCTGGGCTTTTTGCCGGGGGATTTGCAGAGCAAGGTAGACCCGTATTTACGCCCTCTTTACGATGCACTTTTTGATATGCTGGGTGCCGAGAATTTCAATAAATACCTTGAAAGAGGCAATATTGAGGTTGCACCCCTTGCCTATATGCGAGGAAGAACTCTTGATGACAGCTTTATTATTCTCGATGAAGCGCAGAACACAACTCCCGAGCAAATGAAAATGTTTTTAACCCGT
>CAZCQI010000003.1:0-42631 GCA_964500795.1 uncultured Eubacteriales bacterium
CTCGGTAAGTAAAATTGAGAATTGAGAATTATCGGGACCTGCGGTCGGCATTATAAAAATGGCAAGTTGTAAGTTCAGAACGTGAAAATGTGCCACTTACGCTGCGGTCGAGACCGTACCCTACTGTTGCCATGTATATCGTACCTTTCAGAGCGTTTTCTTTTTTGAAAATTTTCAAAAACCTATTGACAAAACCTTATATGAGAGTTACAATACTACCAACCTACTTGGTAGGTATGTGATTTAAAGAAGGTCATTATATGGTAAACTATTTTGAAAAATTAGTCAGAGCAAATTTCCGTTTCGGACGAATGCAGTGTTCAGTTCATAAAAATCTGATTTAACACTATATTTGTTTTGAAAGGAAAATCTACCATGTCACAATATAAATTTGAAACCTTACAGCTTCACGTTGGTCAGGAAAATGCAGACCCCGCAACCGATGCCCGTGCAGTCCCCATTTATGCCACAACATCTTATGTTTTTCACGACTGCGCTCATGCCGCCGCACGCTTCGGACTTCAGGATGCAGGCAATATCTACGGCAGACTTACAAATTCAACTCAGGATGTTTTCGAGAAGCGTATCGCAGCTTTGGAGGGTGGCGTTGCCGCACTTGCCGTTGCATCGGGAGCGGCGGCTATCACCTACACTATTCAGGCTCTCGCTCAGAACGGCGGTCATATCGTAGCTCAGAAAACCATCTACGGCGGCAGCTACAATCTTTTAGCACATACTCTTACAAATTTCGGTATTACCGCAAGCTTTGTTGATATCCATAATATTTCAGAGGTTGAAGATGCGATTCAGGATAATACAAGAGCCATTTATATTGAAACTCTCGGCAATCCCAACAGTGATATTCCCGATATTGATGCCCTTGCAGAGCTCGCTCACAAGCACGGTATTCCTCTTGTTGTTGATAATACCTTCGGAACACCTTATTTTATAAGACCTATTGAACAGGGTGCGGATATCGTTGTTCACTCGGCAACAAAGTTTATCGGCGGTCATGGCACTACTCTCGGCGGTGTAATCGTTGATTCAGGCAAGTTCAATTGGAATAAAAACGGCAAATATCCTGCTATTGCATCACCCAATCCCAGCTATCACGGTGTAGCTTTCACAGAGGCAGCAGGTTCTGCCGCGTTTGTAACGTATATTCGCGCGATACTTCTTCGCGATACAGGCGCAACGCTTTCTCCTTTTGCCGCATTCCTTCTTTTACAGGGTACTGAAACTCTTTCACTTCGTCTTGAGCGCCACGCTGAAAATACGAAAAAGGTTGTTGATTTTCTCAGAAATCATCCGCAGGTTGAAAAGGTCAATCATCCCTCACTGCCCGACCATCCTCAGCACGGTTTATATGAAAAATATTTCCCCAACGGCGGAGCATCAATATTTACCTTTGAAATCAAGGGTGGCGTAGAGGAAGCTCATAAATTTATTGACAGTTTAAAAATCTTTTCCCTTCTTGCAAATGTTGCGGATGTAAAAAGCCTTGTTATTCACCCCGCAACTACTACTCACAGTCAGCTTACTGATGAAGAGCTGGAAGATCAGGGAATCAAACCCAACACAATTCGTCTTTCTGTCGGTACAGAGCATATTGATGATATTCTTGCCGATTTACAGAACGGTTTTAATGCAGTAAAGGAGTGATTGAAATGGCCAATATATACACATCTGCCGATCAGCTTATTGGTAAAACTCCGCTTTTGGAGCTTACGAATATTGAAAAGAAATTAGGTCTTAAAGCAAAGGTTCTTGCAAAGCTCGAGTATTTTAACCCCGCAGGGTCTGTTAAGGACCGCGTTGCAAAGGCTATGATAGATGATGCTGAAAAAAGCGGGATTCTTACATCGGATTCAGTTATTATAGAGCCCACAAGCGGTAATACAGGTATAGGTCTTGCATCGGTTGCCGCCGCCAGAGGCTACAGAATTATAATAGTTATGCCCGATACAATGTCTGTTGAACGCCGTCAGCTAATGAAGGCATACGGTGCGGAGCTTGTTTTGACAGAGGGCGCAAAGGGTATGAAGGGCGCAATTGCAAAAGCTGAGGAATTAGCAAAGGAGATACCCGGCGGATTTATTCCCTCGCAGTTTACTAACCCTGCAAATCCCGCGGCTCACAGAGCCGCAACGGGACCCGAAATCTGGGAAGATACCGACGGTAAAGTTGATATTTTTGTTGCAGGCGTAGGAACAGGAGGTACCGTTACGGGTGTGGGCGAATATTTAAAAGCTCAGAATCCCGATATAAAGGTGGTTGCTGTTGAACCCGAAAGCTCACCCGTTCTCGGCGGAGGTGCCCCGGGTCCTCATAAAATTCAGGGTATCGGTGCGGGATTTGTTCCCGAGGTCCTTAATACAGATATCTATGACGAAATATTCCCTGTTTCCAATGATGATGCTTTCAGCACGGGAAAGCTTTTTGGTAAGTCCGAGGGCGTTCTCGTAGGTATTTCTTCGGGTGCGGCACTTTATGCGGCAACCGAGCTTGCTAAGCTTCCCGAAAACGAGGGGAAAAACATAGTAGTCCTTCTCCCGGATACGGGTGACAGATATCTTTCAACACCGCTTTTTGCGGAGTAAAATACTAAGGACAGTCCATAATAAAATGTGACAGTCCTTTTAAAGGTGGTAATATAATGATATATCTTGATAATGCCGCCACAACAAAAATGTCGGATGCGGCAGTTAAAGCAATGTTGCCGTATTTTCAGGAGCTTTACGGCAACCCGTCAAGCCTTTATTCTCACGGGCAAAAGGCGGCGGAACATCTTTATGCGGCCCGTGAGAAAATTGCAAAATGCATCGGTTGCGCACCTGATGAAATATTTTTTACATCAGGCGGTAGCGAAGCCGATAATCAAGCCATAATTTCCGCCGCAAATTTCGGCGCAAAAAAAGGCAAAAAACATATAATTTCCACGGCTTTTGAGCATCACGCCGTTTTGCATACTCTCAATGAACTTGAAAAGCAGGGCTTTGAAATTACTCTTTTAGATGTTAATGAAAACGGTATTATAAAGTCCGAGCAGGTAGCCGCTGCAATACGCCCCGATACCTGCCTTGTTACCGTAATGTATGCAAATAATGAAATCGGAACGGTTCAGCCTATTTCCAAAATAGGCGAGATATGCCGTGAAAAGAATGTTGTTTTCCACACAGATGCCGTTCAGGCGGCAGGGCATCTTCATATTGATGTTAAAAAAGAATGTATTGATATGCTTTCGCTTTCGGCGCATAAATTCCACGGCCCCAAAGGAATCGGCGTGCTTTATGTGAAAAAGGGAATACCGCTCACAACGCTTATTAACGGCGGTGCTCAGGAGAGAGGTAAAAGAGCGGGTACTGAAAATCTCCCTGCAATCGCAGGAATGGCAACAGCCTTGGAGGATGCCTGTAAGAGCATTGACGAAACCTCGCAAAAGCTTACAGCGTTGCGGTACAGGCTTATTGACGGGTTATCCCGAATTCCTCATTCAATTCTCAACGGCGACTCAGAAAACCGCTTACCGGGGAATGTGAATTTCTGTTTCGAGGGAATTGAGGGCGAATCACTTCTTTTGCTCCTTGATGATAAGCGGATATGTGCTTCATCGGGTTCTGCCTGCACATCGGGCTCTCTTGACCCAAGCCACGTTCTTCTTGCAATCGGCAGACCCCACGAAATAGCTCACGGCTCTCTCAGGCTTTCGCTTTCGCAGGAGAATACCGAAGAGGAAGTTGAATACACGATTAAAGCCGTTACGGAGGTTGTGGCGTATTTAAGAAGCCTTTCACCCGTGTGGCACGATCTTGAAACAGGAAAACAAGAATTTGTAATAAAATGAGGTGAAAACAATGGCTTTATACAGCGAAAAGGTAATGGATCATTTCAGAAATCCGCGCAATGTGGGATCTATTGAAGATGCCGACGGTATCGGTGAAGTCGGCAACGCCAAATGCGGCGATATTATGAAAATCTATTTAAAAATAGAAAACAATATAATAGAGGATGTTAAATTTGAAACCTTTGGTTGCGGCAGTGCCATAGCTTCAAGCTCAATGGCAACTGAGCTTATAAAGGGGAAACCCATATCGGAAGCATTGAAATTAACAAATAAAGCGGTTGTTGAGGCGCTTGACGGTCTCCCGACCCATAAAATACATTGCTCCGTCCTTGCGGAAGAAGCAATAAAAGCCGCTTTAAAGGATTATTATGATAAAAACGCAATTGCATACGATTGCAGTCAGTTTTCTGATTGTTCAAGCTGTGCTCATTGCTGTGAACACTGAAAAATAATAATACGGATGAGGTAGAAATATGTTGGTTTCAACAAGGGGAAGATACGCTTTAAGAGTTATGATAGATTTAGCGGAGCATTATTCGGGAGCTTATATCCCTATGAAGGATGTTGCCGCACGGCAGGAGTTATCACTTAAATATCTCGAAAGAATATTACCTTTGCTCACAAAAGGGGAGCTCGTTGAGGGGGTTCACGGCAAAGGAGGAGGTTACCGTCTGACAAGAGAGCCTCAGGATTATAAGGTCGGTGAAATTTTAAGGCTTACAGAAGGTGACCTTTCTCCCGTTGCCTGCCTTGAATGCGGAGCGAAGCCTTGCGGAAGAGCCTCCCAATGCCGAACACTTCCTATGTGGAAAGAGTTTAATGATATGGTCAATAAATATTTTGACGGAATTACTTTAGCGGATTTAATGGAAAATGTTGAATTTCAGGGCTGTGCACAGCTTTAAATAAAAACCGACGTTGGTTAAAACTTCGAATTGAGTTTTTGCCAACGTCGTTTTATTTTTACTTTAAAATGGGTTTATGGGTAAGTGTAATATCCTTTTTCTTAGTGCCTTCAAGCTCAAGAATAACTATTTCGTTTTCATCTTTTAAAATAGGTGCAGGAAGATAGAGTGTGTATTGAGGACCGCGTTTTAAAAACCTGCCCAGGTTAAAGCCGTTTACGAAAACCACTGCATTTGTGAATCCGCGCATATCAACAAAAGTATCCGTCTTATTTTCAGCTTTGAAAGTACCTTTCATAAAGCAGGGGTATTCTGAATGCTTTTCGTAATATTTAATTTCGGGAGCCGTATCCAATTCCATACAGTAAACATCCCAATCGACGATTGCCTGACCGCCGAAATAAATTTCTTCAAGACCTTTTCTGTCATAAATTCTTCTGTCGTAATTTATTCTGCCTAAAGCCTGAACGAGAATATCTATTTTTACCTCGCCGTTAAATGCAGAAACGGGAACGGAAAAGCTTTCGTTATAAAGTTCTTTGCCTTTGAGCTTCGTTCTGTCGTAAATATGCTTTAATTCACCGTTTATATAAATATAAGCAATATCGTGAACACCAAAGGCATTGAGCTTTGTTTCATTATAAAAGCCTTTAACAACGGTGCTGTAAAGAATAAGTCCGCTGTTTTGACCGTAATGCTCCATATAATGAGGAATATGAGATTTTTTATGTACGGCAAATTTTTTGTAAACATTCTTCAAATCGGCATATTCGCTTAATTTCACCTTGCCGTAGGCGGCGGTTTTGGCATCGGGAGGAAGCTTCGGCAGCTCTTTTCCCAATCGGTTTTTCATTCTTTCTCTGAGAACAAAATATTTTTCGGTGTAACCGCCGTATTCGTTAAGCGGTGCGCCGTAATCGTAGCTTGTGGTGGTGGGGCAGTAGCGATCGTAGTAGTTTGCACCCGATGAAAAACCAAAGTTAGTGCCGCCGTGGAACATATAAAGGTTAAAGCTTGCATCCTCCTTAAAAAAGCCGTCAAGGCTTCTGCCGAGAGTTTCTTCTGCATTATCCGTGTGGTGCGGTTTTCCCCACCGGTCAAACCAACCGCACCAATGCTCACCGCACATAAGGGGCTTATCGGGCTGCAAGAGCTTTAAATCGTCAAAACGGTGCTCATTATAACCGCCGAAGTTGGCAACCATTAAATCCTCGGGAATACCGCCTCCCGAGAAGAAATACCTGTCCTCGCCGTCAGATGTGAAAAGCTGAACATCAACGCCGTTATTTTTCATAAGGTCGCGGAGCCAATAGAGATATTTTTTATCTCTTCCGAAGGAGCCGTATTCATTCTCAACCTGCATAGCAATTATATTGCCGCCCTTTGTGATCTGCAACGGCATAAGCTTTTCGAGAAGGACCGCAAAATAGCTTTCAACTGCCGAAATATAAGCTTTATCATAGCAACGAAGTCTTATATTTTTATCTTTTAAAAGCCAGGCAGGCAGACCGCCGAAATCCCATTCGGCGCAAATATACGGACCGGGGCGGACAATAACATAAAGACCGACTTGCTCAGCGGTTTTTATGAATTTTTCAATGTCAAGCATACCGCTGAAATTAAACTGACCTTTTTTAGGCTCATGCCAATTCCAAGGCACATAGGTTTCAACGGTATTAAGTCCCGCTGCCTTTAACTTTAAAAGGCGGTCTTCCCAATATTCCTCGGGTATTCTGAAATAGTGCATAGCACCCGAATAAATATGAAATTCCTCACCGCTCATATAAAACTTTTTATTTTTAATTTCAAGCATATTCAAAACTCCTTCAGAGACTTATACTGCAACATAAGCTAATTATACTAACAAAAGCAAACGAAAACAAATAGAAAATAAAAAACGGCAACTCCCACAAAGGAATTGCCGTTTATTTGTGTTATGTGACGAATATTTGGTTATTCCACCGTAACGCTTTTTGCAAGGTTTTTGGGTTTGTCGATATCTCTTCCCAAGAGCTTTGCGGTGTAATATCCTAAAAGCTGTAATGGCAAAACGAGTAACGAGCTTTGAAATTGGGGTGCGGTTGCAGGCACCTTTATTGTATCGGGGATTTCAGAGGGTAGCTCTTTTACGGAATCATCGGTTACTAATATTACCTTTGCGCCTCTTGCGGCGACCTCAGCAATATTGCTGACGGTTTTCGGGAATACCTTATTGGAGGCGGCTATTGCCACTACGGGTGTGCCTTCGGATATAAGTGAAATGGTTCCGTGCTTGAGCTCACCCGCCGCGTATGCCTGAGAGTTTATATAGCTTATTTCCTTCATTTTCAGTGAGCCTTCCGAGGCGGTGGCAAAATCCGCAAGGCGACCTATATAGAAAATATCCTGCGATTTATGAATCTTTGCGGAAATTTCTTTCATTTTATCGGCGGTATCGTTTAAGGTCTTTTCGATTTTTTCGGGAAGAGTCAAAAGCTCCGAAACATATTCTTTTTCCTGCTCGGGGGTCACGGTTCCTCTCAATGCTCCGATAAAAATTGCAAGGGCATAAAGAGAAACAAGCTGAGCGCTGTATGCCTTCGTGGTGGCAACGGCAATCTCCCTGCTGGCTTTCGTGTAAATGATATTTTCACTTTCCTGCGCTATGGCACTGCCTTTTACGTTGACAACCGAAAGGCTTTGAGCATTGTATTTTTTTGCAAGGCGCAAAGCGGCAAGAGTATCTGCCGTTTCGCCGCTCTGGCTTATGAATACTGCAAGTGTATTTTCGTTGACAAGGGGTTCGGAATATCTGAATTCCGAGGCAATTTCAACACTGCACGGGATTTTACATATATTTTCAATGACCGATTTACCCACAAGTCCCGTATGATATGCCGAACCGCAGGCAACAATTACGATTTTTTGAAGTCGGTTTTTGAAAAAAGCTTTATCGGTTTTTATACCGTCAAAAACAATTTTTGGAGATTGAACGAAAGAAAGCAGAGTGCTTTTAACTGCACGGGGTTGCTCGAAAATCTCTTTAAGCATATAGTGTTCATAGTCGCCCTTGCCCGTTTCTTCACTGTCTGTATCGATTTTTTCGGGAAATTTTTCAATTCTTTCACCCGAAGGATTGAAGAAGGTCACGTCCGTATGCGTGAGGACACAAATTTCGCCTTCCGAAAGCCTGTAAACTTCACCGTTTTTTTCCTCAACGGCGCATAAGTCCGAGGCGATATAGCACCCGTTTTCTGTTTTCACTGCCACAAGGGGGCTTGCGTTTGCGGCGGCAAAAAGGGTATCGGGGTATTCATCGCAAAGAATACCCAAGGCGTAGGAGCCTTTTAATTCACGGCAGGTGTCTGCTACGGCGCTGATAACGTCTTCTTTATAAAACCGTTCCAGAAGATGAGCAATAACCTCCGTATCTGTTTTTGATGAAAATACCGCATCAGGCGGCAAAAGCGTTTTTTTCAGTTCATCTGCATTTTCTATAATACCGTTATGAACAACGGCAAACTTCCCGTTTGGACTCATATGAGGATGAGCATTTTCCTTTGTGGGATTTCCGTGGGTAGCCCATCGGGTGTGACCGATACCTATATTGCTTTGGGGATTTTCCTTTTGAAGCTCAGCTTCGAGATTTGAAATTCTTCCGGGTGTCCTGTAACGGGAAATACCGTTATTACCGAAAAGTGCAATGCCTGCCGAATCGTAACCCCGATATTCAAGATTTTTCAGTCCGTTAAGAAGCTCGGGAACAACATTCCCGACCCCGATTTTACCGATAATTCCGCACATAAAATACGCTCCCTTTTTCATGTTTTGCTTCTATATTTTATCTGGAATTACAAAGAAATATACATTTCAGATACAGTCGGTCAATTAGCCGGATTATCAAGAATTTCTCCGTTTTGCGTAAATCTTGACCCATGACAGGGGCAATCCCAGGAATGTTCACTACTGTTCCATTTAAGTGCGCATCCTAAATGAGGACATCGTTTCTTTGCGGGCGTTAAAAGATTTGTTACGGTTTCAAAGCCATTTACAAAAAGCTGAGGTTTTATGATGCTTCTTGAAGGGTTAAAGACTTTTGAATAAGGGCTTTTAACATCTGCAAGCATATCCGAAAGAAGCATTGCACTTACCATAGACCCTGTCATACCCCATTTATTAAAGCCGCTTGCAACGTACAAATTTTTGACACTGCACGAGTATTGACCGATATATGGTATACTGTCAAGGCTCATACAGTCCTGCGTTGCCCAAAAGGCAGCCTCCTTTGCTTCGGGGTAGTTTATTCTTTTGAAATCACGAAGCTCTGCCCAATTACCGCCCTCTTTTCCGGTTCGGTGAGCACCGCCGCCTAACAACAGAAGATTATTATAGTTTCTGAAAGAAAATCCCGTACCACTTTCGTCTGCGAGCATACCTTTAACATCGGGTGCATTTTCTAAAGCGATAACGTACGAACGGTGCTGATAAAGCTTCAAAAAATATGAACCGTGGTTATTTATAACGGGGAAATGAGTGGCTATTACCGCTCTGTTAAAAGTGATTTTGTTTTTTTCGGTTACTGCGGTATTATCGTCAAACCTTTTTACCCAAGTATTTTCATAAATTCTGAGGCTTTTGGATATTTCGCCTGCAAATTTCAGCGGATGAAACTGTGATTGATTTTTAAATATAACCGCACCTGCCGTTTTAAACGGCAGTGTCTTCGGCTCGCAAAAATCAGGTTCGTAACCTATTTTCCAAAGGGCTTCTATTTCTTTATCGAGGATTTTTTGATCGTTAAGTGAGTAAACATAGTTGTCCTTTTGCTCATAATCACATTGGATTTTTTTGCAAAGCTCCCCATATTTTTTGACTGCTTCAAGATTTGCGTTTAAATAAGCTTTTGCTGCTTTTTCGCCGTTACTTTTTAAAATTTTATGATAACAAAGTCCGTGCTGAGCAGTAATTTTTGCGGTGGTGTTCCCCGTTGTACCGCCGCAGATTCGCCCTTTCTCAACGAGGATATAATCTATACCTTTTTCTTCAAGAAAAAAAGCAGTGAGTATCCCCGCAAGACCGCCGCCTACTATGAGAACGTCAGTCCTAATATCCTCGCAAAGGCTCGGGAAGCGGGGGAGAGCTGCAGTTTTATGCCATATTGATTCCATGTCAATTATCCTGTAGGTCTGCGGCGGTTATATCGTTTTCAAGATTATCCCTTGCAAGGTCGGTATCAATTGCAGGGTAAGCCTCGGATATGGGCTTTTCCTGAGAAAACGGGGCGGTGTGGTAAACCTTTTGGGAGGGAGCTTGTGTTCCTGCAATAATGGGGGTTACTTTCATTTTACCGCTTTTTGCTTTGCCCTGAATTTCGGGAACAGGTGCGGTTTCGTTCCTCTCATGTGTGTGAGTTCTTTGGGGACGTTTCATACCTTTTTTTGACATTTAAAATCACCTCGGAATTATATTTTCCTGAAAAAGGCAGTTTATTATAAAAAAACATTTTAACAAAACGAGGCTCTGTTGAATATAATAATTTGATAAATTATGAAAGGTAGAGATTTTATGGAATATACAGATTACACCGCTGTTTTTCGCCGAAGAGCTTCGGCATATGCAATAATTAACGGCAGTCCCGATTATCCTCATATCAGGGGAAGGGCCTTGTTTTATCAGGTGCGAGGCGGAGTAGTAATGCGCGTTGATGTAACGGGACTTCCCGAAAACGAGGAGAAATGTAAAGCCCCTGTTTTCGGATTTCATATTCACAGCGGTACTGAGTGCTCGGGGAACAAGGAGGATGCTTTTGCTGATACGGACGGTCATTATAACCCGAACGACTGCCTGCACCCTTATCACGCAGGGGATCTGCCACCGCTTTTCGGAGCAAAAGGAAAAGCTTTTGGGGCCTTTCTCACCAACAGATTTACTGTTAAGGAGGTAGTGGGAAGAACCGTTATTATACATTTGCATCCTGATGATTTTATGACTCAGCCCTCGGGAAATTCAGGTGAAAAAATTGCTTGCGGAATAATTAAACGCATTTAAGAAATAATTAAATGCATTTAAGAAATACAGGTTGAAAAAATCTCCCGAAAATGATATGCTGATAAAAAGTCATTTTCGGGAGGTTATTTTATTATGAGAAAGAATTTTAAGGCGGATGCTACGGTTTACCCTATGCCGGTATTTATAATCGGCTCTTACGATGAAAAAGGGATTCCCGATGCTATGAATGCGGCGTGGGGCGGTATAAGCGAGGAAACGGAGATTTCTGTTTGCGTAAGCCCTAATCATAAAACAACGGAAAATATTCTTTCACGGGGCGCTTTCACCGTAAGCTTTGCCGACAGAGAAAACCTCATAGCGGCAGATTATGTAGGCATCGTTTCAGGTAACAAAGAGCCTGAAAAAATCAAAAAAGCAGGCTGGACACCTTTGAAAAGTGAATTTGTTGACGCACCGCTTTTTAAGGAGCTTCCCATGGCGGTTGAGTGTAAGCTGAAATCCTATGATAAGGAGACTTCACGCCTTGTGGGGGAAATAGTAAATGTTTCGGTAGACGAAAGAATTTTAGGGGAAGATGGTAAGGCTGACCTTAATAAATTTAATCCAATTACGTTTGACCCTGTTCACAACAGCTATGTTGCTCTTGGCGAAACTGTTGGAAAGGCGTTTTCGGACGGAAAGAAGCTGAAATAAGATGAAAAAAATTATAAAAATAACAGTATGCATTGTTGCGGTGATTGCAGTGGTATGCGCAGCGGTTGCGGCACCGTATGGCTACAGTTTCATAAAAACAGATGAGGAATATACCGTAGCAAAAGCGGAGAGCACAAGACAGAATACAGATAAATTATATTTTGATTTCAGCTTTGGCAAAACGGGTTGGTTTAATTACTACGGAATTTCATATTATTCGGATTCCTATTTAAAAGGTGAAATCTGCTATAAAGCAGGGGTTAAGGAAAAAACGGAAGAATTTTTCCTTGAGCCTGCAGAAAACGGTGAATTTTATTCCTTCATAGATGATTTTCTTGAGGGGACTAAGGCAAATAAGGTTGTATCTCTCACAATTGAACCTCTTGATACTGAAACGGCGAATATTGAGATATTCGGTTTCAATGTTTTCAACCGTGAAATTCCCCGGAGGGAAATATATATAGAATCCGCTGATTATAAGGTCGGAATTGACCTTTTATGGGGCGGAGCATTAAGCTATGTTGAAGATTTGAATTCAAATGTCGAAGCGGTAAGCGTTGACGGAAAAATCCATGTTGATTCAAATGCAGGTGAGAGGTATAATGCACAGGTCGTAAACAAAAACGTTAATCTTATCAACCGAAACGACACCGGCAGACTCGTTCAGCAGTCATATTACGGAACTCTTGAATATGATTTCGGAATTTATATGGATAACGATTGGAGCTATAATCCCGTTCAAGGCGGAAATCAGTTCAACGACAGCAGTAAGATAGTGGATTTGCGTATTAATGAGGATTCAATTTATATTAAATGCCGTCCCTTGGATTGGGCGAAGGAAAAAGAATATGCAACACCGTCCTATATGGAAGCCCAATATTCTTTCGTAAACGGACTTATTCACGCTTCATGCAGATTTGTTGATTTTTCAGGTTATCCGCAAGCAGAAAGAACTCAGGAATTGCCCGCTTTTTACTGTGTTGAACCCCTTAATAATTTCGTTTATTACAGCGGTGATGAACCGTGGACAGACGGTGAGCTTACTTTTGAAAAAGATTTGATTTTCTGGCCTGATGCCGGCTATCCGAAATTTTATTCAAAAGAAAATTGGTCGGCGTTTGTAGGTGAGTTTGAGGACAGCTTCGGTATAGGTCTTTATGTTCCGGATAACGAAGAATTTTTAGCAGGTGTTTATGACAGAGGTAACACAACAAGCGAGGATCCGTCACGTGACACCCCCACATCATATATCGCAGTTACGGAAGATATGACTTTTGCAAGCTTTAAGCCTATTGAATATGAATATTACCTTGCAACGGGTGACGTTAACGAAATAAGAGATTCATTCAGTCAAATTAAATAAAAAACAGTCCAAAAGAAAATCGGTGCTTTCAGACGAATTTTGTCAAAAGCACCGATTTTTTGTTTATTTAATTAAATGCTCAAAGGTTTTATCAATGAGGGATGAAGCTAATGTACTTCCTACTCCGAAAATTGAGGTATGAAGAAGATCATCAACAGGCTTCTGCCAATATTCATCTATTCCTTCAATACCGTTTCTCATACCGATTACGGAGCCTACCGTTGCGCCGTTGCAATCGGTGTCAAACGCCATCTGAACGGCGGCACATATTGATTTCCCGAAATCGCCTTCACCGTAGAGAAGGGCGGCGGTAACAATCATTGCATTTGAAAGAGTATGGCACCAGCCGTGACCCGAATATTCATCGTAACGTGAATGTATCTTCTTAAATGTATCGTCATACGATACACCGTTTTTGTAGTCTGCCAGAATTCCCGTGACTTCTTCATAAAGCCTTGAGGTTTCGGGAATTTCACCGAGACCGCCGAGGATAATATCTTCAATATCATCCGTTACTGCCGCGCAGGCTATCATTGCAGAAGCAAACATTTCGCCGTAAATTCCGTTTTTAATATGAGAAACCGAAGCATCTCTGAAAGCCATTTCGGCGGCAAGCTCGGGGTTTCCGGGGTTAATATAGCCGAAATAGTCGCCGCGTATCTGCGCTCCAATCCATTCGCGGTAGGGGTTTTTATAAATTGCCGAAACGGGAGGCTCGTAGCCGTTTAAAATATTGTAGTAAGCAACTCTTTCAGCGGTGAAATACGCTTCCTTGCCCTGATATTTTACCCAGGCATTTGCAACATCTTGGGGAGTGAAAGCTCTGCCGTTATCCTCAACGATTTTCTGAGCCAAAACGACATAGTTCGTATCATCGTCAACGGGCATACCGTGAACCGTATCGGCGTAGCATTTGTTTTCCAAGCCGAAATTATAGGTTTCTTTCATTTCGGCGGTAATATCCGTGCTCAGAATATATCTCTTCATAGGGTAATTTCCCGATTGCTTCAAAAGAGGAATAAATTCATCGCTTCTTATGCCCTCAACGGGTTTACCTAAAAGGCAACCGCATATTCTTCCCATCCAGGCGCCCGAAATTTTGCTTTTCAATTCGCTTTCGGTAAGTTCTTTTTCGGGGATTACGTGCGCTTTTCTGAGCTTTTTAATTTCAGAAAGCTCTGAGGGCTCGTTATATTTATAACCGCTCACAATACTCTCGTTCATAACCTTTTTAAAAAGCTCGTCACCGAGAGCTTTTTTTGCGGCACTGTTGGGAATGGCGCAGGCGGATTCAAAAACCTCTTTGTATTTTAAAACATCAAGACCTTCATCAATGCATTGCTGATATTCAATACCTAAATCATTTGCATAAAAATCCCATTCACCGAGGTTTTCGTAATTGGGCTTTATAGCTTCAAAATCGTAAGGAGTTTTATTTTCAGACATAACTATACCCTGTTATTTTCTTTCTTTAATTACCTTTGCCGGTGTGCCTACCGCTACTGAGTAAGGGGGAATGGGCTTAACGACAGTTGAACCGCAACCAATAACCGAGCCTTCGCCGATATTGCCTGAATACATTACCTTGCAACCCATACCTATATAAACGTCTCTTCCTATTGTAACCTTTTCGCAATGACCGCCCTGGCTGTATATGATTTTATCAGGGTCATTGAAAATGTGGGAATAAGGAGTGAGGTTTATACCTTGAGCAAGAAGGCAGTCGTCGCCGATTTCAAGACCCATATGACCGAAAAGGGTAGTGCCTGTGCCTATATAAACTCTTTCGCCGATATTTATGTAGCCTGTGTCGGTTTTTTCGGTATCAAGGTATACTCTGTGCTGAAGTCTTACGCCGTTACCGAGAGTTATGCCTTTTTCACCTCTCGCAATAAGGGTGCATCCGTCCTGAATCTGAACATTGTCACCGACCCAAATGTATTCGGGATTTATAATGTTTACCCCTTTGCCGATGCGAACGTTTTCGCCCATGTGTCTGAATTTGGTTTTATAATATTCAAGACGTACTTTTTCTGCATATTCGCCGTCACTGTTCATTATGATGCTTTTGTAAAAATTTTCACGGCTTTCGGCATTTGCATTTTTAAATGCATTTTCAAAAAAATTGTCCATAATGGGATACTCCAATCAATCTTTGGTTTTGAATTTTTCTACTTTTCTTTTTTCCCATTCCAAACGTACATCTTCGTAAACGGAATCGGGAATTTCGG
The DNA here is from genome assembly GCA_964500795.1 of uncultured Eubacteriales bacterium. GTDB lineage: Bacteria > Bacillota > Clostridia > Oscillospirales > Acutalibacteraceae > DTU089. Next base: position 15,025 of record CAZCQI010000003.1, read on the forward strand.
GATTGCCCTGTGAAAATACGGGCATAAGCATATCTCCCGCTACCTTGGGATCAGTACATTCGGTATCATTTCTCCAAAGCTCTCTTACGGCTTTGTCACGGAGGTTGGGGATTTCAAGCGGAATTCCGCCTTGACGGACTGAACGGTAAGCGAACATACCTGGAAGGAACATATCCATAGCCTCGTAAACATCAATGGTATCTGCATCCTCGTAGCCCTGAATTTTTCTTACAAAATTATACATTGTATAGAAATCGGAGTTGCCGTGGCCGTAGCTTTCTGCAAGAGCATCCATCTCTCTTTCGGGCAAGTAGGTTTCGGGCTTTGCATCGCCGTATTCACCGCTGTAAGAATCGGTGTAGAGGTAAACTCTCTTAACAGCGTCATTTTGTGCATCTTCTCTTGCGGTTTCTGCTCTTCCCAGACCACCGTAAACAGTGTACCAGATAGAATCGCGGTATAAGTCACCGTGGATACTCTTAATAATACCGCCGTTTTCAAGCTCTATCATTTCAATACCGAAAAGACCGCTGTATGAACCGCAACGTTTTTTACGCATATTCATTTTGCTCTCAAAGCCTGTTACCTTAACGGGACGAAGTCCGGTTATATGAATGAGGGGACCGATTGAATGAGTGCAATAGAAGTTAGCATACATATGATTGCGCCAATGGTCTTTTTCGCCGTATGTAATATCGGGCCATATAGGCTCGCAGTTGTGAACGTATTCTCCTTCGCCGTATTCAAATTCGCCCAATTTACCTTCTTTGTAAAGACGGCGTATTTCATAAGGACCGGGCATATAGCAATAGTTTTCACCATAAGCGTAGATTTTGCCTGTTTCTTCAACAGCTTCAATAAGCTCAACGGCTTCCTTCATTGTCTGAACGGGAAGAACCTCGCTGAAAACGTGAAGACCCGCTTTCATACAACGAATGGCAAAGGGTGCATGCTCATTTGCGTAGTTTGCAAGAACGACAGCATCCATATCGTGCTTGATGAAATCTTCAAAATTATCATAATATGTTATGCCGTCTTCACCGCAAACATATTTTTGGTTTTCAAGAACGTCTTTTGACTTATCGCAAATTGCAACAAGCTCTGCATTATCAGCGTTTTTGGCGTAATTTATCATACTTTTACCGCGATAACCGCCCAAAACGCCGATCCTTACTTTTTTCATAAAATCACTTCCGTTATTTTATTCGGACAACTGAATATGCCACAATTTGAATTATAGCATATTATTAAAAAAAAGAAAGAGGAAATAACGAAAAAAATGGCATAATAATCGCCTTATTCACCCAGCCTCAGCATTTCATCAATGCATTTGCGAGCACCGGAAATTGTTGAAGAAGAAAGAGTTATTTCTTCACCGCCCGTTCCTGTAACGGCGCGGTAGACATCGGGAAGCGTTGTTGCCGTCATATTGTGACACACGCAGTCCTTTGAGAGAGGAAGGAATACCTTATCGGGGCAGTCAAACTGCAGATGCCCGACTATACTGTTTTCGGTTCCGATAATGAATTCCTTTTTGTCACTTTCCTTTGCAAAGGATAGTATTTCGGTTGTACTGCCGATAAAATCAGCCTCTTTTACAACTGTTGGGTGACATTCCGGATGAATGAGCAGAAGAGCCCGGGGATGTTCTTTTCTTGCTTTTTCAACATCCCTCTTTGTTATACGCAGGTGGGTCGGGCAACCGCCTCGCACTAATTCTATTTTCTTTTCCGGAACCTGCTTGGAAACCCAATCACCCAGGTTGCAGTCGGGGATAAATAAAATTTTATCGTTTCGGAGATTTCTTATGATTTTTACTGCGGAGGAGGAGGTTACACATACATCGCAAATTGTTTTTAGCTCTGCGGTAGTGTTTATATAGGCAACAACGGTGTAGTCGGGCAACTCTTCTTTTAATTGCTTGATTAAATCAATATCCATTTGCTCAGCCATAGGGCAGCCTGCGGTTGGATTTGCAAGAATAACTCTCTTTTGGGGAGAAAGAATTTTTACGGTTTCAGCCATGAACCGAACACCGCACATAATAACCGTTTGTGCTTCGGTTAAAGCGGCTTTACGGCTCAGCCCGAAGGAGTCGCCCACATAGTCGGCGACTTCCCAAATATCCTGACTCTGATAGGCATGAGCAAGAATACATATGTTTTTTTCTTTTTTCAGCTTCAGGATTTCTTCCTGCATTTCACGAATTGTCAATTAAACATTCCTCCGCATTTTCGAAATTATACTTTTTTAATAGCCTCTGTGCTTCAGCGGTTTTTATTCATTTTTACAATTAAGAAAAAATGTCAGATAAAGCTGACTTTACCTGACATTTTAAAGTTAAATAATTGATAGTTTAATCCCATTCGGTGCCGGTTACGGTATCCATATCAACACCTTTGGTATCGTGGGTTTTTCTGATAAGAGTTATAAGTCCTGCAATAAATCCGGGAACAAGAAGGGCAATAGCTACCGTGCCCGTAACACTGTTTCCGAAAACAGCAGAAAGAGGGAAGTATACCATATAGGAAACCACAACACCTATTGCTACAACGATAAATTCCGCTGACATTGTTGAGGAACGAAGATTTGTGGGAGAGGATTCGCCCACCATCATAATAATAACATCGTTTACGGAATAGAAGCTTCCCACGAAAGCACCGCAAAGGAAGCCTACAAGGTAAGGATTCCAATTGAGGTTTGAACCAAGCCAGAAGGCTACAAAAAAGATAAGACAGTTCGCCGCAGTTGTGACGGCGGCAGCTTTTCTGCCCTTAGAATCGGATATAAAGCCCATAATCAGCTGAGAGCAGGCACAGCCAACGGGAAACAGAAACAAAGCAGTGGTAACGGGACCGACACTGACAGCGTCCATAACCGATTCAGTGAATGAACCGTAGATGCTTTGGGCATAGCCGTAAGACATTATTACTTCATAGTTTATGGAAGCTATAAAACCTATATTCAAAAATGTTGCGGTTATATAAATCCAGCGAAGCTGTTTATGCTTCAAGGCAAATTTCAATGCAGGAATAAGACCGCCCTGAGCATTTTCCTCATTCTTTTTAAGCTCTTCATTTGCTCTTTCATCATCTGTCATTTTGAGATATTTAAGGCGCGAATCAATAAATGAATCGGTTTCTCTTGCAAAGAGCAGGGCAATAAAGCTTGTAACAAGACCTATAATTGCAGGAACAAAGAAAACATTACGCCACTGGGAGGAATCCTCCATAAGCATACGGCGAAGAACAGGCACTAAAAGAACGCCCATATTTGCAATGAATTTTATGACAGAATATATTCTTGCTCTGTGCTTTGAGGGGGATGATTCCATTATGTAAACAACGTGCATATCGTGAGGGATGAAAAACTGCACCATACACGCACCGATGAAATATAGAAGAATATTATTTGAAAGGAATATAATAAGAAGCGCGAAGCTCATACCGAAGGTGTTGATTACGAGGAATTTCTTTCTGCCCCAACGGTCCGCGAGAGGTCTGTATAAAAGACCGATTGCCTGAAACGGCACAACGAGTATTGAAAGAAGATCAAGCAGACCTACTGAATTTTCTCCGAATTTACTGAAAAGGTCGTTTGCAATTTCGGTTTTCATCAATGTGCCTATTTGCGAGGCAATTTCATCTGTTGCATAGATGAGGGTTATTATGAAAACAAGGTATGCAAAATAATAATTTTTCTTGGGGCGTGCTTTTTCACGCTCCCATTTCGCAATTTCCTTTTGGCGTTTCTGAGCTTGCTTCTGAAGCTTTTCGGGGGTCAGGTTTTTTGTTGCCATAACTACACTCCTTTGTTGGCGTTGCAAGTATATTCTGATCACTTGTTATTGTAGCATAATAATTACAGAAAGACAATAATAAATCTATTTTAAAAATATCTCATCCAATAGGGGAGAGTATAAGTTGTTGAAGTCGTAAGGCACCGGGTCATGTGATGACTGTTGAGGGAATATGAGTTGGAATTATACTTATGCGAAGCCCGTTCATCGGGAGCGGCAACTGCCCAATCAAGCTGAGAAACTTTAAGGGCATACCCGATGATTTCTGTTATTTCTGCATCTTCACTGATTTCAGGTAAAGGTCCGCTTGTCTGAAGGTTATAACTCAAGGTTGTGTTAAGGTTTATTCCTAAAACAGAAAGGTCAACTTCACCTATATCATCACGGTTGTCGTTGGAAGCGTGGTATGCAACCAGATCTCCCGGATGCCTGTTTGATAAAGCTCTTAGAAAAATAGGAATAAAGCACAATCTTATACCGCCAAGAACACCTTGGAACAACGGCAAGGTTGAAAGAAGTCACAGAAATGACCAAAGATATTTCTATGATTGGGAAACGTTCAAAAGTGTTGAGGAATTAAACGAAAAACTTTCTAAACATCTCATCCGGAGTAACAACAAAACTATGCGAACATCGGGCGGGGAAAGCCCTGTTCAGCTGCTTTCGGAGAAGCCGGCAGCGTGACCGCCGATTTTTATTGACTCGACTTCATCGGAATGATATACTCTATATGATTTTAAACTTCAGAAACAGAGGTAAAGATATGGATTATAAAAACCCCGACCTTTCTCCGGAGAAAAGAGCCGAAAGCTTGCTTTCGGTTATGACTCTTCAGGAAAAAGTTGCACAGATGGATATTATAAGAGGTGTGGAGTTTTCCACCGCACCGCACAGACTTTATCATTGTGCTATTGAAAATTATGCTGATGTTGATTATGAAAAATTAAGTAAAACAATAGGTGAAAACGGTATAGGCTTTATTCACGATGCTTACACAGAGCCTGAAGTTTTCAATAAATTTCAAAAATATATTGTTGAAAATACAAGACTCGGTATACCTTGTATGTTTACCGGTGAAGCACTTCACGGTATTCTCTGGCCCGGTGCTACCGTTTTCCCTGTACCCCTTGCACTTTCTGCAAGTTTCGACAGAGAGAATGTAAATAAAGTAGGCAGAGCTATTGCCGCAGAAACAAGAGCCCTGGGTATACACGAAATTCTTGCTCCGAACCTTGACGTTGCAAGAGAACCCCGTTGGGGCAGAGTTGAGGAAACCTTCGGTGAAGATACATACCTTTGTTCGGAAATGGCGCACGCTATTATTACCGGCGAGCAACAGGACGGTAACATTCAGAAAAATAATGCAGTTGTTTGCGAACCCAAGCATTACTGCGTTCACGGTATTCCTGAAAACGGAATAAACTGTGCTCAGGCGAGAGCAGGCAGGCGTGAAATTGAGCAGTGCTATCTCCCCGTTTTTGAAACTGCAATAAAACGCTCGGGTGCATACAATGTTATGGCATGTTATAATGCCATTGATTCCGAAGTGGTTTTAAGTTCAAAATATTATCTTACCGATGTTCTCCGTGGAAAATGGGGAATGAAAGGCTACGTACGTGCGGACTGGGGTGCAATAGTAAGGCTTGTTAACCGTCACAGAATTGCCGCAACGCATAAGGATGCAATATGCGATGCTGTTAATGCAGGTCTTGATATGCAGGGGTGTTGCGATTATGATTCTGTGTTCTGGGAGAAGACTGTAATCGACCTTGTTAATGAAGGCAAAATCCCCATGGAACGCATTGACGATGCAGTTTTGAGAGTTCTTACTCTTAAATTTAAATTGGGACTTTTTGAAAATCCGTATACAGATGAAAATCTCTTCAGAGATGTTATAAGATGCTCAAAACACCTTGATGTTGCATACAATGCGGCAAAAGAGGCAATGACGCTTATTAAAAATGACGGCGTTCTTCCCCTCAACTATGCAGGAAAGAAGATCGCACTTTTAGGTCCGTCTTCCAACCGCCAGCGTTTAGGCGGCTATTCTTCCGTTCCCGATAATTACAGACTGAAATCCGTGTATGAAGAACTTAAAGAAATTGTTGCGGACAGTGCAGAGATAATTCAGTGTTCCGGTTGCGGAATTCCCAAAGACCTTCAGGTGGAAACCCTGGATGGTCAGCCTCATCTTGTTGAAGTTTACGATGAAGATGAAAAAGAATGTATTGACGAAGCAGTTAAAATTGCTGAAGAATGTGATGTTGTAATAATCGTGGGCGGTGATAACACCTTCACAAGCAGCGAGGGACACGACAGAGCAGATATGCGTTTACCAGGTATGCAAAAAGAGCTTATTGCTAAAGTAGGGGAAACAGGTAAACCTGTTATACTTGTTCTTGAAAACGGCAGAAGCGTTGATTTATCTAAAGAAGAAGGTGTTTGCTCGGCAATTATGCTTGCGTGGTTCGGTGGTGAGCTTGGTGCAAAGGCTATTGCCGAAACACTTGTAGGTAAAAATAATCCCGCAGGCAGACTTCCCGTTTCATTCCCTGCAGATTCATACAGAATCCCTTGCTATTACACCGTTCTGCCCAATAATACAGAGGTTATGTTTGAGGGCAGCAGACGTGCCCGTTATCCTTTCGGCTTCGGTCTTTCTTACACAAGTTTTGAATACAGCAATCTTTTCATTGAAAAAATAACTGACACCGACTACGGTTATAAAGTGAAGGCAGATGTAAAAAATATCGGTGCGGTTGCAGGTGATGAAGTAGTTCAGCTTTACGTGGACGATATGGTTTCATCAGTTATTACACCCCTGAAAGAACTCAAAGGATTTGAAAGAATTTCTCTTGAACCCGGCGAAACAAAAACTGTTGAATTCGATCTCGGTTTCGACTCCTTTAAACTGCTTGACAGAAAATACGAATGGGTAGTTGAACCGGGTGATTTCAATATAATGGTGGGGGCATCTTCTGAGGATATAAGACTTTCGGAGATAATTAAAATATAAACGGAAAAGCCTTTGGAAAATATACCCAAGGCTTTGCATTGGCGTATGCGGTGAATAATTAAAAAGTTCTGTTGCAAAACACTGAATTTTGCAACAGAACTTTTTATATAGCTTCGTTAAAATAATTTACGGTTACGCTTACAACATTATCTTCAACCATAGCGAAGCCGTTTGAGGTTTCTGCCGATAATATTATCTCGTTATTTTTATAAATCGTAATAGTACCTTCTGACAGTGAAAAAACGGCTTTTGCGTGGCCTGTTTTTATTCCGTAGCTACCGGAAAATTTACCGTTTTTATCATCGGCAATATTCAGTTTAACATAATCGCACTCCAAAGGCGGTAACTGACGGTCAACAGTAAAAATTTTAAAGGTGAGAGTACTTGCCATATTTATCACCTGTGTTCGTCTTTGTACTTTTTAAATACATCGTCTATTGTACCGGACATAAGGAAATACTGCTCGGGTATTTTATCGCACTCGCCCGAAAGTATTGCTTCAACGCTGTCAACGGTTTTTTCCAACGGAACATAAATACCTGCCTGACCCGTGAAGCTCTCGGCAACATGGAAGGGCTGGCTCATAAATCGCTGAATTCTTCTGGCTTTTCGTACAAGCTCCTTATCCTCGGGAGAAAGCTCATCCATACCGAGAATAGCGATGATATCCTGAAGCTCTGCATATTTCTGTAAAACGCGCTGAGTTTCCTTTGCGGTGCGGTAGTGCCGTTCGCCGACAAAATCGGCAGACAAAACTCTTGAAGTGGATTCAAGAGGATCGACAGCAGGATAAATACCCAACTCAACAATTTTTCTTGAAAGAACGGTAGTTGCATCAAGATGAGAGAAGGTTGTGGCAGGGGCGGGGTCTGTAAGGTCGTCTGCAGGAACATAAACTGCCTGAACCGATGTAATTGAGCCGTTGCCGGTTGATACTATTCTTTCCTGTAATTTACCCATTTCAGTGGCAAGAGTAGGCTGATAACCAACGGCTGAGGGCATTCTTCCCAAAAGAGCAGAAACCTCGCTACCTGCCTGAGTGAAACGGAAAATGTTATCTATGAATAAAAGAACGTCTTTATGAGCCTCTTCACGGAAATATTCTGCCATTGTAAGACCTACGAGCGGAACTCTCAGTCTTGCGCCGGCAGTTTCGTTCATCTGACCGAAAACAAGGGCAGTTTTATCAATAACACCCGAATGGTTCATTTCATTCCATAAATCGTTGCCCTCTCTTGAACGCTCACCGACTCCGGCAAAAACCGAATAGCCGTCATGTTCAAATGCAACATTTCGGATAAGCTCCATGATAAGGACCGTTTTTCCTACGCCTGCGCCTCCGAAAAGACCGATCTTACCGCCGCGGGCATAGGGTGTCATAAGGTCAATAACTTTGATACCGGTTTCAAGAATATCGTTGGAGGAAACAATTTCTGCAAAAGAAGGTGCCGCATGATGTATGGGCCAGCGTTCTTTTGTTTTTATATCTTCACCGCGGTCTATGGGTTTACCTGTTACATTAACCATTCTGCCGAGGGTTTCTTCACCCACACAGATTTTTATGGGTTCACCGGTGTCAATTGCTTTCATACCTCTTGACATACCGTCGGTGGAGTTCATTGAAATGCATCTGACTTCACCTTTACCCAAATGCTGGGATACTTCAAGTGTGTATGTTTCGGCATTAACCTCAACGTTTATCGCGTTAAATATATCGGGAATTTCTTTTTCTTCAAACAATATATCTACTACGGGACCGGTGATTCTCTGTACCATTCCTACGGAGCCTTTGGCCATAAATTATTCCTCCCTTTCCTTTGAGAATTCAGCCGAAATTTCAATAACGTCGGCAGTAACCTGACTTTGGCGCAGTCTGTTGATTTGAGTTTCAAGCTGAGCACTGTATTCGCATGCGGTATCATAAGCTGAGCGCATGGTCGTAAGTGTGGCGGCTTGAGCGCCGAGAGCGGTCTCAAGTATTTTTTTATACATAATTGAAATTAGTATTTTTTCTGCGGAATTCTTGATAACCGTTTCTTTATCAGGAAAAAATAAAGGCAAAGCTTCTCCGGTTGCGTTGTCGTCGAAGGTGAATAAATCACAGCAAACAGGACTCTGCTTCATCATATTCGAGTATTTAGGATAAACAATTTTGACGGATGATATTTTGCCCTCTTTTAAGAGACAGCGAATATCTTCAAAAAGAAGCTCAGCCTTACCGTAAGCAGGTATGTCTTCAAAAATATAACTTTTTTTGTAAGGAATTTTTTTGTTGTCAAAAAATTCCTCGGTTTGTCTTCCGCAAAGGAAAACAACAGGTGCAGTTTTTTCGCTTTTAAGAATGTGTTCAAAAAAAGCAAAAAGCTCCGAATTAAAGCTGCCGCACATGCCCTTGTTTGAACCTATAACGATATAGCATATCGGTGCCGAAGTATCTGTGACGGAAAAGACAGAATTAAAATCCTTACGGTATTCTTCATACAAACGACTGCACTGCTGTTCATATTTTTCATAATTATTGTAAAGATCGGTTAATTTTGAATATTTGATCGTTGAAGAGGTTTTCATAGCCTTAGTAAGCTTCTGAGTTGAACGGATAACCTGAAGTTTCTTTTTTAAGTTTTGTACTGTAGGCATAATTAAAACCTCTTAACAAATTCGTCCAGTGCGGTTTTCATGTTTTCCCTGAGTTCATCATCCAACTTTTTCGCATTTTTAATATTTTGACAAAGCTCTGCGTTTTCTTCTTCGAAATACTTGTATATAGCTTTTTCAAAATCATCCATCTCGTCAGGCTCAATACTTTTTGCATAGCCTTCGCTTACTGCAAAGATAAGAAGAGTCTGGAGATAATCGGGAATGGGGTTATATCTTCCCTGTTTGAGAGCCTCGGTCAGTAATTTGCCTGAAGCAAGGGTTTGCTTTGTTTCTTCATCTATATCCGAACCGAACTGCATAAATTCAGCAAGCTCTCTGTATTGAGCAAGGCGGGTGCGAAGGCTTGAAGAAACCTTTTTCATTACGGGGCTTTGTGCCGCACCGCCTACACGGGAAACAGAAAGACCTACATTGATCGCGGGACGCTGACCTTCGTTGAATAACTCGGAATCAAGGAAAATCTGACCATCGGTAATGGATATGACATTGGTGGGAATGTAAGCTGAAATATCACCTGCGAGAGTTTCAATAATGGGAAGAGCCGTTATTGAACCGCCTCCGAGCTCGTCTGATAAATGAGCCGCTCTTTCAAGAAGTCTTGAATGAAGGTAGAAAATATCTCCGGGATAGGCTTCACGTCCGGAAGGACGGTGTAAAAGAAGTGAAAGCTCACGGTATGCAACGGCGTGCTTCGAAAGGTCATCATAAACAATGAGAACATCCTTTCCCGCATACATAAAATATTCAGCCATTGCCGCACCTGAGAAAGGTGCGATATATTGAAGCGCAGCCGAAGAAGAGGCGGGAACGGCAATAATCGTTGTGTAATCAAGTGCGCCTTGAGATTTTAATTTTTCGGCTATCTCTGCAACAAGAGTTTCCTTTTGACCGATAGCAACGTAGATGCATATTGTGTCTTTACCTTTTTGATTTATAATGGTATCTATTGCGATAGCGGTTTTACCTGTCTGCCTGTCACCGATAATAAGCTCTCTCTGCCCCCTACCAATGGGAACGAGAGCATCAATAGCCTTAATACCTGTGTGAAGGGGAGAGTTAACGGGGGCACGGTCAAGTATACCGGGAGCCTTAAACTCAATCGGACGGCGCTCTTTATAGTGAATATATCCTTTGGCATCAATGGGGTTGCCGAGAGCATCAACAACGCGTCCGAGAAGAGCTTCACCCACAGGAACAGAAGCTATTCTGCCTACTCTTCTTACGCGGCTGCCGCTTTCAATACGCTCAAATTCACCGAATATAACACAACCGATGCGGTTTTGCTGAATATCCAGCACCATACCTCTTTCGCCGCATTCAAACTCAACAACCTCACCGTACATAATATCGGCAAGACCGTCCATCCAACAAATACCGTCGGAAACCGACATAACCCTACCTAATTGATAAACGTGAATATGAGGTTTGAATTCTTCTGCTTTTTCGGAAAACTCCTTAGTAAGGTGGCTTGCCGTATCCGTATTTAAAATAGGCTCGCGGTTCAGGTTCTTTTCAAAGTGGTAAAGCTCCTCGGCAACCGTACCGTCATAAACGGTATCGCCGATTCTCAGCTTTAAGCCGCCTATAAGCTCCGGCTCTTCAAGAACCCAGAGTGAGGTTTTGCCGTTAACCTGAGAGAGCAGTGCTTTGGTTGCGTTATCCACTTTTTCAACGATTTCTTCAGGTAAGGGATAAGCGGATGTAAGAGTAACATAAAGCACATCGTGATGCTTTAAATAAGACATATCACCGTCTGTGAGCTTGATTTTTTCAAGAATTGTATCAATCACCGTGTAATCAAGAGCTTTAATTTCATTTACATATTTTTCATAAGAAAACAATTCGATTACATGCTCTTTCATTATGGAAAAAAGCTCTTTTCGGGCATCTTCGATCATTTCGCGGTGTATTTCTCTGCGTTCACGTTCACCGAAATCTTTGATATTGGCAATTTTTTCATCAAGAGTAAGCTGAGCCTTTGATGCTTCTTCGGAATTTTCGCTTTTTTCTTCCGACGGCTTATACTCTTCGAAAGCCGGCATAGGAATACCTTCAACCTCTTCGGCTTCATCAAGGTCTTTATTGATTTTTTCGATGCGATTGCCGAAAATGGATTTAACCTTTTTTCTTCCGAAGATGAAAAGAATGGCTACAAGAATTATAAAGTTTATGATTATATACTGTATTTCCATAGTATCATACCCTGTGAGAGATAATATTTTTCGCGAAAATTGCGGCTGCGGTTTCCATTTCCGGAGCAACGGAGTTAACTATTCTCTCATATTCCACGGTGATGCTTTCCCTGTAGTTTTTTACATCATCAAGGCACTTTCTTTGAGCAGCTTCAATTTCCTTTTTTCCCTCGGACTGTATTTTCTGAGCTTTTGCTTTGGCTTCGGCTTTTTTTGTCTGTAAATCCAAAGCTTTCTGTTCGGAAATGTGTTTTTCGTTTTCTGCGGTCAGCTTTTCGATATCAGCTTTCTTTTTTTTGGCTGCCTCGATTTTTTCGCGGCGACTGTCAAGTACTTTAAGAACAGGCGCAAAAAGAAGGTTTTTCAAGATAACCATAAGAAGCAGAAAACAGATAACAGTCCATACTATAACGGAAAGTTGTATATTCATTGAGATTACCCCTTATAGGACGACTGTTGTCGCCTCAGATTTTTGAAACAAGCATAAAGGCGATAAGAAGACCGTAAATAGTGAGAGCTTCCATAAGTGCCAAAGAAATAATAAGAGTTGAACGGATGTCTTTTGCGGCATCGGGCTGGCGGGCAATGCTTTCCATAGCGGCTTTTGCAGTTATACCCTGACCGATGGAGGGGCCGAGTGTGCTGATAGCAATTGCGAGTGCTGCAGCGATTGCGATAATGTAGGAACTTGTCATTTTAATCTACTCCTTTAAAATTAAAAATTATTCTGTAACTTCATCCAAATAAATGGATACTAACATTGTGAATACCATTGCCTGCAATGCGCAGAACAAAAGGGAGAGCACCATCATTACTACGGGTGCCCCTATCGGTAATATGTGATAAAGCTCCTCAGTTACGGTTTCTTCACCGAAGATGTTACCGTAAAGTCTTAATGCAAGAGAAGCGGGTTTGATGATTTCGTCAAGCAATATTAACGGAAGCATAAAGAACATAGGCGATACAAAACGCTTGAAGTAATGCTTTACATTATGCCTGATACCTGAGACTTGCAGGAACACAAATGTAATAATACCGAGACCTAATGTTACCGAAAGAGAGGCTGTGGGTGCCTTTACATAATCCGTTATTCCCACACCGGGAATAAGTCCCGAATAGTTTGAAAAGATTATGAACACAAAAAGAGAGGCTAAAAAAGTAAAGTATTTTCTCGATTTCTTTTTGCCGAGAATATCTGCAAAAAAGTTATCAAGGTATTCAACGCCTGTTTCAATGATATTTTGGAATTTACCCGGTCGTTCTTTCAGATTTCTTTTAACAATAAATGAAACAGCGGCTATTATAAGAAGTATTAACCACATAGCTACTACCTCACCGGTGATATCGAGCACACCGAAAATGCTGACCAGCACTTCTGATTTTTCACCCATCTGAATCATCCTCCTTTCCTTTGTCTTTTTTATGAAGTTCTTCGTTGAAAGACAAAAGCTTTTTTGTGAAAAGAATCATCGGCAATGTCATACCAAGCACTGCGCCTATCAAAAGGTAAACTGCATTTAAATTCGATTTTTGAGCAACAAAATATACGCCCACAAGAAACAGAACCTGCACTACTTGCCGTATTACTGTTGTTATCGAGTATTTTTCGGGGGATTTCATCAAAATCAATTTCGATATACGGTAATTGATAAAAGCTACTCCCACGCCGATTACAGCCACAATTACCGTGCCGATAATATCGGAAATCATAAAAATCTTGCCCCTTTTCATTGTTTTTAGTTCAAATTTTGTATTCATTATATCATTTCAGTGCTATTTTGCAAGTGAAATACTTGTAAAAAGTTGAACAAAGTTAGAGGTATTTTATGTTATTTTTTTTACAAGTTTTCTTGCTATTTTATGTAAGTTTTCAGGGAATAGTTTGTAGATTTTGTATTATTGACATAATGGCTTTACCATTATATAATAAAGGGTGATACGCAAAGCATTTTCAGAGTTTTCCGTATTATTCAGAAAGGTAGGTTTTCCTAAAATGGCTTTTTCTCTTCATGGCATTCGTTTGCCTCACAGAAAGAATACCGCCGACACGGCAGCCGTAAGGATGGGTGCTCCGAAATCAGTTACTCTTCCCACTGTTATGCATATCGGTGTGCCGGCTGTTCCTGTTGTTAAAGCAGGCGACCATGTTGATGTGGGTACTTTGGTTGCCCGTCAGGAGGGCGCAATTTCATCACCAATATATTCAAGCGTTTCAGGTAAGGTTACAGGTATTGCGGATATGCTTCTTTCCAACGGTAAGCTTGCCCCTGCCATCACAATTGAGTCTGATGGCGAAATGACTGTTGCCGAGAGTATTGCTCCTCCGGTTATTAACAGTAAAGAAGCTTTGCTTGAAGCCGTAAAAGCAAGCGGTATCGTAGGCTTGGGCGGTGCAGGCTTCCCCACTTACGCTAAGCTTGCAACCGACAAAAAAATTGAAGCTCTTATAATAAACGGTGCCGAGTGCGAGCCTTATATTACAAGCGATTCTGTTACAATGACGGAAAATTCTGATGATATAGCTTGTGCTGTTGAGGCACTCATAAAATATCTTGATATTGGTAAAGTAATTATCGGAGTAGAGAAAAATAAGCCGAAATGTATTGCCAAAATGAAGGGGATAGCGTCGTCAAACCCCAAGGTAAGCGTTTCGGTTCTTCCGACGATTTATCCCGGGGGCGGCGAAAAGGTTCTCATTTACAGCACAACGGGTAAAAAGCTTGCTGCCGGGAAGCTTCCTGCTGATGTGGGTTGCGTTGTTTGCAACTGCACCACTGTGGCGGCTATCGGTAAATATATTAAAACAGGTATGCCTCTTGTTGAAAAGTGCATCACTGTTGACGGCAGTGCCGTTAAAAATCCTAAAAATATCATCGTTCCCATCGGAACATCCCTCAGAGATGTTTTTGAATTCTGCGGTGGTTTCTCAAGTGAACCCGGCAAGGTTATTTACGGCGGTCCCATGATGGGTGTTGCCGTTCCCGATATCAATGTTCCCGTTCTTAAGCAGACTAACGCAGTGCTTGCATTCAATGAAAAGGATTCAACTCCTCCGAAAACCACAGCTTGCGTGCGTTGCGGCACCTGTACGAATAACTGTCCTCTGGGTATCAATCCTGCGGCTATTGAAAAGGCATACGAAAAAGGTGAGTTTGCATCCCTTGAAAAGTTGGGTGCAGAGCTGTGTATGGAGTGCGGCTGTTGCTCATACAACTGCCCTGCGGCACGACCCCTGGTTCAGACAAATAAATTGGCTAAAGCCGCCCTTCGCGAATACAAAGCTAAAGAAAAGGAGGCTAATGAATAATGGAAAATAAACTTCATATATCTGTGTCTCCTCATATTCACAGTAAAAGAAATACACGCTCAATAATGCTTGATGTCATAATAGCACTCTTGCCCGCAACCGTTGCAGGTGTTGTGCTTTTCGGAATAAGCTCCCTGGCGGTTATAGCCGTTTGCATAGGTGCGGCGGTTCTTTCAGAGATGCTGTTTAACATTATCATTAAAAAAGAGCAAACAATAGGGGATTTAAGCTGTATCGTTACGGGACTGCTCCTTTCCCTTAATCTTCCGGCAAATATACCTCTTTGGCAGGCGGCGGTAGGTTCGGTTTTTGCTGTTGTAGTTGTTAAATGTATTTTTGGCGGAATAGGCAAAAACATCGTCAACCCGGCAATTACTGCCAGAGTATTTATGCTTATTGCTTTCGGTTCAATGACAACTGCCGCTTTCCCCAAGGGCGTTGATGCCGCTTCCGGTGCAACTCCTCTTGCTGAGCTTGCAGAGGGTAACACTCCCGAGCTTATGGAGCTTTTCCTCGGTAAAACGGGAGGAGCTATCGGTGAAACCTGTGCCCTTGCTCTTATCATAGGCGGTGTGTATCTTCTTATCCGTAAAGTAATCACATGGCATATTCCCGTTGCATATATCGGTACGGCATTTATATTTACATTCCTCGTTAACGGATTTGATGCTGTAAACAGTCTTGCATATATTCTTTCGGGCGGTCTTTTGATCGGTGCAATTTTTATGGCAACGGATTATGTTACATCCCCTTCAACACCTCTCGGAAAAATCATTTTCGGTATAGGTGCGGGTCTTATTACGGTTTTGATACGTTTCTGGGGTACATATCCGGAAGGTGTATCTTTTGCAATTCTTATTATGAATATTCTTAATCCTTATATTGATTTGCTTACTGCACGTAAACTGTTTGGAGGCGATACTAAATGAAAAATTACATCAAAAGCGTTGTCTCCTTAACGGTTATAGTAGTTGCAGTTTTAGCACTTATGGCAGTGACTAATGAAATTACCGCTCCCATTATTGAAAAAAATGCGGCATCGTCGGCAAATGAAGCTTTGCTTGTTGTTATGCCTGAGGGGCAGGACTTTACCGCGGTTGATTTATCCGCATATGAGCTTCCGTCTACAGTAACCGAAGCTTATGCCGAATCAACAGGCGGATTTGTAATTAAGCTTACAACCTCCGGCTACAGTTCAGATATGGTTATTATGTGCGGTATCAATTCTGCAGGCGAGATTACAGGTGCTACGTGCCTTTCGAGCAATGAGACTTTAGGTTATGAAAAGACCTACGGCGAGGGTGTTGCGGGCACAACGCTTGATAACATTGACGGGCTTGCAACAGTATCAGGCGCTACCAGAACAACACAGGGCTACAAAAATGCTCTTAAAGACGCGCTTAATTCTTTTGTTATCCTCAACGGCGGCAGTGTTGATATCCGCAGCGAGGAAGAAATTCTTGCAGACAGTCTTAACGAAGCATTACCTGCAGGTGAGGGTGCGTTTACTCAGTGGTTTGTAACAGAAGCTCTCACAGATGCTTCCGCAGTTTACGTTGCGGATAACGGTGCAGGCTATGTATTCGTTTCAGGTGAAAGCTTCATAGCAGTTGACGGTGAGGGTAATGTGATTTCCGCTGTTTCCGAAGATGTTAAGGTCGCAATGGCAGCCAATGCTCAGCTTGTGGCTTCTTCAAAGCTTACCGAAATAGATATTACAGGCTATGAGGATATGCCTTCAGCGGTGGATAAAGCATATAAGACTGAAAGCGGCAACTATATGTTCGAGCTTCACGCTTCGGGCTTCGGTATAAACGGTGACAGCTATTACAATCCCTCGGGCGAGTATATTCACCTTAAGGTTTCCGTGACTGCCGAAGGTAAGATTCTTGCTTGTGAAACTGTTTCTCAGAAAGAGACCGATGGACTCGGTTCTGCCTGTGCAGACGCATCCTTCTATACTCAGTTTAACGGTAAGGATGAAACAAACCACGGCGAAATCGATGCTATCAGCGGTGCAACAATAACAACAAACGGATACAAGACTGCTGTTTCAAGAGCCTTTGAAGCCGTTAAGATTTTGGAAGGGGTGGCCTGATTATGAAAAAAGACAGTAATATTTCGGTTTTGCTTAAAGGCTTGCTCCGTGAAAACCCCGTTTTTGTTCTTATTCTCGGAACCTGCCCCACTCTTGCTACTACCACAACGGTTATCGGTGCAGTAGCTATGGGTCTTGCAACAACGGCAGTTCTTATTTGCTCAAATATGGTAATATCCTTACTTCGCAAATTTATCCCCGATACTGTAAGAATCCCTTGCTATATAGTAGTTATTGCGGGCTTTGTTACAATTGTTCAGATGTTTATGCACGCTTTCCTTCCGGATTTGTATGAGCTTCTCGGTGTTTACCTTGCGCTTATTACTGTTAACTGCATTATTCTCGGAAGAGCAGAGATGTTTGCAAGTAAAAACGGCGTAGGCAAATCCGCTCTTGACGGTATCGGTATGGGTATAGGCTTTACAATAGCTCTCTTATCTATTTCAACTATCCGCGAAATTCTCGGTGCAGGCACCTTTGCAGGAATTGAGCTTCCTTTCTTCAGCACTCATACCATTGAGTTCTTTATTAAAGCTCCCGGCGGTTTGCTTGTTTACGGTATGATGATTGCCTTAGTCAACAAGATTACAAAGGGTAAGGCTATAAAAAAGAAAGAATTTTCTTGTGCCGGCTGCCCCTCCGCAGGTGTTTGCGGCGGCGGTTGCGCGGAAAACAACGAAAAGGAGGGCAAATAAATGGATACTTTTAAAGGTTTAGTTGTTATTCTGATGTCTTCCGTTCTTGTTAACAACTATGTTCTGAGCCGATTCCTTGGAATTTGCCCGTTCCTCGGTGTTTCCAAAAAGCTTAATCAGGCAGTAGGTATGGGTATCTCCGTTATCTTCGTTATGCTCGTTGCAACGGCTGTTACCTGGCCTATCCAGATGTTCATTCTCAACAATCTGGGCCTTGAATACACTCAGACAATTGTTTTCATTCTTGTTATTGCCGCATTAGTTCAGTTTATTGAAATCGTGCTTAAGAAGTTTATTCCCTCTCTTCATAAGAGCTTGGGTGTTTATCTTCCGCTTATTACAACAAACTGTGCCGTTCTCGGTGTAACTATCAACAATATCACAGACGGTTATACCTTCGTAGAGTCAATGGTAAGCTCTTTGGGTTGCGGTCTCGGTTTCCTTCTTGCGATGGTTCTTTTCTCGGGCGTGCGTTCGCGAATAGAAGAGAGCAATATTCCCCAAAGCTTCAGAGGACTCCCCGTAACTCTTATTGCGGCATCATTCGTTTCATTGGCATTCTTCGGCTTTGCCGGAATCGTTGATAATTTGTTTGCGTAAGGAGGACTATAAATGTTATCAGCTGTTTTAACAGCCGTCGGAGTTGCGGCGGTAATAGGTATAATAGCAGGTGTTCTTCTTGTTGTGGCTTCTCACTTTTTCAAAGTAGAGGATAACGAAACGGTTAAGAATATCCGCGGTTGCCTTCCCGGTGCAAACTGCGGCGCCTGCGGTTTTGCGGGATGCGACAGTTATGCCGAGGCAGTTGCAAAAGGTGCCGCAGAGGCTAACCTTTGCATACCCGGAGGAAGCGGTGTTGCAGGTTCTCTTTCGGAGATTTTGGGTGTTGAGGTCGTAAGCACCGAGGCTAAGGTTGCTTTTGTTCATTGCAACGGCGACTGTGATGCAACAGAAACAAGAGTTATTTATGACGGTATTGACGGATGTAAAGCCTCCAAAATGGTTTACGGCGGACCTTCTTCCTGCAAATACGGTTGTATAGGTTGCGGCGACTGTGCCGGGGTGTGCCCTGTTGACGCTATCTGTATTCATAACGGACTTGCTCACATTGACCCTAAAACCTGTATCGGTTGCGGAAAGTGTGTTAAAACCTGCCCCAACAATGTTATTGCTCTTGTTCCTCAGAGCGCAAAGGTTGTTGTTATGTGTAACAACCCGGAAAAAGGTGCGGTTGCACGGAAAAACTGCAAAAATGTTTGTTTCGGTTGCAAGAAGTGTGAGAGCCCTTGTCCTATACAGGCCATTAAGGTTGAAAACAATATTGCAAGAATTGATTATAAAAAATGCACAGGCTGTCGCACTTGCTTTGACACCTGCGTAACAAACTGCATAAAAGCCGTTG
Source organism: uncultured Eubacteriales bacterium (assembly GCA_964500795.1). Lineage (GTDB taxonomy): Bacteria > Bacillota > Clostridia > Oscillospirales > Acutalibacteraceae > DTU089. The sequence goes on from CAZCQI010000003.1 coordinate 34,192, forward strand.
ATTTTTATAACGGCAAGATAGGTTGAATTTATGAAGAAAAGCGATAGTAATGCATTTTCAAACGGGAAACGCAAAATTCGCAATACTGTTATCCTTGCCGCCGTTATTTTAATAATAGCGGTGGCAGGTCTTTTGTTTATAAAGCTGACAAAAACAGAGGGAAGCATTGTTGTTGTGAAAATTGACGGAGTTCAGACTGCCGCCTATCCTCTTTCTGAGAACACGGAGGTCGAAATAAAGACGGGAGAAAACGGCGAGAATATCAATGTTCTTGTTATAGAAGACGGTAAAGCATATATTTCCGAAGCAGATTGTCCCGACGGTATATGCAAGGATTACAGACCTGTTTCTTATGTGGGAGAAACAATAATTTGCCTTCCCCATAAGGTTGTAGTAGAGGTTGTTGCCGATGATACAAACGGCGGACTTGATGCAGCAGTGTGATTTGGTGTGTGCTATGAGAAATAAAACAAAGAAAATAGCATTTTTGGGAGTGTTGACCTCGGTCGCTCTGGTGCTTTCGTATGTAGAGGCGATTTTGCCGCCTGTATGGTCTGCAGTTCCCGGAATTAAAATGGGACTTCCCAACATTGTTATAATTTTCCTGCTTTACAGGTTCGGAATTAAGGAAGCCGCAACGGTTTCATTGATACGGCTTTTTATTGTAGCGCTTCTGTTCGGTAACGTTATGACACTTGCATATAGCTTTGCGGGAGCCTTTTTAAGTCTTGTGCTTATGGCAATATGTAAAAAAATAAATTTTGTTTCCGTGGTGGGTGTCAGCATAATCGGCGGTGTCTCTCATAATCTGGGTCAGGTTATTGTTGCCATAATACTTCTTGATACGGTTCAGATAGGTTATTATATGGCGGTACTTGCAGTAACCGGAACAGTGGCAGGTGTGTTTATAGGCATTGCAGGCTCACTTCTTTTAAAGAGAATGGAAAAGCATAAATTCTAAAACTATGCATATTATATTATAGTTTCAGTTGACAAATTGTTAAAAGTTTGGCATAATGAAAAGGGTTAAGAACCAAAATACATCCTAAAAGGAGAAATTGTCATGAAAAAAGTAATTAGCTTACTTCTTGTTGTTGCTTTAGCAGTTACAGTTGTAGCTTTAGTTGGCTGCAACGGCAATACAGATGCAGCAAGCTTGAAGTTCGGTATGGGCGTAGTTGCTAACTACGGCGATGCTAAAAGCGCAGACGGAGATACAAACGGTGCAGGCGAATTCAACACAACGGCAGTTGCTGTTCTTCTTGATGCTGAGGGCAAAATCGTTAAGATTGACCTTGATACCGCTCAGATCGAACCGTCTTGGACTTCTGCAGGTGCAGTTGTTGCTACCGAAGAACTCAGAACAAAATATGAAAGAGGCACAGACTACGGTATGGCTGCTTACGGTACAGACCATAACGGCGACGGCGTAGTTAAAGAGTGGAACGAGCAGGCAGATGCATTTATGGCAACTGTTACCGGCAAAACCCTTGACGAAGCAAAGGCTTATATGGCTGAAGACGGCTACGGCACAGGCGATGTTGCAACAGCAGGTTGCACAATCCACGTAACAGATTTCGTTGCTGCTCTTGAGAAAGCAGTTGCAAATGCAGTTGATTCCGAAGCAACAGCTGAGGATACCCTTCAGGTTGCTCTTGTTACATCCGCTTCTCACTCAAACAAAGATGCTACTGAAGATGCAGAAGGTCTTAATGAGGTTGACACAACTATCGTTGCTGCAGTTGTAAACGCAGAGGGTAAGGTTGTTGTTTCTAAGACCGATTCTGCTCAGGGCAAATTTACATTTGATGCTGAGGGTGCTTCTACTCTTGATACCGCAACAGCAGTCAAAACAAAGCTTGAGCAGGGTACAGATTACGGTATGGCTGCTTACGGCACAGATCTTAACGGCGACGGTGTTGTTAAAGAGTGGAACGAGCAGGCTGCAGCATTTGATGCTGCTTGCGCAGGCAAAACAGCTGATGAAATCGCTGCTCTTGTAGTTGAAGGCTACGGCACAGAGGCACTTCAGACTGCAGGCTGCACAATCTCTGTCGGCGATATGGTTGCTGCCGCAGTTAAAGCTGCAACAGTTGCGTAATTTTAATTTGAATTTTGGGGGATGTTGAGTTCTCAACATCCCTTTTTTATATTAGGGAAAGGATCGGAAAATGAAAAGAATTATATCTCTTATTCTGGTAATTTTTTTAACGGTTTTGCAGGTGTTTTCCTTTGCCTCCTGCAAAGCTTTTAAAAAAACAAAATATTCTGCATATTATTTTGATTATTTTGATACCGCAACTACCGTTGTTGGATATACCGAAACCGAAGAGGAATTTAATGCTGTATGCGAAGAAATTACCGCTCTTCTGAGTGAATATCACAGACTTTTTACTATCTATAACCGATATGAAAATTTTACCAACCTTGTTACCGTAAACGACCTTATAGACGGGGAACACAGGGCAGTCACGGTTGACAAAAAAATAATCGATATGCTTCTTTTTGCAAAGGAAATGTATGAAAAAACAGAAGGCAAGGTTAATATTGCCATGGGAAGCGTTCTTTCAATCTGGCACCGATACCGCAATTCGGGTATTGATGAACCTGTTAACGCAGAGCTTCCGCCGATGGAAAAGCTTGAAGCTGCCGCAAAGCACACGGATATAAACGATGTTATAATTGACGAAGAAAATAATACCGTTTACCTTGCTGACCCCGAAATGACACTTGATGTGGGCGCAATAGCAAAAGGATATGCCGTTGAGGCGGTTGCTCAGTACCTTATAGATAAAGGTGTGACTGATTTCATTCTCAATGTGGGCGGTAATGTCCGCACAATAGGATATGCAGGCTCCGAAGCTTCACCGTGGAAGGTGGGTATTGAGAATCCGGATACAGAAAATGAAGAAATCCCGTATATTGAGTATCTTCAGCTTGCAGGCGAATCTGTAGTAACAAGCGGCTCCTATCAGCGGTATTACGTTGTAAACGGCAAAAGCTACCATCATATAATTGACCCCGAAACTTTAATGCCGGGAGATAAATATATGTCAGTATCCGTATTGACTGATGATTCGGGCTTGGGAGATGCTTTTTCAACGGCACTGTTCCTTATGTCCTACGAGGAGGGCTTAAAGCTCGTTGAAGCAGCGGAAAATATTGAAGCTATGTGGGTAATGCCCGACGGCGAGCAACGGTATTCCTCAGGCTTTGAAAAATATACGTTTGAATATGAAATGAATTAAAAATTCTCCCTGTTACGAAAACTGTTTTTTCGTAACAGGGTGTGGTTTATTATGTTATATTTTATTTTATTTTCCTTTTTCGAGTATATCCTCAGAAATTATGATAATGGGTGTGCTTGCCCATGGGTGGCAAAGGCTTGTGTTCCATTTCCTGTCTTTACCCCAAGCCTCGAAGCAAGCGGTTGCACCTTCGTTTATCATATTTACCCAAGAATTTTCGGTATCTGCCGTTATCAGTGAAACGGCATAATCCTTTTCACCGTAATAAATGAGACCCTTCAAAACAAAATAGGCGAAGTATACGCCGCAACAAAGTCCTTTTTCTTTTACCAAAGAGACTACGGGAGCGGCTTTTTCCTCTTCGAGCATACTGAAAAATAAGGGCAGTGCATTAGAATGAAGCGAACTGTGATTACTTATTTCGCTATCCCTTATAAGTCCTGTTTTTTCATCGCGGAAGGCTCTGAAAAAGCTTTCTCTTATCTTTTCGTGATGTTTTGAGGTTTCTTTTCCGAGTATACCTCGTATTTTGTCGGTTGCTTTTAATGCACCGTAATAGAAAGCGTTTATTACCGCGTGGGTTCCCTTTACGGGAGTATCCAGATTGAAGTCATAGTTATCTCTGAGATTTACGGGCCAATCAACTAAATTCGGCTCCGCTACGCTTTCGAGAAGCCCGTCCGCTCTTTCGTATTTTTTGAAGAATGAGAGCATATTTTCGGCAACGGGTAAAAGCTTTTCAAGAGTATCTCGGTCACCTGAGAGTTCATAATATTTCAAAAGCTGATAGGGGTATAAAAGACTGTAGTCTGCAAATTCCTGCATAAAAGAGCAGGAGGTGACAGCCATTAAGCCTTCGCAGATACGGGCACTGTCTGCAATATCAAAAAGAGCTTTTTTATAAAGACGGCTGTCTCCCGTTATATAAAAATGAGAAATTGCGGTAACGGTTAAATCACCTGTATATTGCCCTTTTTCACGTGAAGGGCAGTCGAGAAAGCTTTCCTGTGAAGCCATAATTACGGCATTTTCGCAAATATCCCAAACCTTTTGAAGAGCTTCGTTTTCAGTTTTGAAATTAAATTTATGAGTAACGGGATAATGCCTTACAACTGCAGTCAGCATCTCGGGGGAAAAGGAGGGTTCATCGGTTCTTACAAGGACATATCTGAACGCTTTGTAATCAAAATTTTCAATGAAATCTCTTTTTCCTGAAAAAGTCCACTTTTCTTTATACGTAACATTACAGCGCATCTCATATCGGGGCAAACCGTTTTCGCCCGGCTCTTCGGCGCACATAATCTCAGCAGTATTGCCCTCGGTTCCGCTTATTTCAAGGCGCAGACCGCCAACGGTTTCCTTGCCGAAATCAAAAAGATATTCATTTTCACTGATTTTTTCGGCAGTTACCCATTTTTTCGTGTATACGCTTACAGGGGGAATATATGACTTTTTTATTATGTGGTCGTCATCTTCTTTAATGAGGGCATTTTCCCATTTACTGTCGTCAAAGGAAGGCTTCTTCCATCCGTATTGAGCTTTCCTCATATCAATATTTTCAATAAATTGAGTTCTGTAGCCGATAGCGGGAGCATTTTCCTCAAAGCTTTCATCATAAGCATATTTCCAGGTTTCGTCTGTTTCGGTAATGCTTACTCCGTCGCAATAAATGCGGGCATAAAGCCCTATTCTGTTGTCACCGCTTTGCCATACTCGGTTTATGAGACCCTGATAATAGCAGTGAACGGCGATTATATTTTCGCCCTCGGTGAGGAAATCGGTTATATCGAAGGTGTTATAATAATAGGAAAAATGGTAAGACGGTGCAGGTCCCTGACCTACAAACCGACCGTTAATATAAAGCTTATAATAATCGTCAGCAGTAATATCAAGAGTGTATTTTCCGCGAAGCTTCGTTACATTCAGATTTTTTCTGAAAAGAATATGCTTGTTGAAATATGCGGATTCTTTAATTTCAAAGGATTTATCAAGCTGTTTATGGTAAAGGGGAATGGGGGAGAGAGGTTGGAATTCTTTAGTGGTAATCCAGGAGTTCATATTCAGTGTCCTTTTTTATAATTTTTGTTCTTCTTTCAGTTTTTTCAAAACATTATATTCACGGTTGTATAGAGAGACTTTTCCCCCATCAACTTTTGCAAGACCTTTATATGTTTTAAAAATATCAAAAGCTTCACCGATATCTACCCATTCTGCTTGAGCTTTGTGCTCTTTCTCGGTTTCGGTTAAGTTTGTTTCACCTTGCTCCTTTATTTTGCAGATAAAGTAATTACCGATATATAGCCAATCATCAAGATATTCGTTAACAGTTAAAAAATGCTCTGTTACATCAACAACATAGCCCGTTTCTTCAAGCATTTCCCTTTTGCAGCATTCTTCAAGAGTTTCACCCTCTTCAACTCCGCCGCCGGGGGAGAGAAAAGTGCCGTCCTTCAGTTCGTGCAAAAGAAGTATTTTATTGTTTTCAATAACGATTCCGCGAGCAGAAATTCTTTTGTGGGTGTATTTTCCTGAATGATTCGGAGAATAAAGAGAGAGTTTTTTTTGCGTATCCATATAAGCACCTGCTTTCACGGTAATTATATCATAAAGCCTTGGTGAAATCAATTTTGAAATATATTTATACAGTTGACATAAAAAAAACACCCCAACGGGTGCTTGCGGAATAAGCTTCGGTGCTTTATTTTTTCATAAATTGAAATGACCCTTAACCGAGTGTTTCTTTACACACTTTTCATCGGTTAAGGGTCATTTCTGTTCACTCTTGATATCTAACATCTTTTTATATACCTCTCTTTCTGAAGTTAGACATTGACTTTTCTCTGCTTTGAAAACATTCTCATACACTTATTTATTTATTTATTTATTCCCAATATGTGAGATGCATTTTTGTCTCGGAAGATTTTCAATATTAAAAAGTCGCTGTCCTCGGTTCTTGATTTAAAATTGATTTGTCTGATGCTTAGTGCAAATTTTGCTAAATTACCGGCGGTTATAACAACCGGGATTGGCTTTATTGTTTTTTGTTTTTATTTTCTTTTTAAAGCATCTGATAAATGAACCTTTAATCCGAACCTAAGAGCTTTTTACCTGTACATCGGTATCACCCTTTCTTTGTCTATATATTAGCATAAAATTTTCAGGTTTGCAATATGTAATTTTGTATAAAGTTCACGCCATCCGTTTATATAAAATGCAGAAATTGTATAAAACATACAAAAGTTTTCTACAAAGATGTTGACAAATATATGTTGAGTTTGATATGATAAATATGTTGGGTTGCTGAAAGCACCCTTTTTTTATTACAGCTCATACGGATAAATATACAGGCATCAAAAAAACGCCCCGTTGGGCGCAAACAGATAAAAAAGAAATAACCCTTGATCGATGTCCTTTCACAACAATCGAATCAAGGGTTATTTCTGTTCTGTTTTGTTATCTAACATCATTTGTTTACCTCTCTTTCTGCAGGTTGGCGATACTAAAATCTTGGGTTGAAAACCACTCCGAAACGAAATTTTATTTTAATGCGTATCTATATTCATTCCCGTAAGTGGGAAAGACTTTTGCTTCGGAATACTTTTCTCTCTTTGAAGAGTATCGCTTTCAGCTCAAAACCTTGGGTTTTATAAAAACATTTTTATAACTTTGAGCCTTTTGGTTTTTACATGAACATTGGACTCACCCTTTCTTTGTCTATATATTAGCATAGTTTTTTCAGTTTTTCAATTCGCAATAATATATAAACTTAAAAGTCCCGATTTATGCAAAACACAGAAATATATCAGAACAAGCACGAAAGTATTGACAACTGATATTTGCTTTTGCTACAATAAATATGTTGGGTCGCTGAGGCGGTCCTTTTTATATTTGTATTTGTTCCTGTTGCGGGAATGGTTTTAATACATGGTTTTTGAGAGGATGTCAGTCACCCTCTCTCTTTGTATTTGAGCAATGCCTGATATTCTCTTAAATACTGACCGCGTTTTTCTTCATTTATATCAGTGTAATCGTTATATTTTCCGAAGATTTCAATAGCAGCATCCATATTTACCCACTCGGGAGTAACACCGTGAAGGATTTCGGAATCTGTTAGCTGTTGTTTTCCTTTTTCGATTATTTTGCAAATAAAATAGAAGCTTTCATAAAGACAGTCTTCGTAATATTCGTTTATATTTAAAAATTGCTCTCCGGTTTCCACTGCGTAACCGGTCTCCTCGGCAATTTCTCTTTTGCAGCATTCTTCGAGAGCTTCGCCCTTTTCAAGACCACCGCCAGGAATCAAAAACATATCGGTATTTGTTTCGTGAGAAAGCAGAATTTTATCGCCGTCAGTTATAATTGCGCGGCAAGCGGGACGCCTTCGGTTGATTTCACCCATATAGCCTCTGCCGTATTGATTTATTGTTATAGGAGTATTCATTTAATCACCATCAGGAATGATACCATATTTAAGGCTGTATGGCAAGATTTGTTTGACGGTTTATATTTTTTATGCTTTAATCACACCGAAATTCAGAATTATATAAAATTATGAGGCTGTTGCACTTAGAAAAATGCAACAGCCTTAAAATTATTTTTCGGGTGAAACAGAAGGTAAATTTCCCAGATTATCGTTTTCACTACCGTTGGGGATTGATTTAAGGTATTCTGTTTCTCCTCTGTGGGCAATGCCAACACCGGAAATTTTTCCTTGCTTAGCCATTTCAACGGCTTCGGGTTTCGCTACAAATGTTTCATCGGATAATTTATATCCCGTTATCTTGCCGCTTTCCTTAACAAGCCCTACGATCTCTTTTGCATCGGAGTTGGCTTGCGGAATTTGGTCAAGTGTGTTTTTCACAAAATCATTACTATCCATCTTATAGCTCCTTCATCAACATAATGTCACGTTATCGTGATATTGTCAATAGTAGTATATGCACATTCCGGTTTTATATACACTCGCTTTTTCTTTCTTTTGCCGATGCAAAAAACTTTACTGCACAATTCAAAAATCCAAGTCCGATGCACGGGGTTGCTAAGGACAGTTTATAAAAACAATCATTTAATCCGTGCATTGCAGAAGGAAAAGAAGTAACCAAGAGAGATTGTTACCCGGGCTTCCCAAGGAACCTCGGCTTTGCTATGGAAAAAGTTATCAACAATGTGAACAATAATCACATAATTGATGT
>CAZCQI010000004.1:0-4026 GCA_964500795.1 uncultured Eubacteriales bacterium
TCGGTATCGGAACAGCCTGAGGCAGTTCCTTACGGATTTTTGGGTTTAACATTAACCGAATAATACGTGTAATACACCACAAATCCCGGTTTTGCGCCGTTTGGTTTTTTGATATTTTTGACATCGGTGTAGTCAACGGTTACTACTGTACCGTCCTTCGCGGAGCTGTAGAACGCCGCTATTTCCGCGGCTTCGACTATTGCATCGTCAGGCACTTCTTTACCGTCGGCAACAAGAAGCACGTGAGAGCCCGGGCATTTTTGCGCGTGGAGCCATATATCCCCTTTTCTGCCTGTTTTAAAGGTCAGCTTATCGTTTTGGATATTGTTTCTGCCAACAAGCACCGTAAGCCCTTGACTTGTTTTAAATTGAAGAGGCGGAAGTGCCTGTTTTTTCATTTGCTTTTTGGTGCTCTTTTTGGGTTTAATAAAGCCTTGTGAAATAAGCTCATCCTTAATTTCTCCGAACTCCCTTTCAAGGGTTGAGCGCATAAGCAGGTCTTTAACTGTTTCAAGATATTCTAAATCCTGCTCGCCCTCTTCGATGAGTTTAATAAGCATATTTTCCGCAGTGCAAGCCTTGCGGTATTCCTTATAGAGCTTTTGGGAATTCTGAGAAGGTGTAAGAGCAGGGTCAACATCTATTTTCAGGAGATCATTATTTTCGTAATAATTCTCTACCTCGTAAACACTTGCACCTTTTTCCAATTTATATTGAGCGGCGGTTATAAGCTCCGCTTTAATACGCAGTTCGTCTCTGTTTGCACAGCGTTTTAAATCCTCTTTTTGATTATTGAGCTTTCTTGAAATTCTTTCGATAACATTATCGAGCTGTTTAAAGAGCTCAGCGCCCTTTGAACGTGTTCTTTGAAGTCTGTCACGCTCCGAATAGAAGCCTTCAAGAAGCGAAAATACATTATCCTTTTTAATTACACTGTATGCGCCACCGTATTGGGTAATGGGCATAAATGAGAATTCCATCGGTTTTTTTGCTTCATCAAGGACCATAGAAGGCTCGGGATAATTATTCAAAACCATTGTTTTAAGCGCACTGATTTCGCAAAGAAGAGCCATTTTTTCCTCTCCCGATAAATCCGCAACCGTTTTGTCATCGCCCGATACTCTGTATGCCAGCTCCCTTGAAACAAGCGGAGAAACACCCTGAACCGTTTTAAGAATTGCAGAGGACAGTTTTTGAGAATTAAGATTTAAAATACTTTCGCAAATTGTGTGCGGCTCTGCCGCTCTTATATCGATTTTATCCTGCTCAGGCGGCAATTTATATTGCGCACCCGGCAACACAAGACGGTAAGAGGATTTCTCGCTGTCAACCCGCCTTAAAGCATCAACAATTCTGTTATCCCCGTCAAAGAGGATAACGTTGCTGTGCTGAGCCATTATTTCAACCGCAAGAGTAAGTTTTACTCTGTCGCCTATTTCATTTGTTGCATCAAAATTAAAAAACGCAATTCTGTCAAGCCCGTATTGCTCAATACCAGCAAGCGTTGCACCAACAAGACGCTTTCTCAGAAGCATACAAAGCATAGGCGGATTCTGAGGATTTTCGGGAACGGAATCCACCACGGCAAATCGGGGACTGTTTGCATCCGCTGAAAAATAAAGCTTATGCATACCGCCCCTTGTTCGCATTATAAACACCAACTCATTTTTAGAGGGTTGATGAATTTTATCCACCTTGGCACCCGAAAGCAGATTATTTGCCTGAGACACCAAAAAGTTCAAATAAATTCCGTCTAAAGCCATTTTTTGTTTCCTCTCAGATATAGTTTATCGGATTGGGCAACTCGGATACTTTTACTTCGGCAAGCTTCTCGAACTTACGGGAAAGCTCACTGTAAAGATACGCGCATACTATATTTTCCGTTTCATAATGCCCCGCCGCGAAAAGCGAAACTCCCAACTCCTTTGAGAGAAGATACTCGTGATGCTTTGCTTCACCCGTAAGAAAAGCATCTGCCCCCTCCTTAGCCGCGGCTTCAATTAAATCGCCGCCCGAGCCTGAGCAAAGGGCAACTGTTTTTATAGTTTTTCCGCAATCGGTGAAGGTTACTTTTCCGCCTAAAGCCGATTTTATTTTCTTTGCAAAATCGAAAGCTGTAACATCTTCAATTTCCCCGATTTTAAGAAATTCATCAATTTCCGAAGTTCTGAGATTTTTTATCCCCGCGCTTTTTGCAAGGCAGTCATTTACACCGCCTACCGCTTTATCGAGGCAGGTGTGGGAAGAAATAAACGTCATACCCGATTTCACCGCTTTATAAAGAACGGTGCTTTCTTCAACACTTGAAACGGGATTAAAAATAAGGGGGTGGTGCGTAACAACAAGATCTGCGCCCCAATTTTTTGCATCCGCTATTACCTCGGAGGTAACGTCGAGAGCAATATATATTTTTGATACTTCCTTTTCAAAAGAACCGACCGAAAGACCGCAGTTATCCCACTCAGCCGCCGTGTTAAAGGGAGCGATAAAATCGAGAAAATCGTAAACCTCTTTAGCTTTCATTCTTTACCCTCTTTTCTTTTTTGAGAACATCGTATCTGACAATAGCAATAATAAGCGAACTCATTACAAAAATCTCTGTTATAACACCCGAAACCGAGCCTGTTATCAGATCGTAAACAAGCCAACAGGGTGAGCTGGGGAAGGTCACCAGACGGATTTTTGTTTCGTTTTTGAGCCAATAGCTGACAGTGGTGAGTATCATTGCAGTTGCAGGTAAAATCGAAGTCCAATCCACCCGGGTATAAGCACTTGCAAAAATACTCACGCAAACAAAAACTGCAAGCCAGACGGGACTTTTTGCCCATTTTTTATCGTTGTTTATAAAAACCAATGAGCGCAGAAGGCTGACAAAATTCATTGCCGCCCCCGTATATGCTCCAAGAAGAATAAAGTGAATTATAAAAAGTACCGCAGCGAAAATTTGGAGAAAAATTATACCCTTTCTTTTTTTCTGCTGAAACGAAAGGACATTCAGTGCCGCTCCGCCGAAGCCTATTATTTGTGCAACAGTGTTTACCATTATGTAAAATCCTTTAAATTATTTATGGTTTCAAAAAGTGTCGCCCGCTCAGCTTCGTCTCCCGCACCTGCGTTATACCTTTTCTCAAGCCGTGTTATCTGATGCTTAATATGTTCTTTTGCTTCGGGTGTTTCAGGGAGTTTCCCAAGGTAGCAATCAGTGAGAGTATAATCTCTTTTTGCGCTTGTATATACTGCATCAAATGCAATATACACCCTTCTCCCCTCGCAGACGGCAATTTCCCTGTTTATCTCAAAACCGTTGAGGTAAAGGAATTCTCTTAATTCCTCTGCCCTGCTTTGAGGCTGAAAAACGAAATGATATTTTTCATTTTTTATCCACGGCGTTTCGCTGAGCTTCTCTCTTATAAGCGTACCGCCCATACCTGCAAAAACGAATTCATCCGCTTCATCGGAAGAAAAAGCATTGAGTCCGTCAGAAAGGCGGAGAGCTATTTTATCCGTTAAAGCATATTCTTCAACCGACCTTGCGGCATTCATAAGCGGACCTTTGCCGATATCCGCCGCAATTGCACCGCGAATTTTTCCTGACTGAATAAGAAAAATGGGTAAATAGGCGTGATCGGTACCGATATCGGCAACAATGCCGCCGCCCTTTATGAGAGATGCGGCGGCAGAGAGCCTGTTAGTGAGTTTAATTTCCATTATTCACCTATAGCGGCATTGATTTTTGCAACAAGCTCATCAGCGTCTACACCGTGAACCTTGCAAGCCATTTCGACTGTTTCGCCGCGTGAAGCGGGGCAACCGAGGCAGTGCATACCCATTTCAAGGAAATAGGGAGCGGTCTGAGGTGCTTCATCGAGAATATCGCCTATTACCGTATCTTTAGTAACCTTCATTTTTAAGACTCCTTTTGTTTAGTTTTTTACAGTATATCACATTTTAAATTAAAAATAAATAAGAATATGAAACTTTTTAACATAATTTCTTATTAGTTATTGTTTGTTTTTACAGTTGAAT
>CAZCQI010000004.1:4036-29869 GCA_964500795.1 uncultured Eubacteriales bacterium
CTCAGGTGTTAAAATTAAATGTGTGATTTTAATTTTATTTCGGGAGGAAATATTATGCTTCAAAAGGATTTTAAACCGATTCTCAGATTTATGGCGGTAAGTGACGTCCATTATAAGGATGATGACTGCATAGAAGAAAAAAGAATGGCTGAAGCCATTAAAATCGCATACAGATTATCGGAAGAAAGCGAAAGCTACAAAAAGCTTGATGCGCTTTACGTTGTAGGTGACTTTGCAAACTCAGGCTCTGAAAAGCAGATGCTTAAATTCAAAAACACCCTTGATACATACCTTAAGGAAGAAACTGTTCCCGTGCTTATGATGGCAAGCCACGAATACCACGGCGAGGGTATCGAGGCAGCTCACGAAAAATTCGGAAGAATTTTTGATATGCCCGTTGACCAGCACAAGGTGATTAACGGCTTCCACTTTATTAACCTCACCACCTCAAAGGGTTGTGATTTCTATGAGGATAAAGTTGAATTTGCCGCAAAAGAACTCAAAGCCGCACGCGAGGCAGACCCGAAGAAGCCTGTTTTCTTCTTCCAGCACCCTCATATTACAGATACGGTATCGGGCAGTATCTATTGGGGCGAGGATGTGCTTTACCCCACTCTTATGGACTATCCTCAGGTAATAGACTTCTCGGGACATTCCCATGTACCGATAAACGACCCCCGTTCAATTCACCAAAAGCACTTCACGTCCTTGGGTACAGGCTCACTTTCTTATTTTGAGCTTGATGAGTTTGATAAATACTACGGCACTCTTCCTCCGAAGAAAGAAGACTGCGCTCAGATGCTTATAGTTGAAGCTGATGAAAACGGCAGAGTAAGAATTTATCCTTACGATGTTCTTACGGATAACTTCTTCCCCTATGTTTGGGAAATTGATGAGCCCTGGAATCCCGAAAGCTTCAAATATACCGATGCCCGTTATAAAACCGATAAAGCACCTTATTTTGCCGACGGTGCCGAAATCGAAATAAGTGAAGCGGACGAAAACAGTTTCAAGCTGAAATTCCCTCAGGCAAAAAGTGATGAAGATTATGTAAATGATTACAGGGTAGTTGTTACGGAAAAAGAAAACAACGTTATCGTTAAGCAGACCTGCCTGTGGTCAGAATATTACTTCTACAATATGCCCGAATATCTGGAGCTTGACTGCACGAATTTAAAACCCGAAACCGAATATGAAATTAAGGTTTATGCGAACAGCTTCTGGCATACAAAATCCGAACCCATTACTGCAACCGTTAAAACGAAATAATTTTCTAACCCATTCTTAAAGGAGGATAAAGTTATGGATAAAATCTCAGTTGACGGAATCAGACTTATTGACGAACAGGGAAGAGAACGTATTTTCAGCGGTATGAACGTTGTTGATAAAAAAGACTACGACCCTCAAAACCCCGGTTACGGCTACCCTGCCGACAAATTTCCTTTTGAAGAATTCCGCGCAAGAGGCTATGACCTTATTCGCCTCGGCTTCACCTGGAGTGCCATGGAACCGAAGCCGGGTCATTATAACGAAACACTCATTTCAGACCTATGCGATTTTCTTGATAAATGCGAGGAATACGGTATTTATGCTTTCCTCGACTGCCATCAGGATGTTTATTCCTCATACTGCTACGGTGACGGTGCTCCCCGTTGGGCAACAATAACCGATAATTTCGTACCGAGAAAGCAGATAGCAATATGGGCAGAGCCTTATTTCTACGGCAGAGCCTGCCACAGGGCCTTTGATAATTTCTGGAATAATATCCAATACAACCGTAAAGGTCTTCAGGATTATTTTGCTGATATGTGGAAGCACCTTGCCGATGCCGTTAAGGATAAGCCTGCTCTCTTCGGCTTTGATTTCTTAAATGAGCCTTTCCCCGGTGCAGACGGCGGAAAAATATTCAGAACACTTATAAAAAGCCTTGTAACGACCTCAATCGGTGATAAAAGAGTTGACTTAATTAAACTCGCAAAGCAAGGTCTTTTCAGCGACGAAAAAGCAAAAGCTCTTGACGTATTTTCAGGTGATGTGTTCAGAAAAATCGGCTACGATTGCGACGGCATTGTTGAAAAATTTGACAAAGAGCGTTACTCACCCTTTGTAAACAGAATGGCAACTGCCGTAAGAGAGGTTACCGACAACGGAATTATGTTTATGGAAAACAACTATTATTCAAACCTCGGTATCCCCTGCTGTAACACACCCGTTACCGTTAACGGCGAAAGAGAGTCTAAGCAGCTTTTCGCCCCCCACGCCTATGACCTTATGGTAGATACCCCTGCCTACAAATACGCGAGCAACTCCCGTCTCAATATGATTTTTAATCAGCACCGTAAAACTCAGATGCGCCTGGGCGTACCCTGCATAGTGGGCGAATGGGGCTCCTGCGCTGAGGGAACGGGTTGGTATCCTCACATTCGTTTCCTCCACGATAAGTTTGATTCCTTCAAATGGAGCAATACTTATTGGTGCTACTACGACGGTATTCTCGAAGAGGACTTTATGAAGGTTCTTACACGTCCGCGTCCCAAGGCGGTAACCGGTGATATAGTTTTCTATAAATATGACCACGGTGACGGCGAATTCAAGCTTAAATACAAGCAGGAAAAGAAATTCAAAACACCTACCGTTATTTATGTTGACAGAAAGCCTGAAAAAATTGAGTGTGACGGTAAATACAAGCTTATTGAGCTTCCCGGGAACATCGGTTACGATATCGAAATTAAAACCGGTATCGGCGAGCACGAAATTGAAATTGAATTTTAAGATTGATAAAAAACTGCCCGAATGTAATTTTCGGACAGTTTTTTGTAACATTTGGTTGTTTTTCAATTCAAAATTCTCAATTAAACCGGTGGCGCAGCTCCCTCACTTGTCACAGAAACCTCTCCGCTTCAAGCATTGCGCATATTGCGTGGTATACGGGAAGAGTGTATTCCTGAATTTCAGGAGTTACAGTTGAGGGGAGTTTTATTGTTACATCTGAAATCTCGGAAAGCTTCCCTCCGTTTGCCCCAACTATCGAAACCACCTTGCCGCCTTTTGCTTTTGCGGTTATTGCGGCATTCACAACATTTTTTGAATTACCCGATGTGGAAAGGCAAAGGAGTGTATCGTTTTCATTCATCAGCCCGTATACCTGCTGAGCAAAAACAAGGTCGGGTGAGCAATCGTTACAAAAGGCTGTAAAGAGAGCCGCCTCGCCAACAAGTGAAATTGCAGGCAGTGCCCCCTGAAGTCCCGATGCAATATCAGAACCGCCTGATTCCGAGAATTTTTCTTTTTCGCTTTCGGGAAGCTCGCGTTTTAACATAAAGCCTTTCATAAGCTCCCCCGCAATATGCTGGCTGTCTGCGGCACTGCCTCCGTTGCCGCAAGCAAGAAGCTTGCCGTTATTTATATATGTATCATTTATGCATTCAAATGCCGACAAGATACTCTTTTTGCAAATTTCAAGCTTAGGGTATTTAATAAAAAGCTTACAGTAAATATTTTTTGTTTCGTGCTTCACGGTATCACCTCAAAAAAGAACTCCCAAAGCGGCGAAATCGCCTATACTTTCACCTAATCGGGCAGGAAGTATTTTACAAACCTTACGGTTAAATGTCAATGCTTCTTTTTCAATTATTTTTTCAACTCTCGGCAAAAAGAAATCCTTATTCCTTTCATAAATACTGCCTATTACTATTGCCTCGGGGTTGAGTATATCAATTATAACCGAAAGACCTCTGCCAAGATATTCGGCACATTTTTCATATACCTCCAAAGAGAAAGCATCGCCCTCGTACATTGCTTCGGCTATGTTTTTTGCATTTAATTTTTCTATATCGCTCTCACTTTTAAAAAGTATACTTGTTTTATTTTCTTCGAGGTATTTCCTCGCAATAATTTTTGCAAGCTCGGCAATGCCACCGCCTGAACAAAAGCCTTCAAAGGAGCCTGCTTTGCCGTAGCCGACGGGTCCGTTTTCAGAAAGCCTGATATGCCCCACCTCGCCTGCACCGTCGTTAGTGCCTGAATAAAGCCTGCCGTTAAGTATAAGACCCGCGCCCATACCCGTTCCGAAGGTGAGAAAAACAATGTTTTCATATCCTCTGCCTGCACCGAAGCGCCATTCAGCTACCGCGCAGGCGTTTGCATCATTATGAAGAACGCAGCGTACTCCGAAATGCTCTTCAACTATTTTAACAATAGGCACACCGTCCCAATCGGGAAGATTCGGCGGACAATTTATAACACCTTTTTTACTGTCAAGCGGACCGCCGCAGCTGATTCCTACACCGATAAGCTCATTATTTTTTATACCGTTTCTTAAAAGAAGCTCATCGCCTTTTTCGAGAATCTCATTTAAAACCGCTTTCCTGCCTCTTTTTACATCGGTGGGGAATTTTATCTTATCGAGAATAAATCCTTCGATATTTTCGCAAAGCTCGCCTTTTCCCAAAACAACAGCACATTTCGTTCCGCCGATATCTATTCCCAAAGAATACATAAAAACACCCCATAAAGTCTGATATCGAGGTAAATATATCAAACTTTTGTGGGGTTTGCAATAGGGTTTTATTGTTTTTTACTGTGAAAAGTCTCTTCGCCGATTCTTCTTATTGTCACATCGGCGGTTATAACTGTTTTTGCCGATGAAAATGCCGAATTCCAATCCTCTTTTAAAAAGCTGTACAAAGCATTATCGGAATTTCTCAGTTGTTTTCCGTAGCGGATAACATCTGCACCTTTGGAATCCTTTAAAACGGTAATCGTATTTTCCGCTTTTTTGCATACCGCTTCTCCTACAGCCTTCTGAAAGGTTTCTATAACGCCCTCGTCTGTACTGAAATATTCATCGCCCTCCACCTGATCAAGGTCGCAGGAAAGACTTATTTTCAAGTGATACGTTAACACTCCGTTTTCTTCGGTTATTTCATACTTTGTTTTGCCTTTGTTTATAAGAAAGGTTGCTTTTTCACCGTTTGGAAGTTCTGCCGTAACAAAGCCTTTTTTCACCTGATTATTAAGAAAAGCAAGTCCCTCCGAGGTTTTACTGTCAATATATTTTGAAAAGGAGGAATCAAGACCGAAAACTGCACAGCCGTCAAGAACGTAATTCTGATTTTCCCCGTTTTCTTCAACTACTACCGCCGGAATACAAAGTCCCGAGGTTTCCTCTTTAAGATAATTTATTGCATCAATTATACGAACCCGCGGTGCAAGTGACTGATTGTAGCTTTCTTCAAGAAGATTTTCAAGAATTTCGCATTTTACCGCATCGGTGAGGAGCTTAGCTCTTATAAGCTCTTCGGCAGTTGATTTTTTGGCAACACACAAAAGCTGAGAAGGTCTTGAATCATAATCTCTTTCAAAAACGTCAAGAACATCGGATATATCCTTGTTAGCCGTTTTTTCACCGATTATGATAACACGGTTATGGGCAAACATCGGAGTATTACCGCTTCTTGAGGTTAAAGTCCGGAGCGCTTCTGCCACGGTTGCGCCTTCCGCACTGTATATTTTTGTTTTATTTTCACTGCCGGAATTACCGCCGGGACTGCCGCTTTGCTCGTTATTGAGTATTTCAACCGTTACCTTATAACCGCCGTCTGTAGCATCAATGCCTATTCCCTGCATTATCATAAGCTCCGAAAGCTCAGTACCCGCTTTTTCGCAAGAGGAAAATATGCTCAGACACATTGCGCTTATGATGACAAGGCATATAACTTTACACCGTTTTTTCACTTCTTTTTCTCCTTTTTATCAGTGTATAAATCAAAAGAACGCAAGGCAACACAACAACAGGGATGGCATAAATCAGCGTATTGACTGTTTTTGAGGAAATGAAGCCGAAGCGCATAACATCGCCTGAAACAAATGCTATTATTGCGGATATGCCAACAGCACAAACGGCACACACTGCCTTTTCCGATACTTTCGGAAGTGTAAAGCGCATACACTTTACAACTATCATAATATAGAAAGTAAGCTTAGCAACAATACACAGTATCCATATTGCGGTTTCCAGCGCATCAAGTCTTTCGAGAAGACCGAATTCCGCAAGCGACACCGCCGAATATGTGGGAAAAAGCTGAGTATCGGCAAACACACCGAGAGTGCCTACAACAAAGAAAAGTATAAAAGATAATGATACTGCTACGGCAACAGCCCACCCTATAAAGCCTTTTTTTATATTGCCTTTTATCTGCGGTGCAAAAAGAAGCACTGTCCCTATCTCCGACCCTTGTATACAAAAATACAGGCTGTCCTTAAAAAATTTCCCGACGCCGTTTTCGAAAAGCGGAGTGAAATTGAGCATATCCACCTCTTTAAAAAGCGAAAGCGCCGCAAACAGTGTTGCGCCAACAACCACTACCGTAAAAATAACGCTTGCTCTTGCAAGTCCGCCTATATCAAGAAGAGCAAGAGCTGAGCAAATTACCACAAGCCCCACTATAAACAATGTCATATCCGTCCCCGGGAAAAGCTCCGAGCTTGCAAAAAGGTCAAATCTCGCGGTGGTCATTATTGCATCAATAAAATACACAACGGCGAAAATCAGCGAAACAGTTTTATAAACAACGCTTTTATTAAGATTTTTTCTTTTTTCCGGTGGCATATCCGCCTGTTTTTTTATAACGATGTATGCGGGCACGGCGGCAAGAAGGCTGAACACCGCGAAAACAAACGGTCTTAAAAGGGAGTCCGTGGAAGCCACGGTTATATCGGAGGAAGAGATATACATAAAACCGCTCCCCATCATAGACAAATACAAAAGCGAAAAGAACTGAGGCACGGTAACTCTTTTTTCAACCATTTTTATCCCCCTTTTTGGCTTTCACCTTTAATCCGTTTATATCAAAAACCTTCTTACCCAATTTTTCTATATTTGCCCTGAAAAGCGAATCCCGCCACAGAGCCTTGTTGTAGGGAGCCGCAGGAGCTAAAAACGGAACACCGTAATCCGTCATTGCCGCAAGACCCACCGCAAGTGCCGCCGCGCCTATCATAATACCGTAAAGTCCCGTGTAGCCGCCTACGATTATAAAGATTATTCTCAGCACCGAAATCGGTTGATACAAATCCGATGAAACAAGTGAGCAAATCGCCGTCATAGCGACAATTATGAGCATCGGTGCTCCGATAAGCCCCGCGGTTACTGCCGCATCGCCTATAACGAGAGCGCCAACTATACTGACCGCGTGCCCTATATTTTTAGGCATACGAAGCCCTGCCTCACGGACTATCTCATAAACAAAATGAATTATCAGCGCTTCAAGGGTTAAGGTAAAAAGAGTGTTGCTTTCCATCAAAACAATATTATACAGCATATCGTCGGATATTATTTCCTGATGAAAAAGTCCTATTGCAACAAATATTCCCGGCAGAAAAACACTAATGAGAAACGCAAGAAAGCGAACTCCGCGCATAAAAACCGCGAAATACGGACGGTTTATATAATCGTCAAGGGTATGAAAATTTTCAATAAAAAGCTTGGGAACAACAAGGGCAAAGGGCGTTCCGTCCACAATGATACCGATTTTTCCTTCACATATTTTTGCCGCAAAGGTATCGGGACGCTGAGTTTGACCTATCATTGTAAAAAAACTTCTGCTTTTTGTATCCAACGCCTTTCGGAGATAACCCGATGCCAGAACCGTATCAAGCTCTAAAGAGCTGAGCCTGTTTTTTACCTCCTTTAAGGTATCCGGGTTCACTCTTTTATCCATATAGCAAAGAAGAATTCTCGTTTTACCCGTTTTCCCGACTTCTTGCATCTCTATTTTAAAATTAGTTGTACACAGTCTTTTTCTCACCAATGTAAGGTTTGTTTTCATATTTTCGGTGAAGGCCTCTCTGGAGCCGAATTCCTGCACCTCGTTATCAGGCTCCTCAAGAGATCTTTCGGGGATATTTTGCACACCGAAAATTATACAGCTCTTCTGCCCCTCTACAAATATAATAAGGTTTCCTCTGAGAAGCTCTTTAACCGCATTATCAAGACTCGTTTCCTTTTTTTGCTCGGTTCCGCAAAGAATTTTATCGCAAATATAATCAAGGGGTGACTCCTCGGGCAGCTCGCCGTTAAATGTAAGCATCGGCTTGATTGCATTATCAGCCATTTTCTGAGTGTTGCACAGACCGTCACAATCAGCAAAAACAACGCATTTGCCGCCGCAATAGCCTTTCTTTGTAACTATGTCAAAACTCCCCTCAAATGCCTGCTTTATAAGCCTGCCGTTTTCAACGGCATTTTCACGGACATTGCCGAGTTCTTCTTCATTCAGCTCTTCAAGGGGCAAAAATGCTTTGTTATCTTTTTCCACGGTATCACCTCTGTTTTACTTTTTTCCCGAAATTCGAGGAATATTCAGGCATAAAAAGTAAAATATATCAGCAGGTGATAAAAATGATCAGTACAATTATCAGAACGCTAATTCTTTACTGCGCAGTCACATTGTGCATAAGGCTAATGGGAAAAAGACAGCTGGGCGAAATGCAACCCGGCGAGCTTGTTATAACCATCCTTTTGTCGGAAATTGCCTCGATACCTATTCAGGACAGTAACGTACCTTTAATAAGCAGTCTTGTTCCGCTGATGCTGTTGGTGAGCTTTGAAATTATAAACTCTCTTTTAGATATGAAAAGTGTACGTTTCAGGCTTGCTACGGAAGGAAACCCTCAGACTGTTATTCGCAACGGCAAGCTTGACCAGAAGAAGCTTAAAAGCCTGCGCCTTACCATAAGCGATATAATTTCCGCTCTCAGGCAAAAGGATGTTTTCAGTATAGAGGACGTTGAGTATGCGGTAGTTGAAACAAACGGCACACTTTCCGTTTTATTAAAACCCGATAAACGCAATTCAACACCTAAAAACTATGATAAACCCGAAAAGGATAACGGTATGCCCTGCCCTGTAGTCATAGACGGCAAAATAATCAAAGAGAATTTTCTTGATTCGGGAGTTACGGTTAAAGAGGTAGAAGAAAAAATCCGAAAAGAAAAAACAGAGCAAAAAAATATAGTGCTTATGACAGTTGATAAAAATAAAAAGTACTATATCATAACAAGAGAGGAATAAAATATGAAAAGACCCGTAATCGCAATAATCCTTTTGGTTGCCGCCGTGGCAATAGGTATAACCTCTCTTATCTGCATTGAGCGAAGCTGCGACAAAATGATAGCCTCCTTAGACGAAATCCTTGAAAATGCCGTTGCAGAAAACACGGAAGAGGTTAACCGCTTATCAGCTCTTGCGAACTCACAATGGGAAAAGGAAAAATCTTTATTAAATATTTTAATCGGTTTGCAGGATACAAACGATGTGAAAACAAATATGCACAAAATTGCTTACTATGCGGAATTGGGCGACCTTCCCTCAGTTATACTTTACGGTGAGGAATGCAGAGTCACGCTTTTACGTATAAAGGCGTCAGTTGAACCGAATATAAGCACCATACTTTGACAGTTAAAATTTTGTCAAAAAGTATTGAAAAACCGCGAAACAGCGTATATAATCAAGATAAAGGGACGGGCATTTCCGTGCTTTAAATAATATTTGAAAGGACGGTGGTCGTATGATGGTTTGGGTTTGGGTCGTTCTGCTTGCCGCGTTTATTATTATCGAGGCATCCACGGCGCAGTTGGTTACGGTGTGGTTCGCTGTCGGCTCATTGGGAGCCCTCATAACATCCTTTTTCACTGAAAGCATTATCATTCAGGTGGCAGTTTTTGTTTTGATTTCCGTAATTACTCTCGCAGTTACGCGCCCTCTTGTAAAAAAGGTAACAAAATCAAAAAAACTGCCTACAAATGCCGATATGTACATAGGCAAAGAAGGCATTGTTACTGAGGAAATCAATAACCTGCTCGCCCAGGGTGTTGTTAAAGTAAAAGGCTCGATCTGGTCTGCCCGCTCAGAAGTTGACGGCACGCCTATTCCCGAAGGCACCCTTGTAACAATTGTAAAAATAGAGGGTGTCAAGCTCATAGTTCGCCCTGCTTCTTATGGTAATTAAAGGAGGAAATATTATGACATTCATTACACTCAGCGCAGGTACAGTAGGACTCATCGCACTCCTCGCAGTTGTGGCAATCATCATTTTGCTCGTTGTAGCAAACATTAAAATCGTTCCTCAGTCAAAGGCGTATGTTATCGAACGCTTAGGCGCATACTACACAACCTGGGATACAGGATTTCACGTTAAAATACCTTTTGTTGAAAAGGTGGCTAAGGTAGTTTCTCTTAAAGAGCAGGTTGTGGACTTCCCGCCTCAGCCCGTTATCACTAAGGATAACGTTACAATGCAGATAGACACGGTTGTTTTCTTCCAGATTACAGACCCGAAGCTTTTCTGCTACGGTGTTGAATATCCGATATCCGCTATTGAAAACCTTACTGCAACTACTCTTCGTAACATCATCGGTGAAATGGAGCTTGACCATACACTTACCTCCCGCGACACCATCAACGCTAAGATTCGCGGTATTCTTGATGAAGCCACCGACCCCTGGGGCATTAAGGTTAACAGAGTTGAGCTTAAAAACATTCTTCCTCCCCGTGAGATTCAGGACGCTATGGAAAAGCAGATGAAGGCTGAACGTGAGCGCCGTGAAAGCATTCTTCGCGCTGAGGGCGAAAAGGCAAGTGCAGTTCTTGTAGCAGAAGGTAAAAAAGAAGCTCAGATTCTTTCAGCGGAAGCTGATAAGCAGGCGGCTATTCTTCACGCAGAAGCCGTTAAGGAAGCAAAAATCCGAGAGGCAGAAGGTGAAGCAGACGCAATCATCGCTATACAGAAGGCTCAGGCTGAAGGTATCAGAATGATTAACGAAGCCGCTCCCACAAGCCAATACCTTTCACTCAAGGGTATGGAGGCATTTGAAAAGGCAGCAGACGGCAAGGCAACAAAGATTATTGTTCCCTCGGATTTGCAGAACCTTGCAGGTGTTACAGGCTCGGTTAAAGAGTTTCTTAAAGATTGATATTAAGTAAAAAATGACCGCGGAAAGTTTCAGGCTTTCCGCGGTCAATTATTTTTCACCCTTTCTTTCACCGTGAATATGATATACCGAGAGGACTGATTATTCCGATGAAAGACAGTGTTTTTTTAATATTGGGCGGTGACAGCCGTTCGCTTTATTTGGGTGAATATCTGGAAAAGCAAGGGTTTAAGATTTGCTATTATGCCTTTAACCAAACCGACTGCTTCGAGAACCTTTCGGAAGCAATGAATGAAGCAGTGTGTGTGATACTTCCCCTACCCTTTACCCGCGACAGAGTTACACTAAACGCTCCGCTTTTTGACGGCAAGGTGCTCATAGCGGACATACTTGCCTTGGCTACACCCGAAAAAATGATTTTCGGCGGTCAGCTGCCCAAGGGCTTTTGCGAGGAATTGGAGGCTAAAGCCGTACCCTACTGCGATTATTTCAACCTTGATGAATTGGCGATTTACAATGCCGTTCCCACCGCCGAAGGTGTTGTACAGGTGCTCATTGAAGAGCTACCCGTAACCGTTCACGGTATGAAATGCGCCGTTTTAGGTTACGGAAGAGTGGGCAAAATTCTTGCTGATTCACTAAAAGCCTTAGGTGCGGATGTCACGGTTTTTGCAAGAAAGCAAAAGGCTTTTGCCGAAATCCATACAAAGTCAATGAAATACGGCGATTTTTCTTCTCTTCGAGAAAAGCAACAGACCTTTGATGCGATTATAAACACCGTACCCACAAAGGTATTGGGAGCGGCAGAGCTTGACAAACTGAACTCTGACTGTGTGCTTATTGAAATAGCCTCCGCGCCCTTCGGCATTGATTTTCAGGCGGCAAAGGAACGTGCATTTCAGGTCATAAAGGCAAGCTCCCTCCCCGGAAAGGTTGCGCCCAAATCAGCCGGCGAAATAATCGGCCGCTCTATTTTACCCATAATAAGAGCGAGGGGGTACACGGTTTGAAAACAATAGGCTTCGCCCTTTGCGGCTCCTTTTGTACATTCAAAAATGTTTTTTCCGAAATTGAAAATCTTAAAAAGCTTGATTACAATATTATTCCCATAATGTCCGAAAACTCATACAGCCTTGACACACGCTTCGGTGATGCGGCTCACTGGCGGGAGCTTTTCAGAGAAATTACGGGAAACAATATAATACACACCATTCCGGGCGCAGAGCCCATAGGACCTAAAAAAATGCTTGATGCCCTGGTTATTGCCCCCTGCACAGGCAACACCCTGGGTAAGCTTGCAAACGGTATAACAGACACCTGCGTAACACTCGCGGCAAAGGCACACCTGAGAAATGAACGCCCTTTGATTTTAGCGCCCTCCACAAACGATGCTTTAGCAAGCGCCGCTAAAAATATAGGTGCCCTCCTGAATTACAAAAACATTTATTTTGTTCCTTTCGGGCAGGATAATTATGAGGGCAAGCCGAAATCGATGGTAGCGGATTTTTCACTCATACCCGAAACGCTTGATGCAGCTCTTGCAGGAAAACAGATTCAACCCATAATGATTTCACCTAAATGAAACCGATGAGGTGTATCCCGAGAGAATTTTTCAGGATACACCATTTTTGGTTATTTGGTAAAAAATGAAAAATACTATTTACAAAACTAAACACTTATTGTATAATGGTTGTGTCAAAAGGGAGTAGCTCGTACTCGGAGAAGTCTTCGTGTGCGGTATTCGGCGTCATTCCCGGCTACGGTGCTGTTTATCCGCCTTAGCCCGCCGATACATTAAAGAGTGAGACTTTTACCGCAAGGCACGGTAAAGGTCTTTATTTTTATTACTCCCGTTTAAATTCTTTTTAAGAAAGGAAAGAAAATATGAAGCACTATCTCGAATCTGCAGAAGCCGTTTTTACTGAGGTTCAGTCCTCCGAAAGCGGTCTTTCCTCGGCGGAAGCCGCTGCAAGACTTGAAAAAAGCGGTAAAAACAAGCTTGCAGAGGCAAAAAAGGACTCTACTCTCAAAAAGTTCTTTGACCAGATGAAGGATCCGATGATCATTATCCTTCTCATTGCGGCTGTTATTTCGGCTGTTACGGAAATCATCGAAGCGGGTAAATTCGTTGCACCCACAGACTCCATCATCATCCTTGTTGTTGTTCTTATCAATGCAGTTCTCGGAGTTGTTCAGGAAAACAAAGCGGAAAAAGCTGTTGAGGCTCTTCAGAAGATGTCCGCCGCAACAACAAAAACTCTTCGTGACGGCAAGGTCGAAACCGTTAAGAGTGAAGACCTTGTTGTCGGTGATGTTATTCTGCTTGATGCAGGTGATGCAATCCCTGCCGACTGCCGTATTTTCGAATGCGCAAGTATGAAAATCGAGGAAGCCGCACTCACAGGTGAATCCGTTCCCGTTAACAAGCTCGTTAAAGCTCTCACCCTTTCAAAGGATAAGAGCGATGAGGTTCCTCTCGGTGACCGCAAGAATATGGCTTATATGGGTTCAACACTTGTTTACGGTCGAGGCAAAGCAGTTGTTGTCGCAACAGGTATGGATACCGAAATGGGTAAGATTGCCAACGCCATTGCCCTTGCGGAGGAAGGTAAAACTCCCCTTGAAATCAAGCTTGAGCAGCTTTCAAAAATCCTTACAAAGCTCGTTATCGTCGTTTGCCTTGTCATTTTCGGCTACAACTTAGTTACTCAGTATTTCTTAGCTGAAAATGCTCAGTTCTTTGACGTTGCTCTTCATTCATTTATTACCGCAATTGCTCTTGCAGTTGCCGCTATCCCCGAGGGACTTGTTGCGGTTATGACTATAGTTCTTTCAATAGGCGTAACGAATATGTCTAAAAAGAACGCCATTATCCGCAAAATGAACGCGGTTGAAACTCTCGGATGCACACAGATTATCTGCTCGGATAAAACAGGTACTCTTACTCAGAACGTTATGACAGTAGTTGACCACTACGCCGAGGACGAAAAGGTTCTTGCAACTGCTATGGCTCTTTGCACAAATGCAGAGGTTGAAGCAGACGGCAAGAGCACAGGCGAGCCCGATGAGGTTGCCCTTATTAACTACGCCGCTAATCTCGGTCTTAAAAAGGCTGACCTGGTTTCAGCTAACCCAAGAGTCGGCGAGGTTCCCTTTGATTCAGGCAGAAAGATGATGTCAACCGTTCACGCTGTTGACGGTAAATACGTTCAGTACACCAAAGGTGCTCCCGATGAAATACTCAAAAAGTGTACGAAGGCTCTTGTAGGCGGTCAGGTTATTGATATGACCGACGAAATCCTCAAGAAAGCCGCTGATGAAAACACAAGAATGGGTAACAAGGCTCTCAGAGTTTTCGCCGTTGCTTTCAAAGAGTATGAGACTGCTCCCGAGGTTTATGATTCCGAATCCCTTGAATACGATATGATATTCATCGGTCTTACGGGTATGATTGACCCTGTTCGTCCCGAGGTTAAGGACGCTATTGTTGAATGCCGTAACGCAGGCATCACGCCCATTATGATTACGGGTGACCACATCAACACCGCCAAAGCCATTGCAAGAGAGCTTGGTATTCTTACCGATGATTCTCAGGCTATGATGGGCAGTGATATTGATAAATACTCCGACGAAGAGTTTGAAAAAATTGTTGAAAACGTTTTCGTTTACGCACGTGTTCAGCCCGAACACAAAACAAGAATCGTTACAGCCTGGAAAAACAAAGGCTACGTTACCGCTATGACAGGTGACGGTGTTAACGATGCGCCCTCCATTAAGAGCGCTGATATCGGCGTTGGTATGGGTATCACGGGTACAGACGTTACGAAGAACGTTGCCGATATGGTTCTCACAGATGATAACTTCGCTACTATCGTTTCGGCAGTCGGCGAAGGCAGAAGAATTTACGACAATATCCGTAAGGCTATTCAGTTCCTTCTCGGTTCAAACCTTTCCGAGGTTCTTTCCATTTTCTTTGCAACTATTATGAGCTTTACAATTCTTGAAGCTCCCCACCTCCTCTTCATTAACCTTGTTACAGACTGCTTCCCCGCTCTCGCGCTCGGTCTTGAAAGACCCGAAGCAAACATTATGAAGAGAAAACCCAGAAGCAAAACTGACGGTATTTTTGCAGGCGGTCTCGGCATCGACTGTGCATATCAGGGTGTTATTGTTACCATTCTCACCGTTATCGCTTTCTATATCGGTGAATACCTTGAAACAGGTCACTTCGTTTTCCACCACATCGCAGACAGCAGCGAAGGTATGACAATGGCATTCTTCACAATGGCAATGTGCGAAATCTTCCACTCCTTCAATATGCGCTCTCAGAGAGGCTCAGCTGTTGCCATGCTCTTCAAGGGTCAGCACAATAAAGCCCTTTACGGTGCTATGATAGGTTCTTTTGCACTCACAACAGCAGTTGTTGAGATTGATTTCCTTTCAAACCTCTTCGGCTTTGCTCACCTTGACCTTAAAGCATATGCAATCTCTCTCGGTCTTGCGTTCCTTATCATCCCCATTGTTGAGGTTGTTAAGCTCTTCCAGAGAAAGCTCGGTAAAAATTACAACTGATAAATCATCCAACCAAAAACAAGGTATCTTCGGATGCCTTGTTTTTTTATTTATTTCTCCTGTTTTTTCTTGACAGTTTTACAAAATATGGT
The DNA here is from genome assembly GCA_964500795.1 of uncultured Eubacteriales bacterium. Taxonomy (GTDB): domain Bacteria; phylum Bacillota; class Clostridia; order Oscillospirales; family Acutalibacteraceae; genus DTU089. Next base: position 19,633 of record CAZCQI010000004.1, read on the forward strand.
ATCCTTATTTTATAGAAAAGTTCCCGGAGGTAATTATTTATGCGTATTATGTCATTTAATATCCGTTGCGCTGATGTTGCCGGTGACCCTTGGCAAAACAGAATAAGCATTGTTGCCCGGACAATGCTTGACAGCGGTGCCGACTCAATCGGTGTTCAGGAAGCTCACCCGGGTTGGATGCGCTCTTTAAAAAGAAAAACCAAGGATAAATATGCTTGTGTAGGCGTTGGCAGAGACAACGGCAAAAACAGAGGCGAATACTCCGCAGTATTCTATCTTAAAGATAAATATGACGCCCTCGACAGCGGTACCTTCTGGCTCTCTCAAACACCTGATAAGCCTTCCTTCGGTTGGGATGCCGCCTGCAAAAGAGTTTGCACCTGGGTAATTCTCCAAAACAAAGAAAGCGGCGAAAAATACGTTCATATGAACAGCCACTTTGACCACATAGGAACTGTTGCCAGAACAAACAGCGTTGATATGATTATTAAAAAGGCAAAAGAATTTGCCGACCTTCCCGTCGTTTTCACTGCGGATATGAATGTTCCTCAGGGCAGTGAAAACTACAATCAATTTATTGAATCGGGAATCTTAAAGGACAGTAAATTCTCAGCTCCCGATACTATGGACTGTTGCACATATCACGATGCAAACCCCGAAGAGCACGGCGTTGAAAGCGTTATTGACTACATAATGATAAATGATCATTTTAAAGCACTTACATATAAGGTTGTCACAGAGGGTATCAGCGGCAGATATGTTTCAGACCATTACCCCGTTTATGCGGATATTTCAGCGAAATAAAAAACGCAACTGTCAGGGCATTTAACCTTGACAGTTTTTTGATTTGTGGTATCATTAGATTGTAAATTTTTCTGAAAAAGGAGTTTTAATTTATGGCAAGCAGTGCAATTTCTGGTGCAATAGCTATCATTATGTCTTTCATTTCAATGATAACATCTTTATTCGGAATATTCAGTACAACAACTCAACCCACCGTAATCGAAGGTTTTACGGCAAAAGAGGAAGCTTCAATTCGCGTTATGTCCTTTAACATTCGTTGTGCAGGTATCTACAGTAACGATTCCTGGGAGGACAGAATCGATATTGTTACCCAAACAATGCTTGACAGCGATGCCGATTCCATCGGTATTCAGGAGGGCACACCCGAGTGGATGGCAACACTTAAAAGTACAGTAGGCGAAGAATATGCTTACGTTGGTGTTGGCAGAGAGGATGGCGTTAACGCAGGTGAATATTCTGCAATTTTCTATCTTAAGGATAAATATACCGTTGTTGACAGCGGTACATTCTGGCTTTCCGAAACACCTGACGTTCCTTCAATAGGTTGGGATGCAGACACCTACAGAATCTGCACCTGGGCAATTCTCGAAAATATCGAAACAGGTGAAAAGTACGTTCACCTCAACAGCCATTTTGACACAACCTACGGAACGGCAAAAGCCGAAAGTGTTAATATGATAGTCGAGAAAGCGAAGGAATTTGCAGACCTTCCTGTTGTTTTCACTGCGGATATGAATGCTGAAGAAGGCGGCAAGCACTACGAACAAATGGTTAGCTCAGGCGTTCTCCGTGATACAAAATATGTCGCTCCCAACTCTATGAACTATCTTACATATCATGATACAAAGCCTCAGATGCACGGAAATGACATTATCGACTATGTTATGATTAACAGCAGCTTTGATGCACTTGTATACAGGGTTGTTACCAAGGGCATTGACGGAAAATATGTTTCCGACCACTTCCCCGTTTATGCCGATATTGTTATAAAATAAAAAGCATATAAAACAAAGGGTGTATCCGAAAATCCACGTGATTTTTGAATACACCCTTAATTTTTATTTTTTCTTTTTGGTATCGTACTTCTTTTTATAATATTCCGCCGCCTCATGAACTTCGCCGTCAAAAACGATTTTACCGTTTTTCATAACAATTCCGCGTTTACAGAATTCCTCGGCAACAGCAGTCTGGTGAGTAACAAAAAGAAGAGTTACATTATCTTTTTCAATAATACGGTTTATTATATCACGACATTTTGTTTTAAAAGCATTGTCACCGACGCTGAGTGCTTCATCAACTATAAGTATTTCAGGTCTTATATTAACATTTATAGCAAAGCCCAAACGTGATTTCATACCGCTTGAATATGTTCTGACGGGTTGGTCTATATAATCATCAAGTTCTGAAAAATCAATTATCGTTTCTTCAAGAGCTTTAATTTCGTTATCGGAAAGTCCTAAAATATGACCTTTGAGATAAATATTTTCTCTTCCTGTAAATTCAGGGTCAAATCCGCTTGTAAGCTCCAGAAGAGCACTTACTCTGCCGTTTACGGTAATTTTACCCGTAGTGGGAAAAACAACACCCGTTATCATTTTAAGAACAGTGGATTTACCTGCACCGTTTTTTCCGAAAAGCGCAACGGACTCACCCCTTTGAATCTCAAAGCTCATTTCATTAACGGCTTTTTTCTCTTTATATTTTATATTTTTTAAGAATATACCTAAGAGACGTTTTCTTGTGCTTGAATAAAGCTTATATCTTTTAGTTACATTATCGAATTTAATTACTGTGTCTCTCATAGTTTAATCCTTTCCTTTCAACTATGAAATTTGGTGAATACTGCCCCGAGCAAAAAAACGGTGCTATGGGCGATTTTACTCAAGCTTTACAATACATCGGGGATTTCCTTGCGTAACTTTTTATACGCCCAAAGAGAAAGGAACGCAAGCAAAACATACCAACAAAGGAAATAACAAAGTCTTTTGGGCTGCTCGAAGAACCAGATATGGTAAACAAAACAGTTTCTGTAACCGTAGCAGATAAATGTAACGGGATTTATCATCATAAAGGCGTTGAGTATTTTGTTATCCGCAACATTTTCAATATTCCAAAGTATACCGGAAAGCCAAAAAATACCGATATTCAAGGATTTTATAAGGCTTGAAAAATCCTTGCTTATTGCAGATACCAGACCCGCAAACAAAGACCAGGCATTAAAGAACATAAACATTAAAAAAGTATAAATCGGCAACTGCAATAAATAAATTGTGGGCGGATATCCCATAGCCCAGAAAACGCCGATTACCACGAGCACAAGTATAAAATGGACATACAACTGCGAAAGGCAGGTAAAGGTAGGGATAGTTGTTACAGGATATTTCATTTTTGTAACAAGATAGCTGTAGCGCCTGATACAGGTTGTACCGCCGGTTATAGTCTCGGTCATAAAGAACCATGCAACCATACCCGACATAAGCCATAAAATAAAAGGATACTCGCCCACACCTTTGCCGCTTCTTAAACCGATTGCAATAGCGAACCAATAAATGAACAGCGTAAAAACAGGCTTAATAACTGCCCACGCCCAACCCAGAGCTGAGCCGTTGTAGATTTTCTTAAGATCTGCAATTGAAAGCTTTCTTATCTGGGGCATATTTTCTTTATGTTCCTTTAAATTCAAAATCAGAACATCAATATAACTTTTAAAAAAGTCTTTAACTTTATTCACCTTGTTACCTCCGTTTTTCAGTGGCTTTTATTTATCTTTACAGATTCTTCCGTTTCAATCAATTCAAAAAACACAGGTCTTTCAAGGGTCTGTGTATTAGGGCAGTGAAGAGTAAGCCTCAGCTTTCCGTTCAAGTCCTTAAAAATCATACCGTGACCGCCGTTATCGGTAAAAATCGGATCTATATGGTGCCATTCGCCGTAAACCGAGCCGTTATCGGACTGAGCAACGCATTGAAGATAGCCGTTTTCACAGGTGGACCATATCATAATGAGCTTGCCGTTTTCTTTTTTTAAAAGGAAAGGTCCGTCAGTTACATTGTGACAGCTCTCACTTGCTTCCCTTTTCAAAAATGAGCTTGCTGCAAAAAACTCTTTAGGTTCACCTGCAGGAGCAGATAAATCACTTTTTAAAGGCATACTGCATATTGTTCCGTCAAGAATCTGAGTATGCTCGTGGCAGAAAATGCAGTAAGGAACGCCGTTTTCGACGTAAAGAGTACCGTCAAGACACTCCCACGAAGAAGGTGTTACCGCCTCCCCGGACACGGGAACGAACTCCCCCTCGGGAGAATTGCTTTTTAAAATATATGTACCTCTTAAGCCGTTGGGCTGAGTGAAGGTTGCAAACATATAAAACACGCCGTTGAAGATATGCACTTCGGGTGCCCAATTGGCACCGCCGTTAAAGCCGAATTTTGAGGAATAAAAAACCTGAACGGGCTCAGACCAATTCTCAAGATCCGTACTTTTGTAAACATCAAAGCCTTCCGTTTTATAGCCGAAATTTGCGGCTCTCGTACCGTACATATAATACATACCGTTGTATACGAGAACAAAAGGATCTCTGATATTTATATCGGAATTTTTCATTATATGACCATTCCTTTCCGATGCTTTGAACGTCACAAAAAACTCTCAATTAAAACCATACCGTAAACGGTTCTGTTTAAACCGTTACTTCCGAACACAATAATTTAGTATATAATACCACATATTTCTAAAATAAACAATACCTTTTAAAGTTTTAACACTTTCGTTTAAAAGCGTTTAAAGTTTTAACACTTTCGTTTATATGTTGACAAAAGAGCTTATTTCATATAAAATTATCTTATTAACCTTTACTTTTCGGGAGTGACAAATTCTATGAAAAAACCTCTTAAATTTGCAATCGGCACTACCGTTGCCGCGGCAGCAGGTGCAGTTGCTTTTCATAACATTAACAAAGCTGTTCACAAGGATATTTGTATGATCGGTCACAGAGGCCACAGCGCAAAGCACCCCGACAATACCGAAGCTTCCTTTTTAGGCGCGGTAAACAACGGCTCGGGCGGAATCGAGACAGATGTCAGAATAACAAAGGACGGCGTTTTTGTTGTTAACCACAACGACGAAGCCACCTTCTGCGACGGAACTCAGCTTATTGTTGCCGACGCCACCTACGAAGAGCTTGCGGCAAAGCCTCTTAAAAATACGAAATCCGATGAAACCGTTTATATTTGCACATTCGAGAGATATCTTGAAATTTGCCGCGATGCAAATATGATATGCTTTATTGAGCTTAAAGGCGAATTTTCCGATGAGGATATTAACCGTCTTTTCACAATGGCGGCTGAGATTTACGATTTAAGCAAGTGTGAGCTTCAATCCTTTGAATTTGAAAATCTTGTTAAGGCTCACGAAGCCTTCCCCGACCTTAAAATTATGCTTACATACGGCAAAAACTGCGGTGACTATCACAAGTGCCTTGACTACGGTTTTGATATAGACTCCGACTATAAGGCTGCAACGCCTAAAATGGTCAAGGAATTCCACGACAAAGGCTTAAAAGTAGGTCTTTGGACTGCAAACGACCTTATCTCCCTTAATTACTGCCGTGCATTGGGCGTTGATTTTATAGAATCAGATATTTACGGCGGCTGATTTAAAGTTTAAAAATTATGTTTAATTGGATTTATAAAAATATATACGACCTCGGTACGTTAACCGCTGATATATTTTCAAGCTTTTTTAAGCTTATCGGAAAACTCTTTGTAAAGCTTTTCCGCTTTTGCAAGGCTTCTTTTTCTTCTGCTAAAACATTTTTCAAGAGAAGCGTCGTTTTTGCAGTCATTATTGCAGTAATTGGCGGTTCTGTGGGATACGTCATTTTTTCCGACAGTAAAATCACCGCAGTTGCACTTATTGCAGGCGGTGAGGTTGTAGGCTATGCTCAGACGGAAAACGATGCTTCTCACGCAGAAGCACTGGCACTGAACACTATGGGCATCACCTACACCGATGCATTGGAAACCGAAGAGGTTAAAACCGAACCGTATAATATAAAAAGTGCCTCAGTTCTTTCTGAGCTTATCGTGTCGCACCTTGCTCCCGAGCTTATTAAGGTTGCTGAAATTTATATTGACGGCACATTCCTTTGCGCTGTTACCGATGTACAGTCTGCAAGAGGTGTTTTTGAAGATTACCTCAAAGAAGCAAAGGCTGAATACCCCGATTCTTCGGTATCCTTTGCGGAAAACATCTCTTTTCAATACGCGTACCGCAAGAGCAGTGACGAAAACATCTGGACTGCCGAGCAATTGAACCTTTCTTTAAGGGCTCTCGGTATTCTTACGATATGCCATGCCGAATGTGAAAAAAATCTTTCCACAGTAGAGTATGACACTGTAGAAATTCAGACAAACACCCTTTTTGTAGGTGACTCGCGCGTTCGCCGAAGCGGTCAGAACGGCTCTGAATATGTTATCGACCTTGTTACATACAACGGTGATAAAAGAGTTATGGCTGAGCATCTTATGAGCGTATCGGTAACTCAGCCTGTTTCACAGGTTGTTGAGTTGGGTATACGCGCAGAAAGCCTTTCTATCGGAACATATTCGGTGCTTCAAACCACAGGTAGCTTCTGTTGGCCTGTTGTAAATCTTTACACGGTTACTTCAAACTTCGGTTACAGAAGTCTCGGCTACCATCAGGGTCTTGATATTTCAGGTGCAAATGCCTCCGGCTCGCTTGTTGTGGCAGGTGCATCGGGAACTGTTGTAAAAGCAGGCTGGAGCACAGGCGGCTACGGAAACTATGTTATTATAGACCACGGCAACGGTATTGAAACACTCTACGGTCATATGCTTGATAATTCTCTTATGGTGACCGAGGGTGATACCGTAACAAAGGGTCAGGCTATCGGCAGAGTCGGTAACACAGGCTACTCCTTCGGCGCCCATCTCCATTTTGAAGTAAGAATAAACGGCAACAGGGTAAACCCTGCGCCGTATCTGGGACTTGAATAATGAATATAACCGTAATTGCCTTAGGCAAGCTTAAAGAAAAATATCTGAAAGACGCCATAGCCGAATATTCCAAAAGAATATCAGCTTACGGAAGGCTTGATATTATTGAGCTCAATCCCGTCAGACTTTCCGACAACCCTTCAAAGACGGAAATAGATACCGCACTTTCAAAGGAAGCGGATGAAATCAAAAAGAAAATACCCAACGGCAGTTATGTTTTCGCCCTTTGCATTGAAGGTAAGGAAAGCTCAAGTGAGGGCTTTGCAAGGTCTATTGCGGACGCGGCTTTAAACGGAAAAAGCAACGTCACCTTTATTATCGGAAGTTCATACGGACTTGCCCCCGAAATAAAGAGCCTTGCTGATTTCAGGCTTTCCTTTTCACCTATGACTTTCCCCCATCAGCTGATGCGCGTTATGCTGCTCGAACAAATTTACAGAGCTTTTCAGATAAACAACAACGGTAAATATCACAAGTGAGGTCAACCTATGGCAATGTGCGATATGTGTGAAAATTACAGGTACGACGAGGATTTAGAGGAATACTACTGCGATATAGAGCTTGATGAGGATGAATACCTTAAATTTCTCACTTCCTCAAACGATGCCTGCCCGTATTTCAGACCCGACGATGAATACAGAATAGTCAGAAAACAAAACTAATCGAGATAAGAACCGCAACGCTTATTGTTGCGGTTCTTTTTTGAACTTTTTGAGTGTGGTAAAATAGAAAATCAGCGACAGAACAGTTGCTACGGTCCAGCCGGCGGGCCAGGAATACCATATTCCCTGATAACCCCACATGGGAGAGAAAGCGAAAGCGAGAACCACTCGCAAAATAAGGTCGGTAAAGGTTGCAACCATAAACAGCTTCATTGAACCGATACCTCTTAAAATGCCGTCGCAAATGAGCTTTAAGCCTATAAAGCAGAAGAACGGCGCAACGGTTTTAAGAAACGCAGTACCTGCTTCAACTGCACTGCCGCCCCCATCACCGTCCATAAAGAGTTTAATAAGAGGCTCATTAAAAAGTGCAAAAGAAACGGTAAACACGCAACCCGCAATTATCACCATAGCAGAGCCGCATTTCATACCCTCTCTTATGCGAGGATATTTTTTTGCACCGAAGTTCTGAGCAGTAAAGCCCGAAACGCCGTTACCGAAGGTGTAAAGGGAGTTAATTGCAAAAGTATTTATTTTCATTGCGGCGGAGTAGCCTGCAATAACCGAAGAACCGTAGCCGTTTATAAGCTTTTGTATAAACACATTGCCGACGGAAACGAAGCTTTGCTGTAAAACGCTGGGAACGGAAATGCGGATGATTTTCTTTAACACGGGAAATGAAAAGATCTGACAACGTCCTTCTGTGGGCAGTTGCTTTAAATGCCCGAAAAGGGTTAAAACAGAAAGCACTCCCGCAATTCCCTGAGCAATAAAGGTTGCCCACGCAACACCTGAAACCCCCATATTGAAAAAGACTACAAAAACATAATCGAGAGCTACATTGAAAACCGACGAGAAAATCAGGAAATACAGCGGAGTTTTAGAATCGCCCAAGGAGGTAAAAATACCGTTTGCGATATTATAAATAAAAAGGAAAATGAAACCGCCTACATAAATTTTAAGATACAAAGCCGAATCATCAAAAATATTAAGCGGTGTATCAATAAGCTCCATAAGCGCAGGCGTAAATATAACACCAAAAAGCGACAGTATACCGCTGAGAGACAGCCCCGATATAAGCGATGTTGTAGCGGCAGTTTTAACGTTTTTATATTCCCTCGCACCGAAAAGCTGAGAAATAACAACACTGCAACCGATATTGCACCCGACTGCAACCGCATTAAAAAGGTTGGTTATGGGGTATGAGGCACCTACCGCTGCAAGGGCATCCTCGCCCGCAAAACGGCCTGCAATGAGACTGTCGGCAATACTGTACATTTGCTGAAACACAACGCTGATAAACAGCGGCAAAGTGTATTTAAGCAAGACCTTATTGGTATTCCCTTTTGTTAAATCATTCGCCATCAAATCATATCCTCCGAAAATTTCATATAGTATTATAAGAGAGTTTTTTTAATTTGTAAAGAAAGGGAAAAGAGAATTTCAAGAGATTTCGGAGGAGGTTTTTATGCAAAATTTTCTTAATTCAGTGAATTCCGTTGTTTGGGGAGTTCCTATGCTTCTGCTTTTTATTTTTACAGCCTGCCGTTTTACCTTCAGTGGAAGATTTTTTCAATTCCGCGGTGTAAGGTGTATTTTAAAAAGCACACTCGGGAGCATTTTTAAGAAAGATGACGGTGGCGGAATATCCCAATTCGGTGCATTTTGTTCGGTTTTAGGCGCGTGTATAGGCACAGGAAACATTGTAGGAGTTGCAACAGCGGTTTATTCGGGAGGTCCGGGAACTGTTTTCTGGATGTGGATATCGGCACTTTTTTCTATGATGACGGCATACGCCGAAAACTATCTCGGTATTGCTTACATAAAAAAAGACCGTCACGGTAATACCCCGGGCGGTGCTTTCTCGTATATAGAAAACGGCGTGGGAATGAAAGGTCTTGCAAAGGTTTACGCGGTGTTTTGCCTTTTTTCCGCAATAGGTATGGGAAATCTAACTCAAAGCAACTCTGTTTCCGCTTCCCTATCGGCAGGCTTCGGGATAAACGAATATATTTCGGGGGCGGCAGTTGCATTTCTTTGCCTTGTGATAATCACAGGAGGAATTAAACGCATTGCAAAATTCAGCACTGTTGCAGTACCGCTTATGAGCGCAGGCTACCTGATGCTTTCCGCGGCGGTAATTTGGAAATTCAAGGAAAATATTATCCCATCGTTAGCCTTGATTTTTAAAGAGGCTTTTACACTTAAAGCAGTAAACGGCTACGGTATTTATAAAGCCGCACGCTACGGAATTTCAAGGGGAGTATTTTCAAATGAAGCGGGGTTAGGCTCTTCAACCATAATGCATTCCCAGGTTGAAACCAAGAGCGGAGAAACTCAAGGTATGTGGGCAATGCTCGAGGTCTTCATTGATACTGTTTTCCTTTGCACCGTAACCGCCGCGGTAATTCTTGTGAGTACCGATATAACGGGCAACACCCTTTACGGCGCCGAGCTTTCTGTTGCCGCCTATGGCACTGTTGGTGAAATCGGCAAAAAAGGCATTGCTCTGCTTACGGCAATTTTTGCTTTCACTTCCCTTGCAAGCTGTTCGTTTTACGGTGAAAAAAGCTTTGAATACCTTTTTTCAAAAAAGTACTCAAAGCTTTACAGATGTTTATATATTTTTCTCGCCTTCTTCGGCAGTATAAACTCACCGAAAACCGTCTGGGCATTTGCAGATATATGCAACGGACTGATGGCTGTACCGAATCTGTTTGCATTGAACTGTTTGGCGAAAGAGGTCAAATATCC
>CAZCQI010000004.1:29969-37846 GCA_964500795.1 uncultured Eubacteriales bacterium
TTTATCTCAACAATCGTAACGCCGTTTTCGCCTTCGCCGAAGGTGCCGAGTCTATGTGATTTTATTCTCGGGTCGGATTTCAGGTACTGAGTTACGCCTGCTCTGAGTGCACCCGTGCCTTTTCCGTGAATAATTGTACATTCAGTGAGTCCCGAGCGCAGAAGGTCATCAAGAAATCTGTCAAGAACTATGATTGCTTCATCAACCATAAGTCCTCTCAGGTCACAGCGGTTGCTGACGCTCATAGATGCCTTGCTTTCGCCCATTACTCTGCCTGTTGCAACTTGGGTTTTCTTCTTGTTATCCTTTTGCTTCGGTTTCTCAACAAGGCGAAGACTTTCTTCTTTAACCCTCATTTTCAGCATACCTGCGGCAATTTCAACGTTACCTTTTTTATCCTTAAGAGCGGTAACGCTTGCATTCTTACCTATAGTTTTGCAGAATACAGTATCACCGATTTCGAGAGGTCTCGGAAGAGCATAATCCTCATCATCCACCACTGAACCGAAAACGGGATTTACTGCACTGTTGATTGCGTTAAGGTGAGCATTGACGGAGGATTTTGCTCTTCTTGCAAGCTCAGCGGCATCCTTAGTCTGCTTAGCTTCCTTTTTAAGCTTTTCAACCTCGTTCAGAAGAGAATTTGCTTCTCTCTTTGCTCTTTCAACAATTCTGAGAGCCTCGCCGCGTGCGTTTTCAAGCTCTCGCTCTCTTCGGGTTTCCATATCGGCAAGTATTTTTGCCGCCTTTTCCTTATCTGCTTTTGCGGCTTCTGTAATTTCAAGTGCCTTTGAATGCTCGCCTTCCATTTCAAGACGGCTTTTTTCAAGCATATCAACAACATCTTCAAATCGGGCATTTTCGGAGGAAACGAGCTCCCCTGCTCTGTCGATAATTGTTTTATCAATTCCCAATCTCTCGGAAATTGCAAAAGCGTTTGACCTGCCGGGAATACCGATTAAAAGCCTGTATGTGGGTCTTAAAGAGTTAACATCAAATTCACATGAGCCGTTTTCCACTCTCGGAGTTTGAAGAGCGTAGGCTTTAAGCTCAGCGTAATGGGTGGTGGCGGCTATTTTTGCGCCTTTTTTATGGAGCTCTTCAAGTATCGCCATAGCAAGGGCGGCGCCCTCAACAGGGTCTGTACCTGCGCCCAATTCGTCTATAAGAACAAGTGAATTTTCATCTGCAAGCTTTAAAATACTTACGATATTCACCATATGAGAAGAAAAGGTTGAAAGTGACTGCTCTATGCTCTGCTCATCGCCGATATCAACAAGAATATTATTATAAACGCTTACCCTGCTTCCATCGGCGGCGGGAATCATCATACCGCTTGCCGCCATTGCAGATAAAAGACCAACTGTTTTTATTGCAACTGTCTTACCGCCTGTGTTGGGGCCCGTTATAACAAGTGTATCAAAATCCGAGCCTAAACGGATATCCGTTGCCACAACCTTTTTCGGGTCAATAAGGGGATGCCTTGCTTTTTTCAGATCGGTAATGCCGTTACTGTTGAGAATGGGAACGCCGGCTTTCATATCATATGCAAGGTGTGCTTTGCAAAAAATAATGTTTATTTCAACAGCACACTCATAACTGCCCTTGATTTCTTCAAGGAAACTGCCCGCTTCTGCGGAAAGCTCATACAGTATACGCTCGATTTCCTGACTTTCTTTACCCCTCAGCACTCTTATATCGTTATTCGCTTGCACAACTCCCGCAGGCTCAACAAAAACCGTTGCGCCCGTTGAAGAGGTATCGTGAACAAGACCTGCAACGGAGTTTCTGTGCTCACTTTTTACGGGCACAACATATCTGCCGTTTCGCTGAGTAATAATAGCATCCTGAAGAAACGTTTTAAGGCTCTGAGAACGGATAAGCTTTTCAAGCTGATCTCTTACGCTGTTTTCTTTAATTTTAATCTGACGGCGTATGGAAGCAAGCTCAGCGGAAGCGTTATCGCTCATTTCCTCTTCGGAAATAATTGCAGAAAAGATTTTATCCTCAAGATATTTATTGGGCATAAGAGAATTGAAATAAAGGTCAATTCCCCTTTCCTCCTGCCCTGAATTTGCTCTCCACTCACTGAGTGCTCTTACTGCTCTTACGGTACTGCCGATATCAAGAAGCTCTTTCATTGACAGGACGCCACCTGCCGCCGCACGGGCTAAAGCATTGTTTACGTTTTTAAGTCCGCCGAAGGAGGGTCCGCCGTATTTTGCAAGGAGTATGTAGGCATCCTCAGTCATATTCATAAGATTTTGCGCCATACCCTCGCTCGTTTCGGGGCGAATGGCAAATACGCCGTTTACGGCATCATCATTGCAGGCGCGTTTTGCCAAAAGCTCAAGAACCTTGTTAAATTCAAGTGCTTTTAAATGTCTGTTCATAGTATCCATAAGTTTAATTTTAATCCTTTACGGTGTTGTAAAATTCAAGAGTTTTAAATTTTCGCTGAGTTTTATGCAGCAGGTAATCCTCAGCTATCCGGCAAAAGCTCTTTAATGCCTCCTCTTTAAGAGAAAACGAAAAAATTTTCTGAAAATCCGAAAGTGCAACATAACGCATAGCCTGAACGACAGATACATTAACTTGATAAAATCTACCTTCGGGAACACAATTCTCGCAGTAAATTTTACCGCTTTCGGGATCAAAGCACATTTCGGGAGTTTCATATTCTCCGCATTTATCGCAGGCAATAAGGTCGGGCATATAGCCACTTAATGCCATAAGCCTGAATTCCGTTACGGCTTTTATAAATTCCGAAGATTTTTTTCCGTTTTTTAAGAGCCACAGGGAATTGAGAAAAAGTCGGAGTATTTCCTCCGACTCGTAATCCTCTTCGCAAAATTCGTATGCAAGCTCGCAAAAATACTGCCCCAAAGCCATTTTTGAAACATCCTCGCGGAGTTCAAAAAACACTTCTTTTACGAGAGCATCCTCAACCGAATATGCAGATTTTGTTTTTGTAAAAGTAAAGTCGGAATAAGCAAGAAGCGCAGTTGCCGCAAGCTTTTTGCTCTTTGTTTTTTTCGACCCGCGGGAAAACGCACGAACCAAACCGTGCTCGGCTGTGAGCACAGTTATAAGCCTATCGGATTCCCCGATACTCTGTTCCCGAATTACAAGTCCCGGTGCCGTCATTTTGAGCACTTTCAGTCAACTCCGCATTATTTTCCGTATTAACGCAGTTGCGGTATTCTAAATAATCCGCAACCTTGCCGCCTTCATAAAATTTTTGCCAAAGCTCTTTCTCATCCATAATATCTCTCCACCGAATAAATTATCCTGATAATATTTTATTCAGCGGCAATTTTCTTATACGGTCAAAAGAGTTTTTTAAAGTTCCAAATCAATCCAATCCGAAATTGTGAATAAGTCCTTCTCGGTTTCGCCAATCTTCCTTGACCTTGACCCAGCACTGCAAATTCACCTTACATTCAAAGAACTGCTCAAGCTCACATCTCGCATTTGTTGAAATTTCTTTGAGCATTGCACCTTTTTTACCGATAACAATACCCTTGTGGCTTTCACGCTCACAATAAATTGTGGCTTCGATATCAATTATGGGCTTATCCTCCCTCTCGCGCATACGCTCAATGGAAACAGCTATGCCGTGAGGGATTTCGTCATTTAATTTATGAAGAAGCTTTTCTCTTATCATTTCAGCGGCGAGAACTCTTTCAGGCTGGTCGGTAAGAGTATCTTCGGGGAAGAAAAATTCCGAGGGAGCTGCAAGAGCGCAAAGCTCGTCTTTAAGCTCGTCCATACCGTCGCCCTCTCTTGCGCTTACGGGAACTACCGCCGCAAAATCAAGAAGCTGTGAAAGTTCAAGAATACGCGCCATAAGCTCCTGCTTATCGGCAACCATATCAATTTTGTTGATTGCAAGCACAACGGGGATTTTCTCAGCCTTGAGTTTATTCAATAAATCAAGCTCCGCCTGCCTTATCTCACCCTTGCTCTCGGTAACGAAAAGGCAGCTGTCAACACCACCGATACTGTCGTCAACAGCCTGAATCATCTTTTCGCCCAATTTTGTTTTAGGCTTGTGGAAACCCGGTGTATCGGTAAAAACAAGCTGAACGTCACCCTCGGTAAGAACACCCATAATTTTAGTACGGGTCGTCTGAGGCTTTGACGAAACAATTGCAACCTTTTGACCCAAAAGATTATTAAGAATGGAAGATTTACCCACATTGGGTCTGCCGACTATTGCTATAAAAGCAGTTTTTCTTTCTGACATTATTTCTTTTCCTTTTTTTTGAAATCAAATTTAAAAATAAACAAAGTAAATACTACTACACTGAGAACAAACCACAAAATATATATGGGTTGCTCTGCATAGTGATTAAACAATGCTTTGAATGCTTCCGGCTGCCAAAGAATTGTAATTCCGCACAGAACAGCACCAATCGCAAACACAAGCACCGCACCTGCCGCAACGTCCTTTGAAACGGCAATAGTATAGCGTTTTTCTTTTGAAACGGTATCATCCGCCTTTTCTATACCCGTATTGAGCATTTCGCCGCCGATTACAAGCGCCGATGCCAAAAGCAAAATTGCATATTGGGTTCTTGTAACAACAAAGAAATCATATCGTAGCAGGTAATAGAACATATATATAAGGCAAGTGATATGTATTCTGAAATTACGCTCGTGGGTAATCATCCACCCAAAGCCTTTAAAGGCGTATAAAAAGCTTCTGAAAAGACTTTCAACATCCTTCATAGATTTTTATGCCTCCTCTGAATCCATATAATATGATTCGTTGCGCTTAAGACCCAATTCGGTAAGAACATGCTCTTCCTTTTCACGCATATGTACAGCTTCGATTCCGCCGTTAACGTGGTCGTAACCCAAAAGATGAAGCATTGAATGAACAGTCAGGAAGCCGATTTCACGCTGAAGAGTATGACCGTAGGTTTCAGCCTGACGGACTGCAGTCTCAACGGAAATTACGATATCACCAAGAAGGCAAGCGCCTGTATCAAGATTTTTATCGTACACCCCGTTTTCTCCCAAGGGGAAGGAAAGAACATCGGTACTTTTATCCACGTTTCTATGGGTTTTATTAAGCTCGTGTATCTGCTCATCATCAACAAACGTTACACTGATTTCAGCAGGCTCGCTGAAGTTTTCGAAGGTGAGGACCGCGTTACAGCAACGCCTTACAAGAAGTCTTACGCCTGTGGGAATCTTCACTGCCTTTTGGTCGTTTGTGATAATTACTTTAATTTTCTCTTTCATTTTATAACCACACCTTTCCTATAGAGGATTTTTTACCTTTGCTTATGAAAGTTTAACCGAAAATTCTTCAGAGTACCGTTTTATGCGAGCGGTGCTACGGAAAATTTTATTTAAACTTTTTCTTCGTCTCCTCGTATTTTTCATATGCTCTTATTATATCCTGCACAAGCTTGTGTCTGACAACATCCTTACCCGAAAAACGGACTATTTCAATTTGCTCCATATTTTTGAGTATTTTAGTTACTTCAACAAGACCGGAGCGCTTACCTTCGGGTAAATCAATCTGAGTAATATCGCCCGTAACAACAACCTTGGAATTAAAGCCCATACGGGTTAAAAACATTTTCATTTGCTCGCGCGTGGTGTTTTGCGCCTCGTCCAAAATGATGAACGCGTTCGACAGCGTTCTACCGCGCATATACGCGAGTGGCGCGACTTCGATCACGCCCCGTTCCATAAGCTTGGCGTACGTTTCCACGCCGAGGAGCTCTTGTAACGCGTCGTATAACGGGCGCAAATACGGATCGACCTTTTCTTGCAGATCCCCTGGGAGAAAGCCAAGCTTTTCGCCTGCCTCCACCGCAGGACGGGTGAGAATAATCTTTTCGATTTGCTTACTCTTAAACGCCGCCACTGCCATACACACGGCAAGATACGTCTTTCCCGTGCCTGCCGGTCCAACGCCGAATACGACGGTATTTTTACGAATCAAATCGACGTACGATTTCTGCCCCACCGTTTTGCATTTGATTTGCTTGCCACGCGCAGTAACCGCCACCACGCCCTCGCCAAGGCTTACAATCTGTTCTTCCTTTCCCTCTTTGGCAAGCTCTACAAGATAGATAAGTCTGCCCTCGTCGATATCCTCGCCTGCGTCCACGATTTTCAGCATTGCCGTGAGCACTTTCGCGCCGATTTCCACCTCTTCTTGTCCGCCGTCAAGGCGTATTTTCACGCCGTCTACGTAGGCGTTTACGCCCAGCGTGCGCGTAAGGAAATTCAAATTCCCGTCGAACGTGCCGAGGACTCTTGAAAGCCTGTCCACCGATTCCGTGTCTACGATCTGCGTTCTTTTCACTTTACCTGCCAAAGTATTCCTCCCCGTTTTTCTTCCTGTCTTGGCGTCAAAAATTCATCGTTTGGATTGCCGTATATTCGATCTTTACGCTATACCCCTCGTCCGTTTGAATTACCGTTTTACTCGTGATTACGTCCCTTTCTAAAAGCGCAAGCTCCAAATACGCCGTCGCAAACGCCTCCTCCTCGCTTTGCGTTTGAATCGTCGCCTCGTACACGCACGCAATGCTCGCGCGCGCGATCACTTCCACGCGTTTTCCCTCGCCGTTGCCCGTTAAGAAATATCCGCCCACGAGCGGCTCGCCTGCCTGCACGCTATCCCCTTTACCTTTGAGGGGTGTTCCGCGCAGTGCGGTAACAGAGAGCACCGTGCCCGTACGCGCCGAGCGCATATCCCCTGCCACGAGCGTCCTCTCGGAGAAGGGCGAAAGGCGTACTTCCACCACCGCCACGAGCCCCGATTTTTTCACCGAGCAAAATTCTACGTCCTTTTGGGAGAGTATTTTTGCGCAAACGAGGTCTTCGTTACCTGCCCGATATACCGAAAAGGGCTTAATCCCGTTTTCTTCAAGCGCCGCAATCGCCTCACGCGCGTAGACGTCCGTGCCTACGAAATCCACGCCGAAAATGAAATTATCTGCATACAGCGTCAGCGCGCAAAAGAGTAACGCTCCGATAACAACGCCCGTGCGGTTTTTGAGCTTTTGTAGCGTTTTTCCGATCCCCACCGCGCCCATTTTTCGGGCGGTATACGGAGTATACCCGTTATTATTATAGCACACGTTTGGAAAAATTGCAAAAACTTTTTCACTATCTTTTTTCTTTACGTGAAAAAGTATTTGATTTTTTTGTGTTTTTTTTACGTTATACACCCCAATTCCTGCGCGTTTGAGCCGAAGTAGCGCGCGTTCGGGCATAATCCCCTCGATAAGCACCCGTTCTTGCAAGCGTTCGTAGAAAAAGTTTTTCACCGCCGATCCCAACGCTCCCATCTTACTTCCCCTCGCCCACAAAAAGTTTCGTGATCTTGCCCAAAAGGCGGAGATCCCCCTCGTAGTACTTAGCGATCGACAGGTTTTCCCCCTCGATCTCCAACGTCTGACGGGGAAAATACAGCACGACGCGCTCGGGAGAAAAGTCCCCCACCGTTTTCACGCCCTCGAAATAACCGCCCCCACCGATCACGAGCGTACAGGTGGAAAGCGCCGTTCCCTCCGTGCTTTTGAAAATCTCGTTCAGCAACCGCATTACACACCTCCACGCGGTTAGTATATGCGATAGGGCGCGCGGATATGACGGTAAGTCTTTACAAACGTCTATGCGAATTGTCCGTTATACAGCTTTGCGTACGCGCCGTCTTTTTGCAACAGTTCCGCGTGTTTGCCCTGCTCTACAACCCGACCGTTCTCCATAACCAAGATAACGTCGGAATGCACGATCGTGGACAGACGGTGCGCGACGATAAACGTTGTTCTGCCCTGCATCAACTTATCAAACGCGTCCCCGATTTTTCGCTCGGTGCGCGTGTCGATAGAGGAGGTTGCCTC
>CAZCQI010000005.1:0-36022 GCA_964500795.1 uncultured Eubacteriales bacterium
GCAGGTAAGAATAGCAATTGCCGACCTGGAAAAATATATTGAAGAAAAAATTGCATTTTAATATAATGATAACAGACTCCCGAATCGTTTCGATTTGGGAGTCAGTTTAAAGTCAATGTTTTTTGTTAGTGAAACCAATATACTTTGTTCTGTGGTACGGTCTTAGACCGTACCTTACGGTGACATCGTGTGCTACCGATACGCACAAACCCGTAAGGAACTGCCTAAGGCTGTTCCGATACCGATACACTTTCTTCTGTGGTACGGTCTTAGACCGTACCTTACGGGATGATTTCCTTTTTTTAGCTTTGTTTTTTAGGGGAAACACTGTAGTATCGGGTCTTGACCCTCCCGCTGTTGTTGCCCACGGTAAGTAAACCAAGGACGAAACAACGGTACGGTCAAGACCGTACCCTACAGGTGTGGTTTGCCGTTAGTAAATCAAGGAGGGAACAACGGTACGGTCAAGACCGTACCCTACCGTGTCGCGTATATCGTACCTTGTGGTTATGCCACCAACCCGTAAGGAACGCGGCTTCGTATTATTTCAATTTGAGAGTTGCGTTAAAATCGGAGATTCCGTAATTTCCTGCGCTGTGTTTAAGAAGCTCG
This sequence comes from uncultured Eubacteriales bacterium, assembly GCA_964500795.1. Lineage (GTDB taxonomy): Bacteria > Bacillota > Clostridia > Oscillospirales > Acutalibacteraceae > DTU089. The sequence goes on from CAZCQI010000005.1 coordinate 613, forward strand.
TAAAGGTCAACCTTTTCACCCTGAGAGCCTTTGATGTTAAGTCTTTTAAAAATCGGGTTAAGTCTGCGCAGAACCTTTAAGAAGGTTTCGCCTACAGGTGTATCCTCGGTGTAAGGCTGATCGCCGTAAAAAACATTTCTTACAATGTTTAACATTACCTGAAGGAAGCTCTCGTCTTTTATATCGGGGTGGGCTTTTACAAGCAGAAGTTTTGTGACTTTTCCTACGGACCAGGTTGAAAGAATCTTGCCGAAAAGGCTTGCTATTTTATATATAGCAGGACTTCCTTTAACATGGATTTTATCAAATGTTCTTTTCGGGTTATCACGCATACCCACAAGCATAGAAAGAAGCATTCTGTCAAATTGATCCTGAAGATACTGTTCACAGCTTTTTCCTTTGGTATCCCATTCAAAATCGGGAACGGGAACGCTTTTTATTTCAACCGTGCTTTCATCTTTAACGGTTACAAGCCTCATAAACGCGGGGCAACCGATAAGGGAGCCTGTGCAGACATCGTAAAATTTATTACCCTTTTCTGTTTCAACCATATTTATGCTCTGATTGTGCATATGACCTGTGAAAATAAGGTGAACTCCGTTATCGGCAAGGGTTTCAATAAGCTTTTTGCTTTCCTTCTGGCGAGCATCGGGAATAAGTGTAAGTATAGGTTGACCGGGGAGAACGGGGTAATGCTCCATGGCAATCATCATTTTGCCGTCTTCCTGAGCCTTTTTAGCCTGAGCTTCTATCCAATCAAGGAAATCTTCATCGTAAGCAACATTTCTGCCCTCGGCGGTATCGTTGCATAAAACAAGCAAACGAACGTCATCGGAAAGCTCTGCAACATAAGAGAGATGCTCTTCGTTAAATGCAACAGCATCACTGTAACCGAAATCACGGTAATAATCCATAAGCTCGGTGAATTTGATGCCTTCTACGGGAGTTTTTCCCGTGCCGGGATGTGCAAAGGGGTTGGGTTCAATATCGTGACCTGCGGTAACAACAAAGATTTTTTTACCGCTCGCTTTAAGGTCTTTTAGCTTTTTTGAATATTCCTTGTGGCTTTCTTTTTCGCCGTTAAAGGTAAGGTCGCCTGCAATAAGAATAATATCGCTTTCATCGGATTTTTCAAGAAATTCCAAAACAGCGTTGTTTATAGATGCGGTTTCCGTATAGCATTTCTGCTCAAAATCCATAAAACGCTCATATTCTTCACCGTAAGCTCCCAAAGACGGGGCAAAATAATGAGGGTCTGTAATTACCCGGAATTTAAGTTCTTTCATATCATCACCGTTTTTATAATATCACTTGTTCCGCGATTGTGTCAATAGAGCATACCGTAAGTGTCGGTATTTTTGTTTACACCGTTGCAAATTTTAAAATATATGATATACTACTTTAGTTAGTTGAATTTAATGGAGTTATGAAGATGATTACACAGGAAAAGATAGACAGAATAAACTTTCTTGCAAGAAAATCAAGAGCCGAAGGGCTTACCGAGGAAGAGGCTCTTGAGCAGAAAAACTTAAGGGCAGAGTATGTTGCCGCGTTCAGAAAATCTCTTGAAAACACCCTTGATAATACGGTTATTCAGCGTCCTGACGGCACAAGGGAAAGAGTAACAAAAAAAGGCGGTAAAAAGAACTGATGGTAAGTATAAGACAGATGCGTCCCGAGGATTTAAAGGATGTTGAATACATCTGCCGAATGACGGCGGGTCCCGTTTGCCGAAGGGAGCCTATTGTAGGCAACAAGGTTGCAAAAATGTATTCAACATATTATGTAAGGGAATGCTATGATACCTGCTTTGTGCTGGCAGACGAAAAAGATAAAGCAGTCGGTTATATTCTTTGCGAGCCCGATTTTAAAAGATTCAGAAAGCAATACAGAAAAATTGACGTTAAAACAGTAAAAGAGCTTGATATGAAAAAAGGCTTGACGGCTTTTGCAATGCCGGTACCGTATACCTTATTGGGCTTTAAATATCCGGCGCATCTTCATATTGATATTCTCGATGATTATCAGGGCGGCGGCTTCGGTACGCGCCTTATGCAAACGCTTCTTGAAGAATTAAAAAACAGGGGGGTAAAGGGCGTAATGCTTATGGCAAGCGCGGAAAATGAAGGTGCTATACGCTTTTATAAACGCTTCGGCTTTAAAATGGTTTTCAATAAATTCGGTTCTGCAGTAATGGCTAAAGAACTGAAATAATATATTAAACTTATCTCACAGGTTGTGATCAGGATGAACAAAAAACCGGTAACAGCAATAATTTTGGGAGCGGGCCACAGGGCTATGGCTTACGCGGACTATGCTTACAAAAATCCCGAAAAGCTAAAGATTGTCGGCGTTGCGGATTTGGATGAATTCCGCCGTAACATGGTAAGAGAAAAATTCGGTTTCCCCGAGGAGAACTGCTTCAAGTCTGCCGAGGAATTGGCAAACGCACCTAAGTTTGCAGACGCCGTTATCAACGGAACAATGGATGAACAGCATGTTGAAACCTCAATTCCGCTTTTGGAAAAGGGTTATGATATGCTTCTCGAAAAGCCTTTTGCGGTGAATGAAGAGGAAATGGAAAGACTTGTTGAGGTAGTCGGAAAAAACGGCAACAAGGTTATGATTTGCCATGTTCTCAGGTATACCCCGTTTTATAAAGAATTTAAAAACCGCATAATGAGCGGTGAATTAGGTGACATTATAAATATCCAGACCGTTGAAAACGTCAGCTATCACCATCTTTCAACCTCATTTGTAAGAGGTAAATGGGGGAATTCAAAGCGTTGCCATACCTCGATGCTTCTTGCAAAATGCTGTCACGATTTAGATATTATGATGTGGCTTATGGGTGATGATAAGCCTGTTTCAGTTTCTTCGGTAGGTTCAAAATTCCAATTCAGACCCGAAAATGCACCTGAAAACGCAGGCGAGCGTTGCCTTGAGGATTGCCCGCTTGTTGACAGCTGCCGTTACAGTGCCAAGCGTATTTATCTTGAAAATCCCAATAATTGGGAGGTCTATGTCTGGCGTGATATTGAAAGCATAAAAGACCCGACGGATGAAGACCGCCGCAAAGTGCTTCTTGAGAGCAATTACGGTAAATGTATTTATAAATGCGATAACGATGTTGTTGATCATCAGAGCGTGCTTGTTAATTTCAAAAGCGGTGCCACGGGTACTCATAATATGACGGGCGGCTCGGCGGTTCCTTTGAGAACCATCAGGGTTATAGGAACAAAGGGCGAAATGTACGGCGAATTTGAAAATAAATTCATAACCGTAAAGCATATTAATCCTCAGCCCGGCAAATACTATGACGAAGAATATATTGATATGAGCAATATTTCGGGCGAGGGCCACGGTGGCGGAGATGAGGGGCTTTCAGAGGATTTTGTTAATTACATAAGAGGCGAGAGCCACTCAGTTTCCTGCACTTCGATTTTCGATTCCGTTCCCGGTCATAAGGTGATTTTTTTGGCGGATAAATCCCGTGAAAACGGCGGTCAGGTAGTAACCATAGACTTATAATTTATCATAAAGAAAGGAAAACGGCACAATGAATAATAAAACGAAACGTGCTGTTGATCTTTCTTTACGAATTGCCCTTGTGGCGGCGATAGTTGTTACTGTTATTTTTAAGTATAACGACCTTGTTAATATAGATGTCCGCGCCCTTGTGGATAAAACAGACTCACTTTTTGAAGCCGGTGCCGCAGTTGTGGGCATTTACGGTCTCAAGGCAATAGTTTTTGTAATACCTGCGTCGGCGCTTCGAATATGGGTTATGTAAGATATATTTTAATATCCTTCTTCGGCGTTATGCCAAGGATAATTCTTATAACTCTTTTAGGTGATAAAATCTACGATTTAATACCCGTAAAATTTATGATGACGGTAGTAATAATTGTAATAATTGTTGCCGCCGTTACCGCGTTAGTAAAATATATTAGAAAAGAATAAGGAAAAAGGGAACGGTCGGCGCCGTTCCCTTTTCAGTATTACATTATTCGGATTTGTTCATAGCTTTCTGCCCTTTCAACAAGCCTTTTTGCATCAAGATAAGGCTTGGCACAGCGGTGATATATTGAATTTTGGTTTGTTGCTTTTTTGATTTCTTTTTTAATCTGAGCCTTTACATACTGTAAATCTTTGTATTGCTTTTTAAGCTCGGCGGTATTTTCGCCGCTTTCCTTTGAAGCTTTTAAAGCTTTTGCGCAACTGTTGAGCTTTATTTCGTTTTCATCCTCAGCGGCGAAAAGCTTTTCGAAAACGGATTTATCAAATTCTTCAATGCCGTTGGGGTAATATTTTTTCGCGGTGCGCTTTGCGGTTTTAATATCGGAAATAAGATGCAATGCGTTTGTTCTTAAAAGCTTTTCTTGCTCTTCCCTGTGGGGGAGCTTTTTTATTTCGCTTTTTTTCGGAAGCTCAGCATTAAAAAAGCCGTTTATTCCTGCGCTGAGAATATTTTTTGCGTTTTTCAGCTCTGTTTCGCCTGCATCCGATGTGAAATATGTAAGCTCATTTTTTATAATAAATTCGGCAATTTCTATCTCTTCATTCTCTTTTGCCTTTTCTTTCAAAAGCACTTTTTCGGCTTTATACGCTTCCTTTGAAAGCGTTTTTTTGCTTCGCCGAAGCTGTTTTTTCAGTTCTTTTAAATCGTGGGGCTTTTTACCGTAGAGAGAGTATGCGGTTTTTATTATTTCCTTTACCTCCTCGGCGGTGATTTCATCATTTTCTCCGTTTGCGGTATCTTCCGAATATGCTCTTATTTTAAGAACTCTTACAACGGCTTTTTGCTTTGTTTCGGTAAAATCAAAGAAGAAGTAGGGGATAACGTTCATTGCCGCACCTACTATTGAGGCAATAATAAGAACGCTTGAAATGCTTATAAAATATTCGCGGTTATAAAGAACGTCATAAACATTTGAGCCGTCGTAGCCTAAAGATAAGGCAACGCCTCTGTTAAGTCCTGCTTTTTCATAAATAACGGGAAGAACCAGCCCTGTTACCATTGTTATAATATTACCGATAAGACTCACGGCTGCAAACATACCGTCAATGCGTTCACCTGAAATGTATTGCTGATAATCTCGTATATCTGCATTTATGCTCGGAGTAAGAAGATGCCCGAGAGAGGTAATAAGCGTGTTAATAAACGTGCAGGCAAGCATGAACCAGATTATACCCGGCTGACCCGTCATACGAACAACGGGGAGCATAACAGCGATAAGAGCAATATTTAGTGTATTTGTAAAAACAAGAATTTTCTTTTTGCCGTATTTTCTTATAAAGAAAGGCGCAATAATATTGGGCCAGAAGGAGGCGTTCCCCGCAATTGCGGTAATAACGGAATACTGAACTGCTGAGCAGGCGCCCTGATAATTATACATCCATTGCATAATATTACCGAAAGCCCCCTCAAGAAAGCCCAGCCACCCTGCAAGAGAGATTATCCAGAAGTATTTGTTTCTTGCAATGGCGCGGAAGGCATCGGCAAATTTAACCTGAATGAAATGGGATTTTGCCTGGATAATTTTTTCTTTTGTATTAACATAAACGACAAGTGAAATGAGAAAGCCTATAAAAATGAGGGGCGGGAACAGTATTCTGTAAATTTTTAAATCAAAGAGAGTATCTTCACCCGTTATGAGCTTTGCAAAAATCGGTAAAAAAATACTTACTATGGACGGAGAAAGATTTTCAACAATACAGCGTATTGAAAGAACATCGCTTCTTTCAATGCTGTTCGGGGAGAGAACGTTTATAAGGCTGTCGTAGGCATCAATATAGAAATTATAGAAAAACTGAAAGCCTATGTTAAAAAGAAGCACCGTGGCGCATTTCATAAAAAGGCTCATACTTTCATAAGGCATCCACATAAACAGTACGCCGAGAATTACCGTAGGTATACCCATAGTTATAATATACGGGCGGTATTTTCCCTTCATGCTTCGGGTGTTGTCTATCATTTTTGCTCTGAGAGCCGTGAGAGGGAAGGCAGAAATAAGGCTTATTATGTAGATAACATAAAGAGCGGTGGGGTCAATGCCTATGGTATTGCCGATAAGGGTATTGGTGGTTGAAATTATCATCTGGCTTACGCAATATGAAACAAACCTTACGCCTATGCCGCCACCGGAAAGAGAGGCAATTTCTTTATAGGGCATATATCTGCCCTCGGGAGGGGTTTTCCAATATTTTTTGAATTTTTCGGAATATTCGTGAACGACAGCGGATATGTTCAAAACGGTGCCTCCTTAATAAATAATTGTATTTACCGACCTTGGGGTGATTTTGATTCGGGTGTTTTCGGATATGTGAATTTCTTCAAGGTTTTTGAAGTCATCCGTAACCGATAAAAGCGCATTTTGCGGTACGGTGAAAGCTTTTTCACTTTCTGCGGGATTGATCAGGATAACAACGGTTCTGCCGTTTTTATAAAAAGCAAGTGGTAAAATATCCTCATCGCCGCAGGAGCAATCTATTCTTACGGCGTTATGGGGAATATATTTTGAAAAATTACCGGTTGCATAAAAGCGCTTTGTTGCTTCAAAGGTTTTATTATCCGTATCAAGATATATGAGCCCGTCGCAGTAATCATAGTGAGAGCAGGCTATCCAATGCTGCCAGGAGGTAACACCTAAAATTGAAATATCCTCAAACATAGTCTGAGCCATAACAAGTGCTGAATTCATTGAAGAATCTCTGCCGCCCTGCATGTGGGTCCATTCGCTCATTTTCACGGGAACATCGGGGTAATGCTTATCCATCCATTTTTTGTATCGGCGAAGAAAGCCCCGGCGGTCATTTATAAAGGGTAATTTAATTTTACCGATTTTGAGAATTGTAAAATAAGAATGAAGGTCTATTCCGGCGGTCAGGGAGCGCACCTCCTGAGAGGAAAGCATAGCGCGCGTATACATTTTATTAAACCAACGGATATCGCCGTTTTCAGCTCCCGAAAGCTTAACTGCAGAAAGAGAGGGGCGTTTTTTTATTTCAGAAGCAAAAAGCTTCATTATATGCTTCGCTTCACTCGGAGTGTAATGGCAACCCTCCTGACCGCCGTCCCATTTCCATATGGGTTCATTTATGGGGGATATGTATTTAACGGGGATACCTTTTTTCAAAAAATGCTCCGTAACATCAAGGCAATATTTGCAGAAATCTGTTTCGCACGCCTTTTTAAGATTTGTTTTGAAGTAATCAAATTTACTGTGGTGCGCCATACCGTTTCTTGTCATTTCTTCAAGAGGCGAATTAACGAAGAAAATAACCTCTTTTGCACCGTCTTTAACGGCTCTTTCCATCATATAAACGGCGTTTTTATCCTTTGAAAAATCGTAATCGCCGTTTTTCCCCCGAAAGCTTTCGGTTCTTCTTGCAAAATCCGAATATTCTCCCTTTTCGGAAAAGGCAGAATCCGTGCCGAGATTGTATCGGTAGGTATAAAGACCTATTCCTTTTTCAGGGTCGAAAAGAAGCTCCGATATTCTGTCGCGAACGGGTATGCCGCTCTCTTTATCAATATTATCCCAAGAGCCGACTATTTGCGCCCACCAGGCACCGCTGGCACCAAAGCCTTGAAAGAGCTGATACTTTTTATTTGAATTAACCGTCAGTTTCAAGTTGTTTCCACCTTTATGCTCAATATCTGTGTTACTGATTTTTACTTTTTAAATTTGCCGATTCTTTATTTTATAATTTCAAAAATCAGCGGTTCCTTTTCGGGAGGAATATCTGAAAATTCGAGAGCAGAGAGGAATTTTTCTTCTGCGGCTTCAAAAGAATTTTTATTACAGGAGTAAAGCGTTGCAATCGGTTCGCCTTTTGTAACCTTATCTCCTGTTTTTTTATTGAGTGTGATTCCTGCGGTCATATCTATGGTATCGCTTTTTGTTTCTCTTCCTGCGCCCAATATAACGGAGGCTATACCGATTTTTTCCGCATCGGTTTTAACGATGTATCCGTCAATGGGTGATAAAACCTCGTATTCGTATTCGGCTTTCGGGAAAAGGTCTGTGTTTTCGAGCCATTTGCGGTTTCCGCCCTGTGAGGATATCCAATCCTTGAATTTTTTGAAAGCTTTACCGGAAGACAGCGTATCTTCGCAAAGACTTCTTGCTTCATTTTCGGGAATGTTTTTTGAAAGAGAAACTATTTGGGTTGCCAGAGTGAGGCAGACCTCTTTTAGATCCTCGGGACCCTTGCCGTTAAGGACATCTACGGCTTCGATTACTTCGAGGGAATTGCCGATATTAAGACCCAAGGGTCTGTCCATATTTGTAATTACCGCCGCAGTATTTCTGCCGCAGTTTTTGCCGATTTTAACCATAGCTTCGGCAAGCTTTTTTGCATCCTCCGGAGTTTTCATAAATGCCCCCGATCCGCATTTAACGTCTAAAACAATGGTGTGAGCTCCTGCCGCAAGCTTTTTTGACATAATGCTTGAAGCAATAAGAGGGAGACTGTCTACCGTTGCGGTAACATCTCTTAAAGCGTAGAGCTTTTTATCCGCAGGAGTGAGATTACCCGTCTGCCCTACAACGGCAACTGAGTTTTTCTCAACCTGTTTAAAAAACTCTTCGGGCGAAAGGGCAGTATTAAAGCCCTCGATTGATTCTAATTTATCTACCGTTCCGCCTGTGTGACCTAAGCCTCTGCCGCTCATTTTTGCCATAATACAGCCTGAAGAAGAAACAATGGGGGCAACTATAAGGGTGGTTTTGTCACCAACACCGCCTGTACTGTGCTTGTCCACGGTGAGATTGCCGAAGCGCGACAGATCAACGGTATCACCGGAATTCGCCATTGCATTTGTAAGGTCGGCGGTCTCCCTTTCGGTCATACCCATATAAAAAATTGCCATACAAAGGGCAGATGCCTGATAGTCGTGAACAGAGCCGTCAACATAGCCGTTTGTGAAAAATTCGATTTCGGCTTTCGTCAGCTCACCGCCGTCACGTTTTTTCTTTATAATATCATAGATTCGCATAATTTCACCCCGTTATTTAACATTATCCGGTGAAAACGACATCGGTAATAAATCTTTTAAAGTAACAGTTTTAAAAGTGTTGGGGGAATCGCCTAAAAGAAGGTTGAAATCATCCTTGCAAAATTCCCTGAATACCTGACGGCAAACACCGCAGGGGGCAAAAATGCCGTCGATTTTGCCGTTTTTACCGCCTGCAACAGCAATTTTTATAAAATCCTTTTCACCCTCGGAAACTGCCTTGAAAACTGCAACTCTTTCGGCGCAAACAGTGGGACCGAAGGCGGCGTTTTCAATGTTTGTTCCCGTGTACACCTTGCCGCTTTTTGTAAGAAGGGCGGCACCTACCTTGCAGTCGGAATAAGGTGAGTATGAATTTCCCATCGCCTTTAAGGCAAGCTCGTAAAGTTCTTTATCTGTCATTATTTTCCCTCACAAAGTAAATTTTCAACGCATTTTGAAATATATGTGTAGCCGTCAATTGTGCCCATATTTTCAGGGGAGATGTTTTTGCCGTGTAAAATAAAGGGCACATATTCTCTTGTGTGGTCGGTGCCGTGAAAACCGGGGTCACAGCCGTGGTCGGCGGTGATTATCAGAGCATCGTCACTTTTCATATTTTTTATAAAATCGCGAAGCCACACATCAAATTCCGTGAAGGCCTTTGCGTAGCCGTCAATATCGTTTCTGTGACCGTAAACCATATCGAAATCAACAAGATTTATAAAGCAAAGCCCGTTAAAATTCTTTTTCTGATACTGAAGAGCTTTTTCCGTACCGTCTGAATTGTTTTTGGTGTAAACGTATTCCGTAAGACCTCGCCCTGCAAAAATATCATTGATTTTACCAACGCCGATAACGTCAAAGCCTTTGGCTTTTAAACGGTCAAGCATAGTTTCTTCGGGCGGTTCAAGAGAGAAATCGTGGCGTCTCGGAGTTCTTTTAAAGGGGTATTCGCCCTCAAAGGGCCTTGCGATAACTCTGCCTACTCCGTATTCGCCCTTTAATATATCTCTTGCAATTCTGCAGTATTCGTAAAGCTTTTCGGGGGAAACAACGCTTTCGTGAGCGGCAATTTGAAAAACGCTGTCTGCGGAGGTATAGACTATAAGAGCACCCGTTTTTAAATGCTCTTCACCGTAGTCTTTTATGACTTCCGTTCCCGAATAAGGCTTGTTGCAGATAACGTCTTTACCCGTTCTTTGGGAAAACTCTTTCAGCACTTCGGCAGGAAAGCCGTCGGGAAATACAGGCAAAGGCTTTTCGGAAATAACTCCGGCTATTTCCCAATGGCCTATTGTTGTATCCTTGCCTTTTGAAAGCTCTCTGAGCCTTGCAACCTTGGAGGTCAGCGTGCCTTCGCCCAAAAATGAAAGTCCGTCGATTTTTGTATATCCTAAATCGCGCAGGGTATTTATTTTAAATTCCTTTGATTGTGATATTGTTTTTATGGTACTGCAGCCCTTATCGCCGAAATCTTCGGAATCGGGGGCTTCGCCTATACCGCAGCTGTCGAGAACTATAAGAAAAATACGTTTGATATTATTCATTTATTAAAACCGCCGTTTCAAGAGAAAGCTTCATCATATCCGTAAAAGAGTTTTGCCTGTCGTCGGCAGAGAGAGCTTCGCCCGTTACAAGATGATCGGAGACAGTGAGAATGGCAAGAGCCGCTTTACCTGCACGCGCCGCGTTCATATAAAGCGCCGCCGCCTCCATTTCAACACCGAGAACCCCCATTTTGCGCCAAAGGTCGGCACTTGTCATTCCCGAGGGGATATTTTTGTTATCGTTATAAAATGTGTCTGATGAAATAACATTGCCGACAGTATAGGAAAGGTTCATTTTCTCAGCCGTGTCGGCGGCAGCTTTAAGGAGCTTGTAATCCGCAATAGGGGCGAATGTACCGGGAAGGTTGAAGGTGTGGGCATAATTGCTGTCGGTGCAAGCCCCCTGTGCTATGATGATATCTCTGACTTTAACGCTTTCGCACATACCGCCTGCGGAGCCCACGCGGATGATGTTATCCACACCGAAAAAATTATAAAGCTCGTAGCTGTAAATGCCGATAGAGGGCATACCCATACCCGAAGCCATAACGGAAACGGGGGTTCCCTTGTATTCTCCCGTGTAGCCGTGAATACCTCGAACATTGTTTACAAGCTTTGCGTTTTCAAGGAAGTTTTCCGCAATGAATTTTGCTCTTAAGGGGTCACCGGGCATAAGCACGGTTTTTGCAAAATCCTCGGGAGCTGCATTTATATGCGGAGTTGGGTAATTCGACATAATAACTCACCTTTCTTAACATTTACCCGAAAAAATCGGGTTCGGATAAGCTGCTTTAAAGATTATACATTGTGTACATATTGGCGTAAATACCGCCTTTTTCCGTAAGCTCTTTATGAGTGCCGCTTTCGGCAATGCCATCCTTTGTTATAACAAGAATTTTATCGGCATTTTTAATGGTGGTAAGGCGGTGGGCAACGGTAATTGTTGTTCTGCCCTTTGCAAGGCGTTCGAGAGATTTTTGAACGATAAACTCGCTTTCGTTGTCGAGAGCACTTGTGGCTTCGTCAAGAATAAGTATTTTCGGATTTTTGAGAAATACTCTTGCTATGCTGATTCGTTGCTTTTGACCGCCCGAAAGCTTAACGCCGCGTTCACCGGTATAGGTATCGTAACCGTAGGGAAGCTTTTCTATAAATTCATCAGCACCTGCAAGACGGGCGGCTTCTTTTATTTCTTCTTCGGTTGCATCGGGCTTGCCGTAGGCGATGTTTTCGCGGATAGTGCCTGCAAAAAGGTAAACATCCTGCTGAACGATGCCTATATTTTCTCTCAGGCTTTTAAGGGTAACGTCGTGGATATCGGTTCCGTCGATTTTTATACTGCCCGAGGTCAGCTCATAAAAACGGGGAATAAGGTTGCAAATAGTTGTTTTACCGCCTCCCGAAGGACCTACGAGAGCGTAGCTTTCGCCACTGTTTATATGAAGATTTATGTTGTTGAGAATTTCTTCGGAGTTTTCGGAATATTTAAAGGTAACGTTGTCAAAATCCACGGTTCCCCCTGTGACGGTTAATTCTTTTGCTCCCGATTTATCCTTTATGGTAGGCTCGGTATCCATAATTTCTGCAAAACGCTCAATTCCCGTCATACCTCTTTGGAACTGTTCCGCAAATTCCACAATTCGTTTAATTGCCGTAAGCAAAACAGAAATATACATAAGGTAAGCAACATAGTCAGCGGCGGTGATTTTGCCGTTAACAAGGAAAAACGCACCTGTAACTACCACAACTATATACATTATTCCCTCAAAAATTCTGTTTACTGAGTGGAATGAGCCCATATATTTGTACATTCTGGATTTGACCTTGAGGAAGCTTACGTTATTGATTGCAAACTTATCCTCTTCAATTTCTTCGTTTGCAAAGGATTTAACTACTCTTATGCCTAAGAGGCTGTCCTCGGTCTGCGCGTTTAATTCGCCGTTTATAACTCTCGACTCTCTCATACAAGCGCGCATACGGTGATTGAAGTGAGTGAGAAAGACTATCATAAAGGGAAGTACGGCAAACATTATAAGAGTAAGGGGTACGTTAAAGGTGCAAAGAATCACAAATGCGGCAACAAATTTTATTCCTGCAATGAAAAACTCCTCGGGGCAGTGATGGGCAAATTCCGTAACATCGAAAAGGTCGTTTGTAATTCTCGACATTAAAGTGCCGATTTTGGTATCGTCATAAAAGGAATAGGGAAGCTCTTGCAGATGGGCAAAAAGGTCTTTTCTCATAGAGGTTTCGATTTTTGTACCCATTATATGCCCTATGGAGGCTTTGTAGTATTCTGCCACCGCATCAATTATGCGAAGAAGGACATAGATTCCGCCGATAGAGAGAATAAGCTTAGGTGTGAGCAGCGAAATATCCGTTGTGGCGGCATTTGTGATGTAGCGCACAATAACGGGTAAGATTATTTCGCAAAGGGTTGTAAGAGCGGCACAGAACAAATCGAAGCAAAGAGTGCCGATATGAGCTTTATAGTAGGGAAGAAAGCGTTTTATAAGCTTTCCGTTAGTTGTTTTTCGTTCTTTTTCTTTCATAGGAACCTCCGAAGCATACGGAAATATATCATAGTATATTTAATATAGCACAAATTTTTGATAAATGATATAGAATTTATGAATTTAAATTGATAATAACTCTTGAAGTTTAGATTCATTTTTGATATGATATACGCTGTGGAAATTTGATTTTATCAAAGCAAAATATCGAGAAAAGGAGATACCCGAATGGCGAATCCCATAAAACTTTTTCCCCGGCTTACAAGGGTTGTAAGCCATTTTAAAAAGTACGATATAGAAGTTCCCAAAGCTCTTCTTGAAATCAGACCTCAAAAACCCGATTTAACGGATTTCCCTTATCCGCTTCCTCAAAAGAAAAAGGATTATACCTGCTTCTGTGAGGGCAATAACGGTGTTATGTGGTACGGTTCCGCTTGCGGCGTTACGCGCTACGCCCCCAATGCCGAGAGCATTTATGATAAGGTTATGTATTTCAGTGCAAAGCGCGACCTTTTAGATAATAATGTTCACGCTATGATATCAGACGGTGACGGAGTTTGGGTTCTTACGGATACAGGCGTTACCCATATTGATATGGTTAAAATGTCTATGGAAGAAAAGGCGTACAAGCTTCTTGACGAAACCCTCTCAATTGTTGACAGACACGGTATGGTAAGCCAGCGGTATCTTTCTGAGGGGAGAAATCTTAAATCTGCCCTTCCCTACGGTGATTCCGATAACGACGGCACTTTTACTGCTTCCTATGCTATCGGTGAAATTTTCCGCTATGCAACTCTTAAAAGGGAAAAAGGTGCTTACGCCGAGGAAACTCTTGCCGCAAGAGATGTTGCAATGCGAGCAAGCGAAGCAACTCTTCTTCTTATGTATATTCCCGGAAGAGGCGACGGCTTCGTTGCAAGAACTTATGTAACTTCTGCAGAGCCCGTTCCCGACGACGGCCTTTTCTATAAGAAAAACGGTGCAACCGCAGTTTGCCTGAATACCGCTCAGGCGAGAAAGCAGGGCATAGTAGGCCTTGAGGTAAAGGCGGATGCGCCCATCCCCGAAAGACTCAGAAAGCTTTACGCTTCCGAGGGCTTTGAGGATACCGATATCACCTATAAGGGTGATACAAGCAGTGATGAAATCACGCATCATTTCCTTCATATTCTCGTAGCTCACGAATTTTTGGGTTGCGAGGATGCGGAATATGATGAACTTCTTAAAATTGCCGCAACAAACACAATGAACCATATTATCGACAACGGCTTTGTTCTCAGGGAAGCAAGCGGCAGACCTACCACATGGGCTAAGTGGTGCGAAGATTATTTCGAAACGGCTATGGGCTGGGCTGATGCCTGCCTTAATGCAGGAGAACTCCTTATGTTCTTAAAGGTTGCTATGCATGTTGTCGGCGAAGACGAAAAATGGGTTAAAACTTATGAAGAGCTTTGCGAAAAAGGTTACGCAGAATTAACGGTTAAGCATTTTGACCGTTTTCATCAGCAAAGCCTTAACGGCGGTCTTGAAGACAGAGAAGAGATTATGTACGGCGACCATGCCCTTGCCTGTACCTCACTCTGGGGACTTATAACTCTTGAAAAAGACCCTGAGCGTTTGGAGCTTTTCAGAAAAGCCTTCAGAAGCTGGAGATATTCTCTCGCTCCGGAATTTAACCCGGGTTACGATTTCCTTTACTTCTTAAGTGACCCTGATAACGCAAAACCCAATGAGGAACGCATCAGGAATTGGTTCTATCGCTTTAATGTTTCCCGCCTTGCAAGTGACGTTTCTCTCACCTCAAGAAGAGATTATCCCGTAAAAACCTTTATGGGTGGCTATAAAGAGGTTTCGGCTCTTCCTTCTCCTGATGAAAGATTTATTTCTAAATATGACAGAGATCCCCTTGAATATAAAAATGAGGACAGTGGCGGTGTGTTCTGCGTTGAAAGCTGCTATGTTTATACGTTTGCTTATTGGATAGGAAGATATTTCGGATTTATCGAGGAGGGTGAAGAATAATGGATAAAACTATAAAGCTTATAGGCAACGCGCATCTTGACCCTATCTGGCTCTGGCGCTGGCAAGAGGGTTGCGGCGAGGTGCTTCAGACCTTCCGCAGTGCGTTGGACAGACTCAAAGAATATAACGATTTCGTTTTCACCTGTTCTTCAGCGGCATATTATAAGTGGGTTGAGGATATTGACCCTGCTATGTTTGAAGAAATCCGCGTTATGGTTAAAAAGGGCAGGTGGGTTCCCGTCAACGGTTGGTGGGTTCAGCCCGATTGCAATATGCCCTCGGGTGAAAGCTTTGCCCGTCAGGCACTTTACAGTCAGCTTTATTACTATGAAAAGTTCGGAAAAATATGCAATGTAGGCTACAATGTTGACTCCTTCGGTCACAACGGTATGCTTCCTCAGCTTCTTAAAAAAGGCGGTATGAACGCTTATGTTATGATGCGCCCGGGAATGCACGAAAATGACGAAATTCCGGAAAACCTTTTTTGGTGGGACAGTGCCGACGGCTCCCGCATTATGACATACAGAATTCCCGACGGTTACGGGGCACACGGCAAGGAGAGCCTTGACAGACAAATAGAAGACCTTAACAACCGTGCCGAAAAAACAGGTCACGGTATGATGCTCTTCTACGGCGTGGGTAACCACGGTGGCGGTCCTACAAAGGGCGATATCGAATATCTTAAAGCTAACCTTGAGCGCGAGGGCTATAATGACCTTGAATTTTCCTCCCCCGAAGGCTATTTTGAAGATGCTCTTGCTCAGTTCCTTGATATACCTTCCCGGAGTGATGACCTTCAGCACCACGCAAGCGGCTGTTACAGCGCGACCTCACTTATTAAAGCACTTAACCGCAAGGCAGAGAATATTCTTGCGGCGGCAGAAAAATGGGATACCATTTCTTCCGTTGTTACCGATTCCAAGCCTCAGACAAAGCAGTTTGAGGATGCGTGGAGAAAGGTTTGCTTCAATCAGTTCCACGATATAATGTGCGGTTGCTCTATTATGGAGGCTTACGAGGATGTAAAAGAGAGCGAAGGCTATGCTATGAGCATTGCCTCCGAAGCCTACAACAATGCGGTTCTGCGCATTGCAAGAAAGGTTGATACCTGGCTTGACGGCGTCAGTGAGCCTGTTCTTGAAACACGCCACTACACAGGTGCAGATAATAACTTCCCGAGACCCGTTATAGTGTTTAACCCTCATTCATACGATGTGGAAATGCCTGTTGTTATGTATCATCCCTCAAAGGCGGTTACGGATTCGGAGGGCAACGAGGTTCTTTTCCAGAATATCCGTTCTTCACGCTCCAATGACGAGCATCTTGATACTTTGTTTATGGCAAAGGTTCCTGCCTTTGGCTATGCAACGTATTGGCTCGAAAAGGATGATGTTAAGGCGGAAAAAGAGCTCAGCGGTGAAGAAAACTTCTTTATGGAAAACGAGTATGTCTGCGTTGAGCTTGACAAGCAAACGGGTTATATCAAAAGCCTCGTTAATAAAGAAACAGGGGATGAATTTGCGGGCGATAATTTCCTCGCTATTCCCACTGTTATCAATGATGATAAAACAGATACCTGGGCTCACAACGTTTTCAAATTCCATGACATTAAAGGTTTTATGGAGCTTCAAAGCATTGAGCGGGTTGAAAACGGTGCGCTTCGTTCCGTTATCCGCACTAAGCATAAATTCGGCGAAAGCTACCTGACACAGGACTTTATCCTTGCAAAGGGTCAGCGAACAATTAAAGTTAATTGCAAGGCTATGTGGCAGGAGAAGTTTACTATTCTTAAGTTTGCTTTCCCCGTAGGCGGAAAAGATGAGATTTCTACATATGAAATTCCCTGCGGATATATAAAACGCCCCTGCAACGGTGAAGAAGAGCCCGCTCTTAATTGGGCTGATCTTACTGTTACAAAGGACGGTAAGCGTATGGGTATTTCTGTTATGAGCGATTCAAAGTACAGCTACGATTGCCCCGGCTCGGAGCTTCGTCTTACCGCTCTGAGAAATGTTATTTTTGCAGATCACTATTCATACAGACCTGCGGCTGACTTCAATTTTACCGATGAAGGACTTAATCGCTTCTCCTACGGAATTTATGTTCACGGCGGTGAGGCTGAGAGCAGTGACATCGTTAAGGAAGCACATCTTTTCAATAACAATCTTGTGGCTGTTCCCGAAAGCTACCACAAGGGCGAGCTTCCTCAGAAGAATTGTTTCCTTTATACTAATGCAGATAATGTTCTCATCACTGCACTTAAGCGTTGCGAGGACGGAAGCGGTGACCTTGTGATAAGACTTTATGAAACAAAGGGAATTGAAAGCACACGTTGCTATATTATGTCAAAGCTCATTGATAACGGATTCTGGTTTGATATCGGTAAGCACGAAATAAAAACATTCCGTGTTGACCATAACCTTAACGTTAAAGAAACAAACTTACTTGAAGGAATAGTAGAATAAATTTTAAAAAAAGGAAGAAGGTTTAAAATGGAAATTTTCGCAACTCTCGGTGAAAAAATATCAATGGTCTTCAGCACATTCACCGAAATGTCCGCTGATGAATTTATTCCCATGGCAATTATGTGGGCTATAGGCGGATTACTGATTTTTCTTGCAATCAAAAAGGATATGGAGCCTACGCTTTTGCTGCCCATGGGCTTCGGAACAATTCTTGTTAACCTGCCCTTTTCGGATGTGTTGGGCGTTGCCAGCGAAGAAGGTGCTATAAACATTCTTTATAATGCAGGTATAGCAAACGAGCTTTTTCCGCTCCTGCTCTTTATAGGCATCGGTGCTATGATAGACTTCGGTCCGCTTCTTGCAAACCCCAAGCTTATGCTTTTCGGTGCGGCGGCGCAGTTCGGTATTTTCTTTACGCTTACCGTTGCAACTATGTGCGGTTTCCCCATCGAAGAAGCTGCTTCTATCGCAATAATCGGTGCGGCAGACGGCCCCACCTCTATTTATGTTGCAAATACACTCAATTCTCAATATATCGGCGCGATTATTGTTGCCGCTTATTCCTATATGGCTCTCGTTCCCATTGTTCAGCCTCCTGTAATTAAATTACTTACAACCAAGAAGGAACGCCGTATCCGTATGAAATATTCGGGTGCTTCCGTTTCAAAGAGAACAAAGATACTTTTCCCGATTATTGTTTCCATTATTGCAGGTCTTGTATCTCCCTCTTCCGCGGCGCTTATCGGCTTCCTTATGTTCGGTAACCTTATAAGAGAATGCGGAGTTCTTGATTCGCTTTCTGAAACTGCCCAGAAGGTTCTTGCAAACCTTGTAACTATCCTTCTCGGCATTACCGTTGCACTCAATATGCAGGCTGACAAATTCCTCAGATGGGAAACCGCGCTTATTCTTGGTCTCGGACTTGTTGCATTTATTTTTGACACGGCAGGCGGCGTTCTTTTCGCTAAGTTCCTTAACCTCTTCCTCAAAGAAGGCAATAAGATAAATCCTATGATCGGCGCGGCAGGTATCTCTGCATTCCCCATGTCCTCACGTGTTGTTCACAAAATGGGTCTTCAGGAGGATAACCAGAACTTCCTTCTTATGCACGCAACCGGTGTTAACGTTTCGGGACAGATTGCTTCCGTTATTGCCGGCGGTATGATTCTTAACTTTTTTCAATAATTAAGGGAGGTAGATTAAAATGAGTGAAATACTTGAAGCGTTGATGTGTTCTTTCGCAGGTATGGTGGGTATTTTTGCCGTTGTAGGAATAATTATCCTCTGTATTTACTTACTTAATAAAGTTGGTTCTTCTAAAAAAAATAAGGACAGTAACAAGCAATAATCACAATCAATTCACCCCTGTAAGTGCAAATCTTTGCATTTACAGGGGTTACATAATGCACATAAATTGTTTCGTATTTTTATTTATGTTGATACTTGATTTTATATTGGTAAAGTATTACAATAATGAAGTGAATTTATTGTAAAGTGGGGTGCCGTCTATTGTCAAAGGAGAAAGTGAATAAAAATCCGCTTTGGCAAACAAGCGGGCTTGAAAGAAGAAGCTATTATGTGTATTTTGCCGGTCAGAATATGATTTACACTCTTGTAACGTCATTTCTTATGACGGCGCTTCTGTTTCAGGGGGTTGACATTGAAAAGGCGGCAGGAATTACCCTTTTAATTAAGGTGTGGGACGCTGTTAATGATGCAATTTTCGGTTGCATATTCGATAAGGTTCGCTTTAAGAGCGGCAAGAAATTTATGCCGTGGCTGAAAATTTCTTTAGTTGCCATACCTGTTACAACTGTTTTGATGTTTTCAATGCCTCAAAACGGAAGCGAAGCCTTTAAGCTTATATGGTATGCAATAACCTATATGCTTTGGGATACCGCGTATACTCTTTGCGATGTTCCCATATACGGTCTTGTTACCTCTATGACGGAGCGTCTGGATGAAAGAACAGCTCTTCAGTCATATAAGAGCATTTGGGGCGGTGCGGGTTCAGGCTTTGCCACTATTTTGGCAACGGTTCTCGCAGGTGAGGGTATCGGAATAAATTACAGCGTTATTTCTGTAATCGTTTCGGTTTGCGCCCTCGTTACAATGTTTCCCATTTGCAAAAACGGTGTTGAACGCCACGGCGGTGAAAACGAAGAGAGCTTTACGGTAAGAAAAATGTTTGAGTATTTATTCTCAAATAAATATTTACTCATTTATTACGGTGGCTTTTTCTTCTACAGTGCGGCAAATATATCCACAACACTTAATCTTTTTGTTTCATACTATCTTTTCAACAGCTCTATGTTCAGCATGGTAATTATGGCGCTTTCGGCTCTTCCTGCACTGATATTCTCCCTGCTCGTTCCGAAGCTTGTTGCCAGGTTCGATAAGATGAAAATCTTTATGACCTGCTCCGTTTTAACAGTAATCCTCAGCGTTGTAATGTGGTTTGTGGGTTACGGTAATGTAATATTGACTGTTGTTCTTTATGTTATCCGTGTAATACCTCAGAGCATTATGGGAGTTATGCTCTTTATGTTCACTCCCGACTGCGCCGAATACGGCAAATTCAAGTCAGGGATCGAAGCTAAGGGCATTACCTTCTCAATTCAGACCTTTATGGTTAAGCTTACAGGTGCCGTAGCATCATCTCTTTCAATGTTCCTTTTGGGTGTTATCGGTTGGAAGGATGTTTCTGCCGCAGAAAACTTTGACCAGCTTAAGGAGCTTGGTATTGAGCAATCCGCCGCAACCTTGGACGGTTTGTGGTTCCTGTTCATTATGGTACCCGCAATAGGAGTTGCTTTAGGCGCCGTTTGCTGGAGGTTCTATAAGCTTCGGGATAAGGATGTTCAGCTTATGACCGATGCCAACAACCGCAAAATTACCCGTGAAGAAGCTTTAGAAAAGCTTGAAATAAAAATATAAATTAAGAAAGGTTGATAATTATGAAAAATATTAGAAAATTCATATCTGTTATCTGTGTGCTTGCTATGCTTACAGGTGTGCTTTCAACAGTAGGCTATGCCGCAGATACAGGAGTGGATTATACTATCATAAATCCTTACGCGGATGTTGATTGGTCCTGGAATCAGTATAAGGCTGACCTTCACAGCCATACCAATGCTTCCGACGGCGACAACACTCTTAAGGAAATGATAGAAATCAACTACGATTACGGTTTTGATATCTATGCAGTGTCAGACCACGGTACCGTAAGCTACAGCTGGACAGATCAGCAGGCTTCCGCCGCACTTAAGCTTTTCTGCTCTGTTAAAGAGGGCTTCAGTAAGCTTGTTGACCTTGACGGCGAGGGTGTAGCAGAAAACGGAAACTATTATACAGTTCTTACCGAAAACGGCGGAGATTATTACACTCAGACATACGCCGACGGCACAAAGGGTCAGAGTATGCTCCGCGTACCTTATGCTAACGAGCAGAACCCCACATCCCTTAATAACGCTCATGTTAACACATGGTTTGCTGATTACGGTCACGGTATTCTCGGCGGAACAAGTGATTATGAAACACCTATCAAGGCAGTTGATGAGCTTGGAGGTCTTTCCGTTATCAACCATCCCGGTGAATACACAAACGCACGTGACGAAGAGTGCACCGCAGATGCTTACGATTACGACAACATTCTCTACAAATACTATATAGATAAATTCACAAGCATTCTTTCAAAATACGATTCCTGTATCGGTATTGATATGAACTCTAAGGGTGACTCCAGAACGCGCTTTGACAGAAAGCTTTGGGATATTCTTCTTATGAACCTTGCTCCCACAGGCAGAAACGTTACGGGAATTTCAACAAGCGACGGTCACAGCCTTGCTGCGGCATACACAGGCTATACAATGATGATTATGCCTGAAAACACCGTAGATGCTCTTTATAACTGTATGGATAAGGGCGAGTTCCTTGCCGCAAGCCGTTGCCTCGGTAACCACGAAGAGCTTGAGGAAATCGCAAATTATCTTATTGCCAACGGCGACGCTCAGGCAGTTGCTATCGGTGAGGATATTCTTGCAAGACAGGCTGAGGATTACAACGCAAAGTATGAGGCAGACTATGTTACTCCCGCTCCACAGGTAAATTGCATTGAGGTTGACGATGCTGAAGATTCCATCACTCTTGATGTTGACGGTGACCTTTGCATCCGTTGGATCGCAGATGGCGAAACAATCGCTTACGGCGATTCTATCGACCTTGACGATTACAGCGATGAAATCGGCAGTTACGTAAGAGCTGAAATCTTCGGCGAAGGCGGTATTGTTTATACTCAGGCATTCCTTCTTGAATATGACGATGCTCCCGAAGCAGAGGAAATCGAGTTTACGGATTATTGGTGGGTAGTAAGTATGGTTCCGGACACGATCATTAAAATGCTCGGTTCATTACCCATCTGGGATTTTGTTTGGGATTTAATTAAATAAACTTAAATAACCCGTTGCAACTTCATACGGTTGCAGCGGGTCATTTCTTATTTATTTTATTAAGCATTACGAATCAGCTTGAAATTAATAATAAAAGTATGATAAAAATCAATTCAACTGATATAGTTAATAAAGGTTATTCGCATATGTTCAGCATCTGAAAGGTATGAAAAAAATAATCGCTCACCTTTGCAGACTGAGAGATTATTTTTTATCGGTTCTTCCTACTAAGTAGTCCAGCGAAACATTGTAGAAGTCAGCAATTCTTATAAGTATTTCTATTTTAGGCTCCCGTGTCATAAGCTCATAGTTCTGATATGTTTTCTCTGTAATGTCGCAGTATACTGCAACCTGTCCTTGTGAAAGGCCTTTTTCTTTTCTACACTGTCTTAATCGTTGGGAAAGTATTTCTTTCAAAAAAACCACCTACAATTGTTCTTGATGAAACAAGTATAAGAGATTATAATGAACAATATACCAACAATTGTTGGTTGAGCTTGGAGTATAAAACAAAAATTTAATATTACGGCTCTGAACAGCGTCTTTACGTGCTTTTGAAACGTCCGGGATTGTTTGGACTCTGCCTTTGTTTTTTAGGATTGTGATGTCGTCACCCGCTGCGTTTCTGCCTCTTTAATGTTCGGCATTTTTATTGTTACGGAGCCTGATATAAAGCAGAACTCACGTACCTTTCGGTATGTGAGTTCTAAGTATTGTTTAACATAGTTGCCCGGTCAAGCACCGGAAACAAACGGGGGTTCGATGCGCCATCTCGGATTTATATACAATCGTAAATATTACCTGCACCTGTGCAGAGGTTGAAGGTCAGCTCTTTTTCAACACCTTCCTCGGTAAAGGTTACTTTTACATCTGTATCATTTATAAATTCTGCGCTTGTTACCCTGCGGTCTTTTTCAGTATAGAAATTTTTAAGATAACCGAGTGTCTTTTCATCGTAGTCACCCATATTGTCGGAAACGAAAAGAACGTTGCCGCAGATAGCGTTTATTTTGCCGAGAACAAGCTTTTGTTCCTCGGTAAATTTAATGTTTGTATCTCTGAGGAATAAAACATCAGGGTCGTTACAGAAGGCTCTGCCGTCAAGGTGGCGGCGGAAAATTGCGTTTGTCATTGAATTCTGAGTTGAGGGGATTTCGTTGTTTATCGCAAGCCTGTTTACGAAGTCGCCCTCAAACACCTTGTTTGCATCACAGCCGATACGGCAAGCATCAAAAATACCCATACATGCGCCCAAAGGCACACCGCAGCCTAAAATGAGCTTATCTCCGCAGGCTTCACGGAGAAGGTCAACACCGTCGCACATAATTTCTCCCCTTGTTCTGCCTGCGCGCGGCTTAATGCAAATGGAGAAGAGGAAGTCGAGCTTCACCATATCAAAGCCCCAATCGTTGAGGATAACGTCAAAGAAGTGCTTTATGTAGCTTCTTGCTCCGTCGTTATAAATATCGAGAGCGTAAGCACCGCCCCAACCGATATGACCGAGAGCTTTTCTGCCTGTTTTTTCGTCCTTGATCATCCATTCGGGGTGTTCTTTAGCAACCTTTGAAGTGAACTGAGCGCAGAAAGGTGCAAGCCATATTCCCGCAAGGTAGCCTTTTTCGTGAATTTTATCCGCAACATATTTCAGCCCGTTGGGGAATTTCTTTTTATCAACGCTGAGCCAGTCGCCGGTTGCGGTCTGATAACCGTCGTCTATCTGGAAAATATCCGTGCAGTCAGCGGCTTTTTCGTGCATACCTTCAAGGTCGCGAAGGATTATATTTTCATTGATTTTTGAAAAATAGTTATACCATGAGGTGTAGCCTGCAAGGTGTTTGACCTTAGGCTCCTTAACGCCAACAAAATCAAAGAAATACTTGTCGAAGGCGGCTTCGTATTCATCTGTAATAACAGCAATATCAAATACCTCGTAGCTTTCCCCCTCGGAGAGATAAAGACCCTCAATATCTTTTTTAATGGTGAATTTGCCTTTTTGCATATCTGCAATGAAAAGTGTAAAGCCCTTGCGCTCGGTTTTTGAGCCGTAAAGAGTAATGTTGTTGTTGCCCTTTTTTCTCATATAAGAATAGGTATAAGCGTGGAAAACACCTTTTTCGCCGTAATATTTATCGAAAGAGTAGTCGCTCATAATTCCGCTGATGAAGGAGGTGAATGAGCCTAACTTTCTTGCAATGGGGAAAATATCCTTAACCGTGCAGTTTTTGTCATATTCACGGGTTGTTGACCATGATTGATAACCGTTTGCAAAGAAAAGGTCGTCCTCAGTGAAAGCCATATTCGTTTCAATTTCAAGTGATTTCATATTAAGGTCGCATTTAGCGGTAAGAACACCTTTAATTGAATTCTCCGTTTCTTTAAGCTCAAGGCTGAATGCTCTGTTATCAAAAGCATTGTAACGTGAGTAGGCTTCGCCTATTAAAACTTCGCTTTTTATTTTATTAAACATTTCTTTTTTCCTTTCGGTTTGTTATTTATTCAATTCTTCACAGAATCTGATGAATTGTTTTTTACCATCTTCGCTTCTTTCAAATACACCGCACTGACCGAGGATATCAGCAAAGACCTTACCAATTTCATCCTGCAAAAGCTTTTCGCAGTTTTCGGCTGTGATAACGTTGTTTTTCTTTATTTCCTCTGCCCATTCAAGGTGCTTGGCAATTCTTTCATCGGCAGTGATATCCGTCCCGTTTACTAATGCATCCTTAAGAAGGGCAATTTCCGTTTTGAGACGGGAGGGGAGAACCGCAAGACCCATTACCTCAATAAGACCGATATTTTCTTTCTTGATGTGGTGGTGCTCGGGGTGGGGATGATATACACCGTCGGGGTACTCATCGGTAGTAATATTATTTCTGAGAACAAGGTCGATTTCGTATTTGCCGTTTCTGAAACGGGCGATGGGGGTTATGGTGTTGTGGGGAGTGCCGTCAGTCTCGGCGAAGATGAATGCCTCTTCGTCTGTATATCCGCGCCATTTTTCGAGAATTTTGCCGCTTAATTCACAGATTTTATCGGTATCTGTGCCTATAAGGCGAAGGACCGACATAGGCCATTTAACAATACCTGCTTCAATATCCTCATAGCCCTTGAAGGTAACGTGTGTTTCAATACCCGCCTTCGCCATAGGGAAGGTGTAGTTGCCGCCTTGGAAATGGTCGTGAGTAAGAACAGAGCCGCCTACAATGGGGAGATCGGCATTCGAACCAACAAAATAATGGGGGAACTTTTTAACAAAAGCAAAAAGACGGCGGAAGCCTTTTTCGCTTATTTTCATGGGAACGTGGTTTGAATCAAAAACAATGCAGTGCTCGTTGTAGTAAACATAAGGTGAATACTGCAAGCACCAGCTTTCGCCCTCAAGGTCAAGGGGGATAACACGGTGATTCTGCCTTGCAGGGTGGTTAACTCTTCCGGCATAGCCCTCGTTTTCGGGGCAAAGCATACAAAGTGGGTATGAGCTTTGCTTCATATGTAGAGCGGCGGCAATAGCCTTTGGGTCTTTCTCAGGCTTTGAAAGGTTAATTGTTATATCAATATCGCCGTATTCGGTGGAGGTTACCCATTTAAGGTCATTTTTAATTCTGTATTCGCGGATATAGTCACTTTTTCTTGCAAGGTGATAGTAATAGTCAGTTGCTTTTTTCGGGCTTTCTTCGTAAAGTGAGTTGAATTTATTTATTACCTCGGAGGGGCGCGGAGTGAGTGCACCCATAATTTTTGTATCGAGCAAATCGCGGAAAACAACGGAATCTTCGCAAATTCCGCTTTCACAAGCATAATCAAGTAAAACTTCAAGAATCTCTTCAAGCTCTGCGTTTTCACAGCTTTCTGCAGAAGTATCTATTGAATCAAGCTGTAAAATTTCAAGAAGCCGGTTAATTGCCCATTTTTTATCGAGCGAGCTGATAAACCCCTCTTTTTCGGCATAATTTACAAGAGCTTTTATTGCACTGCTTACTGTCATTATATAACCTCCAAAAAGCGTATATACTAATTATACAATATTTTAAACGGCTTTCAAGTTATTTGCGAAAAAATATTGAAAAACACCTTTAAATGGAATAAAATATCAAAGTAACTTTTTTATGATTATGTGTATATACGGGAAAGGGTTGTTAACTATGGCATTTGACGCATTAAAAGTAAAAAATGATATTGTAGAATGGATAAAAGAATGGTTCCGGGAAAACGGCAATGGCTGTAAAGGCGTTCTGGGGATTTCCGGCGGTAAGGACAGTTCTGTTGTTGCGGCACTTCTTGTTGAGGCTCTTGGTAAGGAAAACGTTGTGGGGGTTTTAATGCCCAACGGTGATCAGTTTGATATTGATGTTTCAAAGGCTCTTGTAAAGCATCTCGGAATTAAAAGCTACGAGATTAACATTAAAGATGCCTGTAACGGTGTTATGGCGGAGCTTCTGAAAAGCGGTGTTCCCGTTACGGCGCAGACAAAAACAAATCTTCCTCCCCGTATCAGGATGGCAACGGTTTATGCGGTTTCTCAAAGTGTAAACGGAAGGGTTGCAAATACCTGCAATCTTTCGGAGGATTGGGTTGGCTACTCAACACGCTACGGTGACAGTGCAGGAGACTTTTCGCCCCTTTCAATGCTTACGGTTCAGGAGGTTAAAGCAATAGGAAGAGTGCTGGATCTTCCCGAGATGTTTGTTGAAAAGGTACCCATAGACGGTCTCTGCGGTAAAACAGATGAAGATAATCTGGGCTTTACCTATGCCACTCTTGACAGATATATAAGAGAAGGCGTTTGCGAGGATGAAGAGATAAAGAAAAAAATAGACCGTATGCACAAAATGAATCAATTTAAGCTTCAGCTTATGCCTTCTTTTCCGTATAATCCAAAAAACTGAAAAACAAAAAATCATCCGAGATTCACAGTGAGGTGAGTCTCGGATTTTTCGGTCTGATATTTTTATGCGTGCAGTAAATGTACTTGAGTTTTAAAATTCGCCGTTAAGCTGAGCTTTTGCTTTTGCTTCAATTTCTTCTTTGGAAGCAGTTTTCATAAACTCAGCCATTTCTGCTCTGCGTTCATAAAGCTCGTTGTACATTTGAGTTCTCTTCTGTGCAGAGAGGGGATAGAAGAATTTGGGAACGATTCCCAAAGCTGAGGAAATAATGGGAATTCCCGTACCTAAAGCAAAAATCCACCATTTCGTTTTATCGGTCTGGGTGCCTATTTCAAGACCCTGAACATATCCGATTTTGCCCATTACTATATTGTTAACTGCGCTCATAACCGCTGATTGAAGCTTTGTAACCAAAGACATTGAAACGCCTGTCATAGCTTCGGCACGGTAGCCGTATTTCCATTCGCAGTAGTCGAGAGCCTCGTTTGAAATTTCCGCAGGAATAACTCGTCTGAGACCGTAAATGCACATTTCAAGGACTTCTTCAAGTGCCATAATCGGTAATATAACAGCCTTTTTCTTGAAGTTTTTATTGATTGAGCCAATGCCGAATACCAATAACCACAGCATATCAGTCCATGCATCCTCAAATATCCACAAGGCTTTTGTTGAAAAACGTTTTCTTAAGGGGTTAACAAAACTGTAGCTGATGAATTTTACGGGGAAAGCCGGGATTCCGACGATGGTTTTCCATGTTACGGAGCCTAAAACATCTATGTAGAAGTTTGTTCGGCTCTTGCCGATACTGAAGCCTGACAGGAATTGTGAGGCAAGGTATATGAGCATGGGCTTGTTTCGGAGTATGCCTTTGAAACAATGCTTGACCGAGGGCTGCTTGATTGACTGCGAAACTCTCTCTCGGGAAACCCAGATAAAGTAAACAGCGCAA
Source organism: uncultured Eubacteriales bacterium (assembly GCA_964500795.1). Lineage (GTDB taxonomy): Bacteria > Bacillota > Clostridia > Oscillospirales > Acutalibacteraceae > DTU089. The sequence goes on from CAZCQI010000005.1 coordinate 28,447, forward strand.
GCTGCGGAAACCGCGGCGCAGGCAATGCCGAAGGAGGCAAAAAGGTTCTGAAGCCGTATGTTGAGCTTTTTATTTGCAACAAGGTCGTAAATAATACCGAATGCTTGCTTGGGAAGGTCCTCTACAAGGTGGGAAACCACGTTGGCTGTGGAAATCAACCGCGATCGTTCCAGCGGTTCGGGGGTTATGGTTGATAGAAAGCCCGTTCTTGCAACATCTGTGAAGGTCGTTGCCGTTTCGGTAATAATACTCATTGCGAAGTAGAATATCCACTTCGGCAGATATGTACCCGAGGTTGCCGGGAAAAGGAAGGGGATAAGCCAATACCACATACCGAGGATCGTGAACGGAATCTTACCGAAGAGAATATACGGTTTGAACTTACCCCAACGGGTTCTGGTTTTATCAACCATAACGCCGATGAAGGTATCATTTACCGCGTCCCACACGGTGGAAACCATACTTTGAACTGCCAAAAGATTGAAGTCAATGTTTACAACGTCGTAAATGTACCGTTCCTTATAATCGTCAATATTAAGGCTTGCCGCAACATCGTCAAGCACGTATGCGACAGTTTCTTTTCGCCCGACATATCTTCGGATTTCAGTTTTTTCCGGGGTAGTGACTGTTTCCTTCGTACCAGTCATTAAAAAACCGCCTTTCGTTTAATTCTTTGTTTTCAGAAAGTTAAAAATATCTTCAACGGTGTTGTTCTTAACATCTATATATTGCTCAGGAATTCTCATATTTTCAAGGTAATGAGCATCCGAATCCGAGATTATTTTGAGTTCATTCAGATAGGGGTGGGAGTTTTTCAGCTTCGCCAGCTTCGTTATATCAAAAATTTCGGCGCAGGTAAATCCGAAATATTCATCAATAGTACCCAAATTTGAAATAATACTGAAAGATGAACGGTCTATATGAGCAGGATAACATATTCCGCCGAATTTTTCAACAGTTTCGGTTACTTTTGTTGTAGTTATAGTGCTTGCGGTAATGAGGAGCTTTTCTTCATTATCGATAACAAGGTCGTTTTCGTCACAAACTGTTTGCTCTCCGAAAACGGAGGGCTTGTTTTTTATCGGGGGCAGTGTGTCATACACATAATCGGAGAATTTCAGAGCGTTTTCAAGTGCAGGGAAAAGGCATACTATGTGTACTTCCTCTGAGGTGCACAGCTCCATACCGGGTATAAATGTTATTCCTGCTTCTTTTGCGGCTTTTTGCACCGCAGGGCAGTTTTTTGAAGTGTTGTGGTCAGTAAGTGCAATAGCGTCATACCCCATAATTTTTGCCATATTTACAATATTTCGGGGCGTCATATCTGCATCGCCGCAGGGACTCAGACACGAATGAATGTGAAAATCATAGTAAAGCTTCATATTACTCTTGATATCTGAGCGGCGGTTTGGTATGAATTTTTCGCAGTGGTGAGGATTATAATGCCGTTTTCCTCAGCACGCTTTTTCGCATCGGCATCGAGAGCCGCGTGCTCCGTTAAAATTATGCAGGAAACATCTGTGAGAACAGCAACACCGATTGAATTTATATTGCCCATTACCGTAAGCCACGCATCATTTGCCGAGGCTTTTGACATAACCCAACTGAGGAGATCACCGCAATAGCAGCCGCATACCTGACGGTTGTCGGCTTCATTTTCACAGCACAGAAATTCTAAGTTTAATTTTTCCTGTAATTCTTTTACTGTCATACAATCAACTCTTTCTCATTCTCTGAAAGGTGCGGGAATGAAGCGGTCAAGTTCTTCGTCGCTGTCAATTTCCTGCAATTCTTCCCGCGCTCTGAAAACGCAGTCATGCTCGGTTGTAAAGCCTCTTACCACATCCTCCGCGTGGGCGCGGCAGGTAGGTGCACCGCAGGTGCCGCAGTCAAGCCCGGGGAGCCTTTCAAGAAGCTCCTTCATTTTCTTCATTCTTGCCATAGCCTCCTGAACGTTGTCCGCAAGCTTCATAACGTCGTCGCGAGGTTCAATGGGAACATTGCATAAAAGCTCTTGCGGCACTGCCTTTGCGGAAAGATGGTTACAGGAAACGGGACTGTATTTTCTAAGTCTCATAAGCCGTGTTTTTGCGATGAACGGGTTTTCCGAAGTGAGGCTTCCGCCCACGCATCCGCCCTGGCAGGCATTGAGCTCAATGAAGTCTATAGAGTCAAGATTTCCTCTTTCAACCTCTTCAAGTATTTTTATACAGTTTTCTATACCGTCTGCCGAAAGAGCATTGTCGTTAAGAGTACCCGATGCTTCACCGCCGCTTGTTGCCCAGCCTATGCCGATAACTCCCGATTCGTGAAGAGCCCTAAGCTCATCAAGCTTTTCGGTTTTTTCCATAGCTTTAAGAAGGTGGGGGTATATATCATTTATGGCAATAGCGCCGTCAACGTGAGATTTTTCTATACCGATCGGCTGCTTTATGGCAGTGATTTTGGCAGGGCAGGGAGAAATGAAGAAAACTCCTATTTCCTCAGGCTTAAGACCTGTTCGTGCAACTGCTTTCTCTCTCGCCAGCCTTCCCGCTTCATCAACAGGTGCGGTCATGGGAATTATATTATCCACAAGCTCGGGAAAGCATACCCTTATAAGTCTTACTACTGCGGGGCAAGCCGAAGAAATAAGGGGTTTCGGATGAGGACATTCGTTTATGTAAATTCTCGTTGCTTCCGAAATCAGCTCCGCGGCCTTTGAAACCTCGAAAACGCTGTCAAAACCCAATGCGGGAAGTGCATTGAGAATTATGTTTACATCGTCGAGATTGTTGAACTGCCCGTATAAAGCAGGGGCAGGCAGAGCAATTTTATATTTAAAGGCATCAATTTGTGAGAGCGAATCTCTGTTTGCGTATTTTGCGTGGTAGGGACAAACTCTTATACATTCGCCGCAGTCTATGCACCGCTCTTTAACGATACGGGCTTTGCCGTTTCGTACGCGTATAGCCTGAGTGGGACAGCGTTTTATGCAGTTTGTGCAACCTCGGCATTTGTCTTTATCCAAGCGTACGGAATGAAAATATTTATCCATAAACGCTCCTTTCCGTTCGGATTTATACAGGGGTTATTTTACATACACCTTAAGCTTTATGGTTGTACCTTTACCGACTTCTGTTTCTATTATCATTTCATCTGTGTATTTTTTTATATTCGGCAGACCCATACCGGCACCGAAGCCTAACTGACGTACATTTTCCGGAGCGGTTGAATAGCCTTCCTTCATAGCAAGAGCTACATCGGGTATACCCGGACCGTGGTCTGTAAGAACAACGGAAATACATTCGGGTGTTATTTCAACATCTACAAAACCGCCTCCGCCATGTATCACCAGGTTTATTTCACCTTCGTAAACGGCGATGGCAACATTTCTTATAATGCTTGCGGGAAATCCCAGCTCTTTAAGATTCTTTTTGATTTTACCGGAGGCTTCGCCTGCGCAGGTAAAGTCGGTTCCGCTGACGTCATAATGCAAAGAAAGAAGCTCCATTATATACAGCTGCCTCCCTTGAGACCGTTTTTATAAAGAAGACCGCAAGCGGTGAACATTTCAAGCTGAGTTCCGAGAAGAACCATATCGCATTGTTCGGCAAGGTCTATCATTTCAATATCGGGACGCTTGCCGCGGACGAAAACGATGCATTTCATATCCATCATTTCGGCAGTTCGTATTACCTGAGGATTTACAAGACCCGAAAGGAGAACAGCCTGCTCTTTTACAAAAGCCAAAACATCGCTCATCATATCGCTTCCGCAGGCGGTGAAAACCTCATTTTCGATAAAATCCCCTCCGCAGATAAGCTCTGCATTGAGTATATTTTTAATTTCGCTTATTTTCATAAAGCTTCCTCCGAGATGAATTATATTTATACCATATAATTTTATCATATTTAGTTTGAAAATGCCATATGTAAGTTTTGTCTTATTGAGTTTATATCAATAAAATGTGTAGAAAATAACGGGTCAATATTTGTGCAAAACATAAAAATGTTAAAATAATATCAAAAAAACGTAAAAAGTCGAAAATTGCTATGGACATCACCCATAAATATGTGTTATAATTCTGTACGTATGTAAAGTGACAAAGTGCGTTTTGTGCTTTTCACACATGAACATAATCTGAATGGAGGAAATTCAATGCTCAAGAAAATCAGCACAATACCTTTTAAAGGTACGCCTGAGCAGAAAGCAAAGCTTGATGCAATTATTGAGGAGTGTAAGTCTGACAAGAGCCGGCTTATGCATGTTATGCAGGAAGCTCAGGGTATTTACGGATACCTTCCCCGCGAAGTGCAGGTAATGATCGCAGAGGGTATGGATGTGCCGCTTGAAAAGGTTTACGGCGTTGCAACATTCTATGCACAGTTCTCGCTTTCACCCAAAGGAGAATACGATATCTCTGTTTGTCTCGGTACTGCTTGCTACGTCAAAGGCTCTCAGCAGATTCTTGACAAAATCAGCGAGGTACTTAAAATCGGTCCCGGCGAATGCACGCCTGACGGTAAATTCTCTCTTGAGGAGTGCCGTTGTATAGGTGCTTGCGGTCTTGCTCCCGTTTTCACCATAAACGGTGAGGTTTACGGCAAGATCACTGCAGACGATGTTCCTGCAATACTTGCAAAATATATGAACTGAGCGTTATGCGCGAATTATCACTTAATATCCTCGATATAGCTCAGAATTCCATTGCCGCAGGTGCTTCTCTTACAGAGATACTTATTAAAGAAAGCACCGAAGAAAAAACTCTTCTTATCGGAATTTACGATAACGGCAAGGGGATGACCGAAGAACAGCTTCGAAATGTTCAGGATCCGTTTTTCACCACCCGCACAACTCGCAGGGTAGGTATGGGAATTCCGCTTTTCAAGCAGGCGGCTGAGCAGACGGGTGGCTCATTTTCAATCACATCTCAGCTTGGTGCGGGCACGAGAGTTGATGCACTCTTTAAAACGGACAGCATCGATTTCACTCCGCTGGGCGATGTTGAAGCGACAATAGCCACCGTTGTATGTATGAATGAGGATAAGGATTTCGTTTACACCCGTGTTTTTAACGAGAAGGAGTTTATATTCAAATCTGCGGATATAAAGATAATTCTTGAAGGAGTTCCTCTTTCGGAGCCCTCGGTAATGAATTGGATTGAAGGATATATCAGAGAGAACACGGAACACCTATTTAGTGAAAGGAAGGAATAATATGAAGTCAATTGAAGAGTTACTTGCCATAAAAGAAAAAGCACAGGCTCAGATAGCTGCGCGTGACGCTGACGGTAACGACGGCATCAGAGTTGTTGTCGGTATGGCTACCTGCGGTATAGCAGCAGGCGCACGTCCGGTGCTCAAAGCTCTTACAGATGAAATTGCAAAAAGAAATGTTCAGCATGTTTCCGTTACTCAGACAGGCTGTATCGGTATGTGCCAGTATGAGCCCATTGTTGAGGTTTTTGAACCCGGCAAGGAAAAGGTTACATATGTTCAGATGACTGCCGAAAAGGCAGCTAAAGTAGTTAACGAGCACCTCGTTAACGGCAAGCCCGTTGTTGAATATACGGTAGGCGCCGTTACGGAATAAGGAGGGAAGAAATAATGTATCGTTCTCATGTACTTGTCTGCGGCGGTACCGGTTGTACCTCCAGCCACAGCGGCGAGCTCATTGAAGCACTTGAAAAAAATATTAAAGAAAAGGGACTTGAAGAAGAAGTTAAGGTTGTAAAAACCGGTTGCTTCGGTCTTTGCGCTCTCGGCCCAATTATGATCGTTTACCCCGAAGGCTGCTTCTACAGCGAGGTTAAGGTTGAAGATATCCCCGAAATCGTTGAAGAGCATCTTCTCAAGGGTAGAATCGTTAAGAGACTTCTTTACAGTGAAACAGTAACAGAAGAAGAGGTTAAACCTCTTAACGAAACAAACTTCTATAAAAAGCAGCACCGTGTTGCTCTTCGTAACTGCGGTGTTATCGACCCCGAAAATATCGAGGAGTATATCGCTTATGACGGCTACCGTGCTCTTGCAAAGGCTGTTACGGAGATGACTCCCGAGGATGTTATCAAAACAGTTATTGATTCAGGTCTTCGCGGCAGAGGCGGCGGCGGATTCCCCACCGGCAGAAAATGGAGCTTTACAGCTGCTAACAAGGCAGACCAGAAATACGTAGTATGTAACGCTGACGAGGGTGACCCCGGTGCTTTTATGGACCGTTCGGTTCTTGAAGGTGACCCCCACTGTATCGTTGAAGCTATGGCTATCTGCGGTTATGCAACAGGTGCAACAGAGGGTTATGTATATGTTCGTGCAGAGTACCCAATCGCTGTTCAGCGTTTGCAGAAGGCGATTGACGATGCCCGTGAATACGGTCTTCTCGGCAAAAACATCTTCGGTTCAGGCTTTGATTTTGATCTGTTTATCCGCTTGGGTGCAGGCGCATTCGTTTGCGGTGAGGAAACAGCTCTTATGACTTCTATTGAAGGTAACCGCGGTGAGCCCCGTCCCCGTCCTCCCTATCCGGCAGTTAAGGGTCTCTTCGGCAAGCCTACCACTGAAAACAACGTTGAAACCTTCGCAAATATTCCTCAGATTGTCCTTCACGGTGCAGAGTTCTTTAACTCAATGGGTACCGAAACCAGCAAGGGCACAAAGGTATTTGCTCTCGGCGGTAAAATCAACAACACAGGTCTTGTTGAGGTTCCCATGGGTACTACTCTTCGTGAAATTGTTGAAGATATCGGCGGCGGTATTCCCAACGGCAAAAAGTTTAAAGCCGCTCAGTCAGGCGGACCTTCAGGCGGATGCCTTCCCGCAAGCCTTCTTGATATTGAAATCGACTATGATAACCTTGTTGCTAAAGGCGCAATGATGGGTTCAGGCGGACTTATCGTTATGGATGAAGACGACTGTATGGTTGATATCGCAAAATTCTTCCTTGAATTTACAGTTGATGAATCCTGCGGTAAATGTACTCCCTGCCGTGTCGGTACAAGACGCCTTCTTGAAATTCTCGAAAAGATTACAAGCGGCAAGGGCACAATGGAAGACCTTGACAGAATGGAGAGGCTTTGCAACTACATCAAAGAGAACTCTCTTTGCGGTCTCGGTCAGACAGCTCCCAACCCTGTTCTTTCAACATACAAGTTCTTTAAAGACGAGTACATTGCTCACGTTGTTGATAAGAAATGCCCTGCAGGCGCATGTAAGGATCTTGTCAGCTTCAAGATTGATATGGATAAATGTATCGGTTGCGGTGTTTGTGCAAGAAACTGCCCTGCTGACGCTATTTCCAGAACAGACTATATCGCTCCCGGCCACAAATTGGCATCATTTGCAATTGATACCGAAAAGTGCGTTAAGTGCGGTGTATGTATGGGCAACTGCAAGTTTAAAGCAATAAGCAAACAATAAGGAGGAACTAATGATGGAAAATGCAGTAAATATTAAAATCAACGGCTTTGATTATCAGGTTCCTGCCGGTTCTACAATTCTTGAAGCCGCTCACTCTGTAGGTATTGAAATTCCTACTCTTTGCTATCTTAAAGAAATCAACGCTATCGGTGCTTGCCGTATTTGCGTTGTTGAAGTTA
>CAZCQI010000006.1:0-35204 GCA_964500795.1 uncultured Eubacteriales bacterium
TATTGATTTTAAGCATTCGTTACACCTCCGTAGTTATCGTAACATTTTTGGGATATTGCTGCGCGAGCTCATTTATATGAAGCTCAAAGCCGAGCAATATTTCTTTTGCTTTTTTTGCACTGCCTTCGGGAACCGTTATTTTCATTATGCCGTCTTTCACGTCTGCACAGGCTTCTATTTTCATTACCTCAATAATGGTATTAGCTACCATATATGCTGCAGAGGAAACTGCCGCACAAACAATATCGCTGCCGTTTGAAGCGTAGCCGGCATGACCTGAAATCTTAAACCCGACAGGTGCATCTGATGAAGAATGATAAAAGGTGGCTTTTATCATATCACTTTACGCATTGATGGCTGAAATCTCAACCTTTGTGTAGGGCTGTCTGTGACCCATTTTGCGCTTTTCATTCTTTTTGGGTTTGTAAGTTGCTACAACGACCTTTTTGCCCTTACCGTTCTTAAGAACCTTTGCTGTAACGGAAGCGCCGTCAACATAGGGAGCACCAACCTTGATGCCGTCGTCTGCACCAACAGCGATAACCTTATCGAAGGTTACTTCGGAATCTGCTTCAACGTCGAGCTTCTCGATGAAAACTACATCGCCGTTCTCAACCTTGTACTGCTTTCCGCCTGTTTCGATGATTGCGTACATAGATTTTTACCTGCTTTCTTTCAGTCTCGCTAACAAGGCACACTCTTGTGTTTATGGGCATAACGAAATACCCGCCCTTAATATGCGGCAGAAGCCATTCTAACAGAAAAAAACTTATTTGTCAACAGAAAATCCGCTTTTTTCCAATTCTTTTTTGATATCTTTCGGAATAGGTGCTGTAAAGGTCAAACACTTTCCGGTTACGGGATGGGTCAATGTGACCTCCCTGCAATGGAGAGCGGCGCGTTGTAAATTTTCAGTCAGAGGAGCTCCGTACATTTCATCACCGCAGAGTGGGTGACCTATATAAGCACAGTGAACTCTTATTTGATGGGTTCTGCCTGTGAGAGTTTTAATTTCCAAAAAACTTTTATCGGTAGATGAGGCGAGGGCATTCCAAAGTGTAACTGCCTTATCACCGTTTTCGCCCACGGCACGGGTAGTTTTTCCGAAATCGGGGCGGTATATGGGTGCATCGATTTTTCCGTTACCTTCCAATTTACCGCAAACTATTGCGTTGTAGGTTTTTTTGAGCTTTCCGTTAAGCCGTGAGGCGGTAAAAGAATTTTTAGCAAAAATCATAACACCCGAGGTTACCTTATCAAGTCTGCCCACTGCTCTTGCGGCTGAAGGCTCGGTGCTACTCTTTATAAGATAGGCGGCAACGGCGTTGCAGAGGGTTCCGTTGGGGTGATTTCTTGTTGGGTGAACAGATACTCCCGCAGGCTTGTTGATAACGAGTAAATCGTCATCCTCATAAATAATATCAAGCGGTGCTTCCCATAAAAGGGGCGCGGTTGTTTTTTCAGGCAAATAAACAGTTATCTTATCCTCTGCATTTACTTTGTCCACAACTCTTGCAAAATTACCGTTAACAAGAAGCGCGCCTTCGGTATGACGAAGGGATTGAACGATGTGAGTTGAAAGGTGAATATAACCCTTCAGAAAATGAAGAAGCGGACGGGAAGAGTATTCTTCGGTTACGGTGTATTCAAGCTTTCTCAATGTTCACACCTCCGCGGCTTTTTGCATATACATTTTGACGAAAAAAGTCTATTGTTCAAAACTTTGTCAATGTAAAGTCAGTTGCTTTACAAGTTTTTTCTTGTTTAGAAAAATAATCTTTTTCAAACAAGCAGTTGTAAACATTTTTGACAGAGTTCTGAACAATGACAAGCTTATCTCTTTACAGGAACAGTATTCATTTTTCAATGCAAAAATGTATAAAATTATTACAAACGGGTAAAATATACAGTTTATACAAGATTATATTCATACAATCGGGAATTCAAAAGCTTCTCTTTCTTTGAATCTTGCAACTGCTTTGAAGCCTGCTTCGCGGGCAATTTCGTATGCTCTTTCAATACCGAAGCCGATTCGTTCCGCATAGTGAGAATCTGAACCTACACTGACAAGCTTACCGCCGAGCTCTTTATATCTTTTAATGGTGTCAAGGTCGGGAGAGGGTTTGTTAATGGGGTATTTAAGACCGCCCATATTTATTTCAAGAGCCTTGTCCTTTTCGGCGCAAAGCTTGAGAATTTCATCAACCTTGTCTGAGTATTTATTGATATCCTCAACATAACCGCAAAGATTAAATATATATCTGAAAGGATATGTAATATGAGCCAGAATATCGAAATTGCCCCATTGAAGCATACCGATAATTTCATCAAAATACTCATTCATTAAATCCTCAACATTGTATCCGTCAAAGGATTTGAAATCATAAAAATCGGGCATATTTCTCAGGTTGTGAAGAGAGCCGATGACAACATCATATATCTGTGAGCTTATGATTTTTTCTGCAAGCTCGGGAACATAGTGTGGCTGGGCAAGCTCAATGCCGCGAAGAATATCGAGTCTGCCCTGAAAGGCAGATTTGGCTTTGGAAACTTCAAAGTAGCTCTGTGCCGTACGGCGATCAAAACCGGATGTAAAAAACACATCAACCTCACAGTGGTCGGTAAATGCAACACATTCAATGCCGTTAGCTTCAGCGGTTTCAGCCATATGCATTGCTGAATGGTTACCGTCCTGTGAATTATCAGTGTGAGTGTGCAAGTCAATAATTTTAATTTCGTTCATAGATAAACCTTCTTTCCAACTCAGTATGATAGCATAATAATTTATAAATTAACAGTATTTTACAAAAAATATTCTTTTAAAATTCATATGAATATGGTAGAATAATGTAAAAGGAAGTGAGAGTATGAAGCTTACCCTGAAAGCCAATTCTAAAATAAACCTTCTTCTCGATATAACGGGTATAAAGAAAAACGGCTATCACAGCCTTTTTACCGTTATGCAGTCAATCAGCCTTGCGGATATTATAACCGTTGAAAAAACCAAAGGGGAGAGGATTACCGTTTCCTGCGATACGGCGGGTGTTCCTACCGATAAAAGTAATATTGTATATAAATGCGCTGAAAAATTTTTTGAATATGCGTGTATCACTAAAAATAAAGGAGTGCACATCCATATCGAAAAACACGTTCCCTTCTGCGCAGGTATGGGCGGAGGAAGCGGTGACGGTGCGGCGGTGCTTGTTGCACTTAATAAAATTTTTAAAACAAATTATCCCGAAAGGGTGCTTTGCCGAATAGGAGTTAAGGTAGGGGCAGATATTCCTTTCTGCATTGTGGGCGGAACCGCGCTTGCACTTGATACGGGTGCTGTTGTTGCTCCTCTTCCCGAATTGGGAGATTACAAAATAGTTGTTGTTAAGCCTGAGGACGGCGTTTCAACAAAAGAGGCTTATGCGGCAGTTGATGCAGTTGAAAATATGAAGCATCCGAAAAACAGCACCATGCTTGAGCTTCTTGCCGACGGTGAAAGTGAAGCGGCATTGAAGCTGTGCAGTAATGTTTTTGAGCAGGCATTTGATATCCACGGCAGAGTGGATATTAAGGATGTAATGAATAAAAACGGTGCCCTCGCTTCTTGTATGACAGGCTCGGGTTCGGCAGTTTACGGCATTTTTAAAGATAAAGAGAATGCAGAAAAAAGCGTTGAACAGCTCAAAGATATGTTTGATAAGATTTATCTTTGTTCACCCGAAAATGTCGGGGTGGAAATTATTTCCGAAAATTGAATAAATTAAAAATTAACCGTCCAAAATAATTTCAGGAAAATCGAAATGAAAGGGCGGTTATTTTTATGTCAATTTTTACTTATAAAGCATTTCACGAAAGAAAGGATAAAATACTTCTGGCGGTAGCTTCAGCGGCACTTGCTTTGTATCTTGCCTGTTCCTGCTCATATTTTGCAGGGGCGGCAGGCAGTGTCAGAAATGATGTTGTCAGGCTTCATATTCTTGCAAACAGTGATTCACAAATTGACCAGGATGTAAAATTAAAGGTGCGTGATGCACTTCTCAGCAAAAACACTGTTCTTTTAAGTGAGGGCGTAACAACCGAAAATGCGGCAATTTACTTTGAAGAATCAAAAGACGAGCTCCAAAAAACCGCAGAAGAGACACTGAAAAAATACGGTTATGATTATGGTGTTACCTTAACGCTTGAAAAAGAATATTTTGAAACAAGGGAATACGGCGATTTGACCTTTCCTGCAGGGGAATATACGGCACTTAAGGTGGTTCTCGGTGAGGGTGAGGGCAAAAATTGGTGGTGTGTAATGTTTCCGCCTCTTTGTGTTCCTGCAGCAGACGGCGTTGAAACAGACCAAACAAAAACCGCCGATTATCTTACCGAGGGTGGCGAAAAGATAATAAACGGCGGAAATAAATATATTGTTAAATTCAAGTTGTTGGAGTGGTACGAAAAATTAAAGAGTGAGCTTTAAAATGCGGGTTACAGTATTATTTCTTTATGTCTCGTAACATGGCAACCAACATTTACTGCAACGGGAAGGCCTGCAATATGGGTCGGCGCAGTTTCAATATTAACTGCCAAAGCGGTTATATCGCCTCCGAAGCCTTGGGCACCTATTCCTAAGGTGTTAACTTCACTGAGCATACGGTCTTCAAGCTCTTTATAAAATTCATCCGAATGGCGAGCTGTAATATCCCTGCATAAGGCTTTCTTTGCGAGAAGGGCGACTCCCTCAAAATCACTGCCGATTCCTACGCCCAAAACAACGGGCGGGCAAGGGTTTGCATCGGCTGTTTTTACGGTTTCTTTCACAAAATTCACAATATCGTCAACAGATGCGGACGGAGTAAACATTTTAATCTTGCTCATATTTTCACTGCCGAAGCCTTTAGGTGCGGCGGTGAGTTTTATTTTATCACCGGGAACTATTGAAATATGTATAAGCGCAGGCGTATTATCGCCGGTATTACCACGCCTTATAGGGTCCTTGACGATTGAACAGCGCATTTTACCGTCTGAATAGGCTTTTTTTACACCGTTGTTGACAGCCTCGTTAAAGTCACCGCCGATTATATGAATATCCTGACCTATTTCGCAGAAGAGAACTGCCATGCCCGTGTCCTGACAAATTGGGATATTAAGCTCTCTTGCCGCGTCAAGATTTCGGCACATATCGCAGAAAATGCTTTTTGCCAAAGGCGCACTTTCCTCATTTTCACAAAAACGTATCTTCTGCTCCAAAGAAGCGGGAAGCTCGGCATTTGCCTGCAGAAAAAGTTTTTCTACCGCATTTTCAATTTGAACTGTGCTTATTTCTCTCATTGTTTCACATCCGTTTTTAAATGGTTAAACCGTGCCGATATCCGACACGGTTTTAATATGTATTTAACCTCTTGAATTTCCGCCGCGGCGAGTTGTTGATGCACCGCGCTTTGCAACGTTGTTCTTTTTAAGGTCGCTCATTTTTTCATCGCTTACGCTTTTGAACTTTGCCATCATATCTTCAAAAGACATACTTTCCGGCTCGCTTTTTTGTGTACCTGTCCAAACCTGAGGCTGAGATCTTCTTGGTCTGTCACCGGCAGGGCGTTTCGGTTTTGCCTCTTCTTCCTTGGGAAGAGCTTTTTTTATGGAAAGGGAGACCTTTCCTTTTTCATTGATTTCGAGAACTTTTACTTTAACGGTATCTCCCTCATTGAGCTTTTCGCGGATATCTTTAATAAAAGATGACGAAACCTCAGATATGTGAACCATACCGGTTGTTTTGTCGGGGAGTTCAACGAATGCCCCGAAATTTGTGATGCCTGTTACTTTTCCTTCAAGAATCGAACCGATTTCTACTGCCATAGTGTACCTCTAAATTGAAAAAACTTTATTCTTCGGAGCCGGGGGTGATATCCACATACACCCGTTCATCGGGAAGAACATACCCCTTTTCCCTTGCATATTCCTCTGCAAGCGCCGCTTCATCCGTGTCGTCGATAGCATTTTGAAGCTCGGAATTCTCTGCAACCCGGCTTTCGTAGATGCTCTCGAGGGCGGTAAGCTCAGCTTCTTTTGCGTTTATTTCGCTTCGGGTTTTAATAAACGAGATTGCAAAAAACAATGCAACTATTAAGCAGAAAACAAGGGCGATTATGCTAAAGGTCCGATTGTTTTTTTTCTTTTTTTTCGTTGCCAAAATTGCTGCCGCCTTTCCGGATATGGGCTTTGCCTACTCCTAATATACTTAGTAAATTATACACGTATAAGTGCAATTTTGGCAAGAGTTTTTTTCGTATTTTTTGAGACTTTTTTTCACTTTTTTTGAAAATTACCTCGGTTTTTCGGAAAAGCTTTCCAATAAGCTTGTAAGCGAAGCGAAAAGGTGCGCTGAGCACCTTGAAAAGGGTTGTGAAAAATCTTTTGGAAAATGCAACAAAACGGTCGGTTATTTTAATAACTGCAAGACCGAAAGAAAAATAATAAAACGCGGCACCTAACAGCTCTCCGATTATTATGTATGAGCGGACTTCCCCTTTGTTTGCGGCGAGAACAAAAATAAAAGTAGCCAAGGCAAAGAGAAAAAAATACAAAATATCAAATATTACCACAGTCGGCTTGCTTTTGGTGAAGCATAGCCTGAGCGCGCGGAAAACATCGTAGACTACACCGAGAAGAAAGCCTACACCTAAGGATGCAAGAAAAATTATCAGTTGTTCACTTTGGTCTACTGAATACATTATCTGAATACTCTTGAGAAGAAGCTTCCTGATTTATCAGGTGTATCGGCATAAGACAGGGATGATATTTTACCCTCAATGCAAAGCTCGCCGATTTCCAAAGAAAGCTTTGTAATATGAAGCTTTTCGCCTTTTACGGTTAACTCGCCGTAGTCGGTGGCGGCAATAATTGTCTCTTCATCAAAGCTTCCTACATCATTAACTCCCGATACCGAAAGAGCGCGCCTGTCCTCAAGAATACAGTTATGGGGAAGTATCCCCGTCTTTTTTTCGTCTGTCATAATAAAACACCTCCGTCAATACCAAGTGTATGCGAAGGTGTTTTATTATATGTTATTTTATTTTTGTTATTTTATTTCCCTTTACCAGATACGCATTCTTGCTTATATCAATAAGCGGTTGGTCGTTGAGGGAGTCTGTATAGAAGTTTTCTATTTCGGTATCAGGGTATTCCCGAAAAAAGGCTTTAACCTTATTTTCTCTGAAACACAGTCTGCTGATTTCACCGCTTTCCGTATCAATCACAGAGCCTATATATTTTTTGATTCCCAGCCTTTTGCAGATTATATCAAGGGAAAATTCGGGAGAACAGGAGATTATCAGGTCATCGTCGCTTTGGATATCCTTATAAAACGGTTTTATCTTGTGCATATGGGAATCCCAAAAAATTCTCATTTCCTCGGGGATACCGCCGTTTTGCTTGAAATAGTCGGTAACCAATCCGCCGTATTTACCCAAAGCCTGTTCCACGGTGATTTTACCCTGCTTGTACTTTATCATTGCCGCAATGACGTTGGGAATGTATTTTAAAAGAGATTTATCCTTTTTGCAGTAATAGAGGAAAAAATCAATGACGCTTTCACCGTCGTAAATGGTGTTGTCAAAGTCAAAAACATTCATTTCAGCTTACCCCTCTTTAACGGTTTTTATAAATTTATTCCATTTTTTTAACGGGATTGCAGTAATAACAAATGCAAGCGCCGCAAGTCCCAGCCAAACCAGAATAGTGCCGTTCCAGCCGATGTTGTCGGATATTACACCGAAGCCGTATGAAGCGGCGGCACAGCCTGCGTAAGCAGTAGCGTTCATAATACCCGTAACGGTGGCAGTTCTGCCGCAATAGGCAAAGCGCATGGGCACGAGAGTGATTATCATATAGTTGTAGGAGTGCATTGCAGTGGTACTTACCGCAAGAAGAGCAACGCTTACAATTATTGGCAGATTTTTTATAAAAATAAGAAGTGTCAGGGGGATAACGGTAAAAAGTAATATAGCCGCACCTGTTTTAAGCTCATTTTTCTTGAAGATTTTATTGTATACAGGGGTGATGATATAAACACCGCTGAGATTGAATACAGGGAGAATAACCGACAGAAAAACGGAAAAAGAGGGATCTGTGGAATAAAGCTCTGAAATCATTGTGGGCACCCAAGTGGTGATACCTTCTTTTATTGCTCCGTGGATAGCATCTGCAGGGAGTATGAATAAAATTCCTGCACCTGCGAGAACCGCTAAAAGGGAAACGTTTTTTTTCTTTTTACGGGAGACTTCAGGTAATGCTTGTGTGTTTTGGGGGATTTCTTTTATATGGGGTTTTACGGTGAGATATGAAACTGTGAAGAAAATGCACACCGCGAGAAGTATAAGCGAGGGAACGTAAAATACATACTTCCAATCAAAGAATTTGATTGAAACCGAGGCTAACAGATACGCGAGAATCGTACCTATGGGAAGCGTTACGCTTATGTTAAGGCAGGCTTTAGAGCGCATATCTTCATTTATGATGTTGGCAAGAATTTTAAGAATTGCTACCCATAAAAGTGACATGGCAAAGCCGTTGAAGCCCCATACCACTGCCATCGCAATGTTTGTGGAGCAAAAGGTCATCGCAAAATTTGCCGTACTCGAGAGGAATGTGCCCGCTATTATCATCTTGAAGGGCGAAAGCTTATCACCCAAAAATCCGTTTATTATTTGGAATGCACCGTAAACAAAGAAAAATGCAGAACCTATAATACCCGCTTCGGATTTTGTGAAAAGACCGCTGCCAACTATATCCGCAAGGGCGGCGGAAAAATTTATTCTGCCTATATAGGAGGCGGTGTAAGCCGCAAAGCAGGCAACAAATATAAGGGAAGAATATTTATGGCTTTCAAGATACTGACGGGTTTTCATAAAACATCTCTTTTCTGTTAATGGTGCTTTTGCTATTTTATTCCTTTTGATTTACGTTGTCAACAAATACCTAAAAAAACGAAAAAAATGAATTTTTTTGTCATATGGTGTTGTGATTTTTTGTATTGAAGTTTATAATTAAAGCTAACTTAGCAATATTGTTTTTTATGTATTGAAGGAGAGGGTAATTTTGAAAGACAGAAAAAAATTGAAATCCGTTTTAACGATGGTTATAACCTTTGTTTTATTTTTGTGCGGAGTATTTTGGACATATGCGGCGGAAGTACCCGCAACTACGGAAGCACCTGCAACTTCTGATATTCAAACTGAGGTTACCGAAGTACCGCCGACAACACAGGGCGGCGAAGACATAACGGAAGAACCCGAAAAAGACCAACCCGTAACGCAACCGGAGACCGAGCCTTCCACGGAGCCGTCTGCAAAACCCGTTAAGGTGGATACGCCTCAAAACCTTTCTGCAAAGAATTACGATAATAAAATTCTTTTTGAATGGAACTCGGTGGAAAACGCAAAAACATATATAGTATACAGAAAGGATGCATCAAATAAATCCTGGGTAAAAACAGCAGAGGTTTCATCTGTCAGCTTTAAAGACGGTAATATAAAAAACGGTACTGAGTATACATACACCGTAAAAGCAGTGAGCGAAAGCGGAACAGTCAGCGGACATCTCGCGGGTGTTAAATGTATTGCACTTAAAAAACCTGCTGACTTTAAGGTTTCCTGTATTTCCGAGGGGATGAAAATAAGCTGGGGCAAGGTAAGCACGGCTACGGGCTATAAGCTCTACAGAAAAGTCGCAGGCGATACAAAATGGACAAAAATTGCAACATTAAAAAGTAACTCCGTAACGGAATACACCGATAAAAATGTTTCTTCCGGAAAAGAATACACATATACGGTAAAGCAATATAAGGGGTCGATAGACGGAAGCTATGAATTAAACGGGAAGAAGAGTGTTTATTTAAGCACACCGAAAAATCTTACCGCCGACAATTCAAATAACAGTATAGTTTTTAAGTGGTCGGCTGTGTCGGGTGCAGTGAAATACCGCGTTTACAGAAAAGATACAACCAATAAATCCTGGACAAGGCTGGGGGAAACCGCATCCCTGAAATATACGGATAACACCGTAAAAAACGGCGTGGAGTACACCTATACAGTCAGAGCAATAAGCAGAAGCGACAGTATAAGCTCATATCTTTCCGGAGTGAAATGCACGGCGCTGAAAAATGTTTCGGGATTCAGTGTGTATAATACCACCGGCGGAGTAAAAATAAGCTGGAATAAAGCAAGCTCTGCCACAGGCTACAGGGTGTACAGAAAGGCGAGCGGTGAAACAGATTGGACGCTTATTTCAAAAATAGGCGGAAATTCAACCGTAACATATACCGATAAAAAAGTTTCCTCGGGTAAGACATATACATATACCGTGAAACAGATGAAAAACTCCCTTCACGGCAGTTACGATAAAAACGGACTAACTGTTAAATATGTATCTGCACCCACCCTAACTGCGGAGCACTCACCGAAAGGTATAGTTCTCAAATGGAATAAATGTGCTCTTGGCAACGGTTACGAGGTTCAGCGAAAGGCATCGGGCGAGAGCAGTTGGAAAACCGTTAAAACCGTATCCAAGCTTTCTACCGTTACTTATACCGATAAAACACCTGTTTACGGCAAAAAGAATTATTACAGAATAAAGGTTACGGGCGTGGGAGCAACAACGGTTTCAGCCTATCAATACCTTTACGGAATAGACCCCAATAAGCCAATGGTTGCTTTAACTTATGACGACGGTCCATATACCCCTGTTACCAACAGCATACTTGATACACTTGAAAAATACTCGGGAAGAGCCACATTCTTCGTGGTAGGCTCGAGGGTTTCTGCATATTCAGCCTGCATAAAGCGTGAGGCGGCGTTAGGCTGTGAGATAGGTAATCATACCTATAACCACACAATTCTCACAAAAGTAAGTACAAGTAAGATTCTGTCTGAGATCAATAATACAAACAGTGACGTGAAAAAATATACGGGTACTGCTCCGGTGCTTGTGCGAGCACCCGGCGGGTCGGTTAACTCAACTGTAAAAAGTACCGTGAAATATCCGCTTATAAATTGGTCGGTAGATACACTGGATTGGAAAAACAGAAATTCTTCATCGGTAGTTTCAAATATTAAGAAAAATGTTAAGGACGGCTCAATAGTTCTTATGCATGACCTTTATTCCTCCACTGCATCTGCAACCGAAACTATAGTTCCGTGGCTTGTGAAAAACGGTTATCAGCTTGTAACAGTTTCCGAAATGATGGCTGTTAAAGGTATTGATATGAAAAACGGAACGGTTTATACAAAGGGATAAAATCACAGCCTGCGCAGTTGCGCAGGCTGTGATTTTTCATTTAATTGTCTCAATATCATACGGTGTTGTCTGATATACAAAATAGTTAAGCCAATTGGAATACAGAAGATTTGCGTGAGAGCGCCAGGTGTTTAAAGGGGCTTTTGTAATATCGTTATCAGGGAAATAATTTCTCGGCATTTTTATATCAAGCCCTGCATCCTTATCTCTGAGATACTCATTTTTAAGAGTATCGGTATCGTATTCGGAATGACCCGTAACAAATATCTGTTTTCCGTTTTCCGTAGTTACTATATACACACCTGCTTCTTCAGATGATGCGAGAATTTTTAATTCGGGAACTTTTTCAATATCCTCCCGTTTTACGGTGGTGTACCGTGAATGAGGAGCATCGAATTCATCGTCAAAGCCTCGTAAAAGAATGGATTTCTTATAATCGGCAGTATGCTTATAAACTCCCGAGAGCTTTTCGCGCAGGGGATATTTTTTTATTCCGTAATGGTAATAAAGACCTGCCTGAGCACCCCAACAGATGTGGAAGGTGCTTGTAACGTGGGTTTTGCTCCATTCCATTATTTCACAAAGCTCTTCCCAATAGGTGACCTCTTCAAACTCAAGCTTTTCAACAGGCGCGCCTGTTATTATAAGTCCGTCAAACTTTCTGTGCTTAACATCGTCAAAGGTTTTATAGAAAGCGAGTAAGTATTCCTTCGGGGTGTGCTTCGGAACATGTGATTTTGTGTGTATAAGCTCAAACTCAACCTGTAATGGGGAGTTTCCGAGGAGCCTTGAAAGCTGTGTTTCTGTTTCCGTTTTCTTCGGCATGAGGTTCAAAACCAATATTTTCAAAGGACGGATATCCTGAGTTATGGCTCTTGTGTCCGTCATAACGAAAATATTCTCGTTTTGGAGAATTTCTACTGCCGGAAGCTCGTTTTGTAATTTAATAGGCATTTTCCTCATACCTCCTTTCAACGTAGGGTGCGGTCTTGACCGTAGCGTTTTAAAGTGCTTGTTTGATATCCTCAATAAGGTCTTCTGCGTTTTCAAGACCGCAGGAAAGTCTTACAAGGTTTCCTGTAATTCCTGCCGCAACGAGCTCTTCGTCGTTCATCTGGCGGTGGGTTGCGCTTGCGGGATGCAAGCAACAGCTTCTGGCATCGGCAACGTGGGTCTCAATGGCTATAAGTTTAAGCTTTTTCATAAACTCTTCGGCGGCTTTTCTTCCGCCCTTTACACCGAATGAAACTACGCCACAGGTGCCGTTAGGAAGATATTTTTCTGCAAGTGCGTGGTATTTATCGTTTTCAAGCCCTGCGTAGGTTACCCACTCTATCTTGTCGTTTGATTCAAGGAATTTTGCAACTGCAAGACCGTTTTCACAGTGGCGTTTCATACGAACATGGAGGCTTTCAAGACCTAAGTTAAGATAAAATGCGTTCTGCGGTGACTGAATGGAGCCGAAGTCTCTCATAAGCTGGGCAGTTGCTTTTGTTATGAAAGCGCCTTCCATACCGAAACGCTCAGCGTAAGTGATGCCGTGGTAGCTGTCATCGGGAGTGCAGAGTCCCGGGAATTTATCGGCGTGAGCCATCCAGTCGAATTTACCTGAGTCAACAATGCATCCGCCTACTGCGGCACCGTGACCGTCCATATATTTAGTTGTTGAATGGATAACGATATCAGCACCCCATTCAAAGGGACGGCAACCGACGGGAGTAGCAAAGGTATTGTCGATAATAAGCGGTACGCCGTGAGCGTGAGCGGCATTTGCAAATTTCTCAATATCAAGAACGGTTAAGGCAGGGTTAGCGATAGTTTCGCCGAAAACTGCTTTTGTGTTGGGTCTGAAAGCGGCTTCAAGCTCTTCATCGGTGCAGTCAGGTGAAACGAAAGTGAAGTCGATACCCATTTTCTTCATTGTAACGGCAAAAAGATTGTAGGTTCCGCCGTAAATGGTTGAGGATGAAACAACGTGGTCACCGCAGTTTGCAATATTGAAGACCGCGTAGAAGTTTGCCGCCTGACCGGAGCTTGTGAGCATTGCGGCTGTGCCGCCCTCGAGCTCAGCTATTTTTGCGGCAACACTGTCGTTGGTGGGATTCTGAAGCCTTGTATAGAAATATCCGCTTGCTTCAAGGTCAAAAAGCTTGCCCATATCCTCGCTTGTGGCATATTTAAAGGTTGTGCTCTGAACGATGGGTATCTGGCGGGGCTCACCGTTGCCGGGAGTGTAGCCGCCCTGAACACATTTTGTTTCTATTCTGTAATCACTCATTGTTAAAACTTCCTTTCGAGTTGAAAACTAATCTTTAATAAGGAAAATGCACCAATAGAAGGTTATTCCGTCATCACTGAATGCACCGATACCGATTTTATTGAAATTTTCACTGCAAAGTGCTTTCTTGCTTTGCTGTTCCGAAGCGAAAGCTTCGAAAGCCTGAATATAGCCGAAAGAGCTTTCAACTATCATTTTATCGGCAAAGGTGTAGCTTATTCCTATTTCATCAAGAAGGGTGTAATAATAAGCACCGTTTTCGCGGAAAAGTGCCGTGCCCGTTGCAGTGGCATATTCCTGAGCCGCTTCCTGAGCCGCCATGCAAAGCTCATCCGAGAGAACTAATGGTGTAGCATCTGCACTTTTTTCGACTCGCATTGCGTTTATTTTATTGACGAGCTCTTGAGAATTTACGCTGAATTCGTAATTTTCTATTTCTTCCTTTTTCTGAAGTCCTGCGGCAATACGCAAAATCAGGCGGGCATCTACGGAGGTTATCTCACCGTCGCCGTTTATATCTGCGGCAATCAAGTCCATATCCGTAAGCTCATATTCATAAATTTTAACTGCCGCCATAAGCGCTATTCGCGCATCCTGAACCGTAACGTCTCCGTCACAGTCTATATCGCCGTAGTACCGTTTAATCTGAACAGCCCCGAAGGGCATAACGGCAAGAAACACGGTAACGGTAACTATCATTACTGCAATGACAGCTTTGAGTTTTTTGTTCATATATGCTCCTTTCGGTAAATGAATTAAAAGCTTTCATATTGATATTTTATTATACAACATGCCGCTGTAAATTGCAATGGTTTTATTCACCAATGAGATTACACTCTTTAATGTTTTTCTCATCAGCAATAAATGCTTTTACCTCGAATGGTGTGAAGTCGATGTTATAGGAGCTTTTGCCGATTGTAAAAGATGTGCTTTGAGGTTTATCGGTTGAATTGAAAAGCCTTGCGATAATACCGCCTTCAGTCTTTTTATATGCTGAAAGAATAATATCGTTATTTGAAATCCCGACAACTGTCTCTTTTTTTTCTCCTGCGCCTGAGGGGAAGAAGGAGAGGGCATAGGGCGGTTGATTGAAAATCTCGGCTTCTCTGTCAAGGTGTGTAATATCGGCAGTAAGGCGGTAACAGAAATCTCTTTCGCCCATATCAATATGGTTATGGTTTCTGTCGTTATCGTTGATTGCTCTGTCGCGAATGGGGTGAGCGGAGTAAACGGGGGTGCGCATCATTGTTATATTTATCGTGCTGTCCTTTGCACTGCCGCCGTAGGTGCCGCGGTTGAGTATTGCAAAGCCTGCTTCGTTTCGGAAAAGTCCGCACCATTTTTGATATGTGATTTCATTCTCTTCCTTCAACATTTCCTCTTTGCCGAAAGCGGTCTGACCCCAAAATTCGGGCTCTTCAAGTTCGGTGTCAAAGGAAAGCTTATATAAAGAATTCACATCATTTGCAAAGGTTTTAATATTTATGTCAATGTAAGTGGCGTGCTTCGGGAGAGTATAGGTAATAACTGCAAAGGAGTTGCGGTTTTTAAGGGTTGCCTGAATTTTCAGGCGAACATCGCCGTTTTCAATAACGTGCACATTTTCACAGTCTGCCTCGGGGTAACCGGCAAAGGCGTTTGCCTCTTGTTTCGATATTGTTTTGAATTCGCCGATACAGTCATAAAAACCGTCAACTGTCATACCCCATGGGTCCTCGTTATCCTTATAAACAAGGATTTTACCGCTGTTTTCACGCAACAGATTTTTGCCGCCAACCTCATATTTATCAATAAGACCTGTTGTTTTATTGATAAGCACGGTCATTTTGCCGTTTTCAAAAACAAAGTGTGAATCTGTTTCTGTGCAGGGGGCTATGGGTCTTTTGTCAAGCTTTTCTACATAAAGCTCGCAGTCAAAGCGATTGATGCTCATGGGCTTCAAATTTGCTCTGAATGAAATGCGTTTTCGCCAGTCGAGAGTGAGACTGCCGGATTCCTTTTCGTTTTGAGAGGGAAGATACGCACCGTTTTCATCACGGACTTTTACAAGCGTTACTTCGTTATCGTTCCAATTCTGGTCTGCAAGCTGGAATTCGACTTCGATTTCTCTTTCAATTTCATAAGGATGAGGGTTGAATACCATTACGGGGATTTCACCGTCAAGAGCTTTCTTTTGACCGCTGCAAAGCTTGAAGAATGCACGGCTTCGAAGCCTTGAAGCAATCTCTCTGCCGTAGCTGAGAAGACGGAGTATTTCATCCTCACCGCCCTTTATCATTGAACCGGGGAGGCAATCGTGAAATTGGCTGAAAAGAAGTGCTTTTTGTGCCTCTTCAAACTGAATTTTATCATAATTCACTCCGCTTACCGCAAGCATTTTTTCAGTGGTTACAAGCTCATTTTCAAGTGCTCGGTAGTTTTGCTTTATGCGCACCATAGAGGTGTAGCAGCCAACCATACAGTGAACGAGGGATTTATCGAAGGTGTCCAATTTGCTTTTGTCAATTTCGTTGAAATAGTTTTCGCAGTAAGAATGTTCAACAATAACCTCGGGATGGTCTTTTATGTATTGTTCGATTTTATCAAGGTCGATTTCAGACGGTCCGCCACCGTGGTTGCCTACACCCCAAAGCATAAGGTTGGCACCGTCCTGTGCATCAGCAATGCATCTGTCTAATTTTTCATCAATTTTGCCTCTTGCAGAATTGTAGCCGCCCCACATTGAATGACCGATTATTTCACTGCCGTCGAAGCCTTTCCATATAAAATCGGTTTTATCACCCACTACGCCGTGGGGTCGCATAAACAGGTATGAATCATAACCGCTTTTTTTAAGAATCTGAACAAGCCCTCTTGTATGGCCGAAGGGGTCAAAATTTATGGCGGTTGTAGGCTTAACACCGAATTTTTCTTTAAAATAGCGGTTACCTGTTTCAATTTGACGGATAAAACCCTCGCCCGAGGGCATAACGCAATCAGGCTGAAGATACCAACCGCCCATTATGCGCCATTTTCCTTTTTTTACAAGCTCCTGAATTTTCTTGAAAAGCTCAGGCTCGTGCTCTTCCACCCATTCGTAAAGAACGGATTCATTATGATTAAATATAAAATTATCGTATTTTTCACAAAAATCAGCCGCAATGCGGAAGGTGGAAATTGCCTCGGCAATACCTTCATCTTGAGTCCAGAGCCAGACAGGGTCAAGATGGGCATTGCATAATAAATGAATCTTTTTCATAAAGTACCTCGGGGGAATCGGTTTGTTGTATGGGATAATTATAGAATTTTGAGGGAAAAGTGTCAACCGTTTTTAGTTGCGTAGTTTTTAAACTGAATAATCATATCGGTTTTACAGCTGTTTTATAAGAAATTCGTATGTTTTTTGTTCAAATATCTATATGAAATGTTTTACTTTATTGTATTTATGTGGTATACTGAATTACGATATTATTTTGATTAAAACGGGGTTTGGTTATGAAATTGATGATAGCATCCGATATTCACGGCTCTTTAAAATACTGCCGCGAATTGGTTGAAAGATATAAAGAAGAAAAATGCGAAAAGCTTGTGCTTTTGGGTGATATACTTTATCACGGACCGAGAAACGATTTGCCCGAAGAATATAGCCCGAAAGGCGTTATAGAGCTTCTGAACGGTATGGCTGATGAAATTCTTTGTGTAAGAGGAAACTGCGAGGCGGAAGTAGATGAAATGGTGCTTTCGTTTCCTGTTCTTGCGGAGTACGCGTTTTTTTACCATAAAGGCAGAATGTTTTTCTTAACTCACGGGCACAAAATGAATCCGCAAAATATGCCGAAAATCAAAAAAGGCGATGTTCTTTTTAACGGTCATACACATGTAAGCAAAATTAAAGAACTCGAAAACGGGGTTGTCTATATGAATCCCGGTTCTGTTTCAATCCCCAAAGAGGGGACACCGAGAGGATATATGATTGTGGATGATACAGCGGTTATTCATAAAAATTTGAGCGGTGAGGTTTTGGAAGAATATTCATTGTGAAATCAGCACTGTGTTGGCATTATATTGAAAAAAACAACAACGTTCAGCGTTAAAAACTGACCGTTGTTATTTTAATTATATGATATTTTTATATGCCGTTTCCATTATTTTGGAAAGGGCAACGGCATCGTCTATGCCGTAGGGGATTTCTGAATCATTTAAAATAGAGTTTATCCAACTCAGAAGCGGCGAAACGGCGTTTTCGGGAGTTTTCGGGAAAACCCAACCGTCACCTATATTGTAGCAAACTTTATCCGTAAATCCACCTGCAAGAATAGTGCCTTTTGAGCCTGCCATTTCAAATTCAAAGGGGTTATTGGGGGCAACAAAACCCGTTTCGCTTACACCTATTGCACCGTTTTCATAGGTGAGTATGGTCACTGCATTATCTTCAACGGAATTTACCATAACATTGGTGAATGCGGAAGATGCCTTTATCGGTTCACCTAAAAGCCAATTGAGAAGATACATTGAATGAGCACCAAGATCCATCATGGCTCCGCCGCCGCAGGTCTCTTTATCGTAAAATGTTTCGGGGAGCCAGCCTGCAAGCGCACCGTTATGAGCATTTCTCATTCGGCAATAATTCACTTCACCGATAAGACCGTTATCAACTGCCTGTTTAACCCATAAGAAATCACCTTTTGCTCTCCACGGGAAGGAAATGCAGAATTTAACGTTATTTTCTTTGACTGCTTTTGCAACCTCTAATGCATCGGCTTCGGTAAAACAAAGAACTTTTTCAGTGAAAATATGTTTTCCTGCCTTTGCGGCTTTAATCATAACCTCTTTATGAAGGTCGGTTGAGGTGCAAACGGAAATGGCATCAACGTCAGGTCTTTTTAAAAGCTCATCGTAATTTTCAACGAAATCGCAGTTGTATTTTTCTGCATATTTTTTTGCACTTTCTTTATCGTTATCCCAAATTGCGGTAATTTTGCAGTTGGGATTATTTTGAATAGTATTTGCGTACCCTTCAAAATGAACGTGCCAAGTGCCGATAAGAGCGATATGTATCATAAAAACTCTCCTTACATCTCTATACTGAGACATTTATTTTCAAGAAGCTTGTTGCTTCTTTCATCGGGCTGATGACCGCCTATGTAAAGTGTTATTTTGCCGTCGGGAGTTACTCTTTCGCCGTCATCCGTTACGGCTTTGAGCCAATATTTATCAATTTCTGTATTAACAGTCTTTTTTTCACCGACTTTGAGTTCAATACTTTCAACACCGCAAAGCTGGAAGTGGGGAGTTACCGTTCTTGAATCGGTAAAAGAAGCGTATACCTGAACTTTTTCAATACCGTTCATATCACCCGTGTTTTCAACATCAACGCTCAGAGTAATGTTTTCATCGGTTTCATTCGGTATTTTTGCATTTGAATAGTTGAATTTTGTGTATGAAAGACCGTAGCCGAAGGGGAAAAGCGGCTCGCCTTCAATGTATCTGTAGGTTCTGCCTTTCATATTGTAATCGGTGAAATCGGGCAGGTTATGGTCACCCTTATAGATTGTAATGGGGAGTTTACCTGAGGGAGAGAAATCACCTGCAAGGAGCTTTGCCGCCGCAAGACCGCCCATTGCTCCCGGGTACCAGGCGTGTACGATTGCTTTTGCGTGGTTCGTCACCTTTTCGCCAAGGTCTATTGAACTGCCGCACATAAGAACAACAATAACATTTTCACAAACATCGCAGACTGCCTCCGCAAGCTTTTGCTGTGTTTTCGGAAGATAAATATTCTTTTTGTCACCGCAGGCAGTGTAGTCATTATCATAGCCTGTGTCCTCACCCTCAATTGAACAATCAAGACCTAAGGCGAGAACGGTGATATCTGCCTCGGAAGCCGCGGCTATGCCGTCGCTGAGCATATTGCCGAAGCCGCCCCAGTCATTCTCCTTTTCAATGCAGTAGTTCGCACCCTTTTCAACGCTGATTTCGGCATTTTCGAAAACTCTTCTTACACCGTCGGCAACTGTGATGTATTCGGATGCGTAGCCGTTATAATTGCCTTCAAGAGCGGTTACCGAAAGGGCATTCGGACCTACTATTGCAATTCTCTTATCTGTACCTTTATTGAGAGGGAGATAGTTGCTTTCGTTTTTTAGAAGAACAAGGCACTGCTCAGCCGCTTTCAGATTAAGCTCTCTGTGTTCTTTGCAGTCAAGCTTTGAGTACGGGATATCGGAATACGGTCTTACCTCTTCAAATTCACCCAAAAGGACGCGAATCATATAAAGTCTTTCAGCCGCTTGAGTAATTTCTTCTTCTGTAATGAGGTCTTCTTCATAAGCATCTACAAGAGCTTCATAGGTTTTGCCGCAGTTAAGGTCGCAGGAATTTTTAAGGGCAACCGCCGCCGCTTCTGCTCTTGTTTCGGTAAACTTATGGAATTCATAAATATCCTGCAATGCACCGCAGTCGGAAACAAAATAGCCGTCAAAGCCCCAACGCTTTCTGAGGATATCACCTATAAGATAAGTATGTGCACAGCAAGGCTCACCGTTCGTTCTGTTATATGCACCCATAACGCCTGCAACTCCGGCTTTTACGGTTTTCTCGAAAGCAGGGAGATATGTTTCAAAAAGGTCGTGGGTGTTGGCTTCGGCATCAAAGCCGTGACGGTCTTTTTCGGGACCTGAATGAACTGCAAAGTGCTTTGAGCAGGCGGCACCTTTGATAAATTCGCCTTCGCCCTGAATACCCTTGATAAAGGAAGTACCCAATGTTGCGGTAAGGTAAGGGTCTTCACCGAAGGTTTCCTGACCTCTGCCCCAACGGGGGTCACGGAAAATATTGATGTTCGGTGCCCAGAAGGTGATACCCTTGAATATGTCGTGATCGCCGTATTCAACGTGTTTATTATATTTTATTCTGCCTTCTGTCGAGATTACATCGGCAATTGTATTTACGAGTTTGCTGTTAAAGGTTGCCGCCATAGCGATAGTATGGGGGAAAACCGTTGCAGTACCTGCCCTTGCTACGCCGTGAGCACCCTCATTCCACCAATTGTATTCGTTTATACCCAATCTCTCAATGGCGGGGGAGGTATAAAGAAGCTGAAAAATCTTCTCATAAACCGTCATTTGGGATACAAGAATTTTTGCTTTTTGTTTTGCTTCGTTTTTGGTCATAATTTGTTCTCCTTTTAGGAAAATATCACTGTTTACAATATAAACCAAAAACTTATATCAGTCAATAAACAAAAGTAAAAAAACGGTCATAAAAAACAACAGCCGCCTTTTATAGGCGACTTGCTGTTTTTGGCTTTATGAAACAATTTATATATATCACCCTGAAGTCCGATTCAGCGATAAAAATGGGTGAACCGGCTGTCCCGGGAGAATATCGGGGAGCGAAGAAGCGAATTATTTCGCCTCGCGGTTAAGAACACCGCTAAGCTCGATTATCTTAGCAAGCTTCTTGAAGGAGAAGCCCTTTTCTTCTTCGATCTCTTTGAGAAGCTTCTTCTCAATTTCATAGTAGTTAATCATGTCTTTTGGACTCCTTTCCTTTGATTTACAATGCTATTATACTCGATTTTTCAAAAAAGTCAAGTGATTTTGCACAAAGGAAATATTTTCTATTTGTGCAGTTTGCACAAATAAGTTTGTTGATTAACCGTCTTGGTCTTTCACAAAACAGTAAAAAAGCTTTGCAAAGTTTTGTTGAAAATGCACAATGTGAGTTCGGTTTTTAACGCAATATGACGAAAAAATTAAGCGGCTTTTAATATGTGAAGAAAAAGTTTGTGGAAGTTTTTATTAGTTGCAAGTAAAAAAACGAGTGCCGCAATGCAGCACTCATTTTTCCTCGTGGTATTCTTTCTCTGTGTTGACATCCCAAATAACCGATCTGTCGGGATTTCCTGTTTTTATGCAGTTTACGGCTTCTATTGCACTCAGCATAGAATGATCCATATTGTTATATCGGTGCATACCGTTTCTGCCTATGCAGTAGAGGTTTTTGATACTGTCAAGATACTCGCGCACCTTGGGGAAATCCTTGTATGTGCCGAAATAGGCAGGATATGCCTTTTTAACCTTAATATGCACACTGTCAAGAATATCGGCTTTGTTGATTACACCGATTTTTTCAAGCTCCTGTGATGCGAAGTCGATGAATTCGCTGTCGGTCATATTCCAATATTCATCGCCCTCTGTGCAAAAATATTCAAGACCTATCCAAACGGTGTTGTCAGGGTCTTTAACCATATAAGGTGACCAGTTGTTGAAAATCTGAAGTCTGCCCAGCTTAACGTCACGCTCCTGAATATATATCCAGCAAT
The DNA here is from genome assembly GCA_964500795.1 of uncultured Eubacteriales bacterium. Classification (GTDB taxonomy): domain Bacteria; phylum Bacillota; class Clostridia; order Oscillospirales; family Acutalibacteraceae; genus DTU089. The sequence goes on from CAZCQI010000006.1 coordinate 21,855, forward strand.
CAGGAACTATGTTGCCGAGGGTTTTATGCTGAGTTTTATTCTCAAGCTTTAATTTGTTAACAAGAAGTCCCACTGTTATGAAATCGCGGTAGGGGAGGTTGTGAGCGATATTTTTTACAGCTTCGGGAACTGCCTCACCCATACCGTCAACAAGGTCCTTTACAGGCATTGTTGAAATATAGTAATCGGCTTTGAATTTTTTAATACCGTCGGGAGTTTGGGCGCAGATGCTTGAAACCTTACCGTCTTTAATTTTTATATCGGTAACGCGGTTGTTTTTCAGGATAATACCGCCCATACTCTCAATTTCTGCGGCGAGAGCTTCCCAAAGCTGACCGGGACCTTTTTTCGGGTAATAGAATTGCTCAATGAGAGAGGTCTCAACCTCACTTTTCTTTTTAAAAGGTTTTGTTATAACATTGAGAATTGCTTTTTTGAGTGATAGTCCTTTTACCCTTTGCGCACCCCAATCGGCGGAAATTTCGGAAGGACTTATACCCCAAAGCTTTTCGGTATAATCCTCAAAAAACATTTCGTAAAGGGGCTTTCCGAAGCGATTTATATAAAAGCTTTCGAGTGAGGTTTCATCCTTTTTCGAAACACATGAATGAAGATACCCGAAGCCCGCTTTTACGGTTCTTGAAAATCCCATATTTATAAAGGTTTCGGGCTTTAAGGAGATAGGATAATCAAAGAACTTTCTCAGATAATAAATCCTTGAAACCCTGTTCCTTAAAAGAAGAACTTTATCTTCCTTTTCGGGGTCGGGTCCGTTTTCGGGAAGCTCTTTCTCGGTGCCCGTTTTAATATCGTCGTATGATTGCGCGCCCTGTATGGGCATAAGTGCTTTCCAAAGCTCATTGACCTCGTCAATTTTTGAGAAAAAACGGTGACCGCCTATATCCATTCGGTTGCCGTTGTGTTCGGCAGTGCGTGAAATGCCCCCGATGAATTCACTTTCTTCAACAATAACGGGGATGATATCCGTTGTTGTTAAAAGCTTGTAGGCGGCGGTAAGTCCCGCAGGACCTGCGCCGATTATCAAGGCTGTTTTCTTTCTTTGGTTTTCCGTAAAACCACCTGCTTTCAGAGCTTATAAAAGCTCTCTGTTATAAAGTCCGTTTGTTTTTTTGCCTTCAATATTTTTACCTTTTAAGTATAAATCAAAAACATTTTTACATTCATTTTTAGTTTCAACGGTAAAGTACAGTGTGCAAAAATCCAACATTGAGAGATTTTTGTCGCCGATGTAAAGCGGTACGCTGTTGTGAAGGACAGAATATATTTTATTATGGCATAAAAGCGGGAACTCAATTCCTTTTCGGTCTGTAAGAACAGATTTTCCCGAACAGTTTTTACATCCCTTTTGTGTTTTTTGAGGACAGGCACGCATAAGCATAAGCGGAAGATAACCGTAAATGTATGCACCGCGTGATATATCCGAACTGATATTTGCCATAGCCTCTCCCGTCAGCTCGAAGGAAAGAGTGATATCTTCAAGCCCCATATCTTTATAAGCCTCTGCGGCAAAGGAGTTTGTTATATTGAGACCATGGGAACCGTGGATTTTGAATTTTGCTTTTTTCAGGATTTCTATACCGCCTATATTTCCTGTTACACCGCGCACAATGCCCGATTTCCTTATTTCGGAAAGCTTTTTGAGAAGCTCTTCCTCACTTTCGGGATAAATGAGCGCAGGCAATTCAGCGGCGACTTTTACACGAAGTGTTTCAATATCATCCTTGTTTTTGAGTATTTCGTCAACAGGCAGAATAAGCATATCACAGCTTTCAAAAATCGGACTGTACTGAGAAAAGCTTTGCAGTCTAACCCTTGTTTTCCTGTGACGGTCTACATATATAGTATCACTTATTTGCGGATATATCTTGTTGATTTTATAAACTTTTTGAGAGATTTTTTCTTCAAGCAAATTTGCGGCTTCCCGCCTTAAGGCATTTATTGCGGCGGCAGGGAGGGTGAGAGCATCGGGATTTTCAAAATTCAGGTTTCCGAGATAAAGGGATGTGTCGCCAAGTTTTGAAAGATTACGAAAAGCGATTTCCTCCGATAAGGGTGCGGTTCTCGGTTCTTGAGCCGGATCACCCGTTACGCTGACACTTTTACCTTTTGAGATGAAAGTAAGCAAAGAGGGTTTACCTTTTTCTAAAGAGAGTATTGCATCCGTTTTGTTGGGACGGATATCGTCTTTATAAAGAGCTTCAAGGTTTTTCAGTACGGGTGCGGCTGAGGTGACATCCTCTTTTCTGCGGTAGCCGAACATACTGATATCTCTGTTGCCTTTTAAATAACCTTCCGTAAAGCCGCTTCGGGAGAAAACGCTTTGAAGGAGCTTACTGTCATAAAATTCACCGTTCATAGCCTTTTTCAGGCTTGAAACGGCAGCGGCAACATACTCGGGACGCTTCATTCTGCCCTCAATTTTAAAGGATTCCACCCCGACTTCCGTCAAATCCTTGATGCTGTCAAGGTAAGACATATCTTTTAAGGATAATGCATATTCGCGGTTTTCGGCGGATTTCCAATTGAGGCGACACCCTTGGGCGCAAAGTCCGCGGTTACCGCTTCTTTCGCCTAAGCTCGCGGAAAGGTAGCAATTACCCGAAGCACTCATACAGTGAGCGCCGTGAACAAATACTTCAAGCTCTGTTTTTATGGCAGAGCGAACGGATTTTATTTCCGAAAGCGAAAGCTCCCTTGCAAGAACTATTCTTGAAAAGCCCGTTTTTTCAAGAAGCAGTGCGCCTGAGCGGTTATGCACAGCCATTTGAGTTGATGCGTGAAGAGGCATTTCGGGGCAGATTTCTTTAACTGCTTTTACGGCAGCAAAATCCTGAACTATTACCGCATCTGCACCGCTTTCGGCAATATTGGTTACGGCTTTATAAAGGTCGGAAAGCTCTTTGTCGAATATCAGCGTGTTGAGTGTTACATAGACCTTTACCCCTCTCAGGTGACAGTATTTTACCGCTTCTTTTAAATTTTCGTCAGCAAAATTTTCTGCATTTCTTCGGGCGTTAAAGCTACCTGCACCTAAATACACTGCATCAGCACCGCATCTTACGGCGGCTTTCAGCTGCTCCTCGCCACCGACGGGAGCGAGGATTTCGGGGTTTTTGTTCATATATTATTACCTCGGTTGGTTTAGTTAGGAGTTAGGAATGAGGAGGTTTAAATATCACAAATAACCTCTTTTTTCTCCGTCCTCACTCTCAGAATATCGCCCTTTTTCACGGGAGCGGTACATTCTAAGGTTAAAATTTCTTGAGGATGGCAGGCGGTCTCACATTCTTCGCCCGATTCATTCAAGATTTTTGTTGCGGTAAATTTCATACCGAAGGACTCGGGGGAGAGAACCTCAATAGTGTCACCTGACTTGAAAAAGTTTCTTTGCCGGATTTTTAACTTTCCGTCCTTGCAATCATCAAGCGCAACGCCTGCAAAGGTGCAGTCCCAATGATACAGACCGTCGTTTTTGTGACCGTGAACGAGGTTTCCGAAATAAAATCCGCTGTTGTAGGGTCGGTGGCTTATGGCGTTTAATTCTTCTTCCAAAAGCTCCAAGGGAGCAGATTTATCAATAGCTCTGCGGTATGCGTTTACAACGTGGGAAACGTAGTATTCCGTTTTCATTCTGCCCTCGATTTTGTAGGAATCTATGCCCGCCTCAGCAAGCTTATCAAGGAAGCTTATGGCTTTCATATCGTGGGAGGAAAGAAGTGCCGAATGATCCTGATATTCCTCTAACTTCATATATTCGTTGGGACGGTTTCTTTCAACAAGGTAATATTCCCAACGGCAGGGCTGAGTACATTCGCCTCTGTTTCCGCTTCTGCCGTTCATATATGAAGAGATAAGGCATCTGCCGGAATACGCCATACACATAGCACCGTGAACAAAGGCTTCAAGCTCCAGCTCTTCAGGAATTTGAGAATGCATTTCGGCGATTTCATCTATCGTCATTTCTCTTGCGATGACTATTCGGGAAGCGCCCATTTCGTAATATGCCATGGCTCCTGCATAGTTGCAGCAGTTTGCCTGAGTACTGATGTGAACCTCAAGGCGAGGTTCGGCTTGCTTTACGGTTCTTACTGCACCGAGGTCGGAAACGATTACCGCATCAACACCCAAAGCGTAAAGATTTCGGGCGTATGACTTTAAGGGTTCTATTTCGTGGTTTTTCATAAAACTGTTTACTGTCACGTAAAGCTTCTTACCTTTTGAGTGAAGGAGTTTCGCGGCAGTATCTATTTCCTCTTCGGAAAAAGCGGACTTTTCGGCACGAAGCTGCAGAAGCGGACCGCCTATATACACCGCATCCGCACCGAAACGGTCCGCGGCAATAAGGCAATTCATATCTCCTGCCGGTGCAAGAAGTTCAGGCTTTTTTGCAGATTTATCCATAAGTTTATAACCTCTGTTTGATGCAGAATTAAGGGATCCGGCGCGCAATCATACTGCGTAGTCGGCAATTATTTATGATACACTATATTTTACCAAAAAACAAGCCATAAAACATTATATACGGTCTTGATTTTTATACGGGGTCTTGTTATAATAAAATGAAATATTTTTATATGAGCCCAATAAAATACTTTCAGATTAGGAGATGTTTGTAAATGAAGTACGATGTTGCTGTCATAGGTGCAGGTGTTGTGGGTTCTCTTATAACAAGAGAGCTTTCAAAATACAATATCAAAATTGCACTTCTTGAAAGATGCAACGATTGTGCAATGGGTGCAACAAAGGCAAACAGTGCAATTGTTCACGCGGGCTTCGATGCAGCTCCCGGAACACTTAAGGCAAAGCTTAATGTCCGCGGTGTTGAGCTTATGAAGAAAACCTGCAAGGAGCTTAATGTACCTTTAAAAAACAACGGTGCTTTGGTTGTTGCTTTTTCCGAGGATGAAATTCCGCACTTAAAATTACTTCTCGAAAGAGGTGTTAAAAACGGTGTTCCCGATCTTCGTATTGTAGGAAGAGAAGAGCTTGTTGAAATGGAACCCAATATAGGCGGCACCGCAGTAGGTGCTCTCGTCGCCCCCACATCCTCAATAGTATGTCCTTATGAGCTTACAATTGCGGGCGTAGAAAACGCTGTAACAAACGGTGCCGAGTTTATAAGAAACTGCGAGGTTACCGCTATTGAGAAAAATAACGGTGAATTTGTTCTCACTACTTCACAGGGTGAGATAAGCGCAACTTACGTTATCAATGCGGCGGGTGTTCATTCAGGTGAAATAGCTTCGCTTATCGGTGATAACTCCATTGAAATAGTTGTTCGCCACGGTGATTATTATCTTCTTGATAAATCTCAGGGAACTCTTGTTTCACGTACTATTTTCCAGTGCCCCTCAAAAATGGGTAAAGGTGTTCTTGTTTCTCCTACCGTTGACGGCAACCTTATTGTAGGTCCTTCTGCCGAGGATATTGACAGCGGTGATGACACCGCAACAACTCCCGTGGGTCTTGATAAGATATATGTAAACGCAATAAAGAGCGTTCCTGCTGTTTCTCTGAGAAACGCAATTACTTCCTTCAGCGGAAATCGCGCTCATCCCACAAGTGACGATTTTATTATAGGTTCTTCCGATACAGATAAAAACTTCATTAACGCGGCAGGTATTGAATCGCCCGGTCTTTCCTCAGCTCCTGCTATTGCAGAAATGGTAGACGGTATTATAAACGGACTTTCGGGCGGCTTCGAGAAAAAAGCAGCTTTCGATCCTGTTCGCCCCGAGCCTGTTCGCTTCCGCCATATGTCAACGGAAGAAAGAGCAAAGCTTGTTGAGAAAAATAAAGCCTACGGCAGAATTATTTGCCGTTGTGAAACTATCACCGAGGGTGAAATTATTGATGCTATTCACGCTCCCGCAGGCGCACGCGATGTTGACGGCGTTAAGAGAAGAACAAGAGCAGGCATGGGCAGATGCCAGGGCGGTTTCTGCGGCAGTAAGGTGGTTGAGATTCTTGCAAGAGAATTAAACGTACCTATGAACGAAATAACAAAATTCGGCGGCGAGTCGAAGTTCTTATACAACAAGACGAAATAAGGAGGTAGGGCAAATGCTTAATTATGATCTTGTAGTAGTCGGCGGAGGTCCTGCCGGTATGGCTGCAGCCCTCAAAGCAAAAGAAGAGGGCGTTGAAAAAATAGTTATTCTTGAAAGAGCCGAAACGCTCGGCGGTATTCTTGAACAGTGTATTCACACAGGCTTCGGTCTTCACTATTTCGGCGAAGAGCTTTCCGGTCCCGAATATGCAGGCAGATTTATTGAACAGGTTGAGAAGACCGATATTGATGTTTATACCGATACAATGGTTCTCAATATATCAAAAGATAATGTTGTTACCGCAGTTAACAACAACGAGGGCCTTATGCAGTTTCAGGCAATAGCTGTTGTTCTTGCAATGGGTTGCCGCGAAAGACCGAGGGGTGCTCTCTCCATTGCAGGCTCCCGACCTGCAGGTATTATGACCGCAGGTACTGCTCAGAAATATGTTAATATTGACGGCTATATGCCCGGCAAAAAGGTTGTCATTCTCGGCTCCGGTGATATCGGCCTTATTATGGCAAGAAGAATGACGCTTGAGGGTGCAGAGGTTAAGGTTGTTTGCGAGCTTATGCCTTATTCGGGCGGTCTTACGAGAAATATCGTTCAGTGTCTTGACGATTTCGGCATTCCGCTAAGGCTCAGCTGTACCGTTATTAAAACTCACGGTAAGGATAGACTTGAGGGCGTAACTATTGCAAAGGTTGACGAAAAATCACAGCCTATTCCCGGAACAGAGGAATACATAGAGTGCGATACTCTTCTTCTTTCCGTAGGTCTTATTCCCGAAAACGAGCTTTCAAAAGACGTAGGAGTAGAGCTTGACAGAGTTACAAACGGCCCTGTTGTTGACGAATACAGAGAAACTCTTCACCCGGGGATTTTTGCTTGCGGTAATGTTCTTCAGGTTCACGACCTTGTTGACTATGTTACCGAGGAAAGTCAGATAGCAGGTAAAGGTGCCGCCGATTATATCTTCGGCAAGAAAAAAGGCGGTACTTTTATAAATACAAAAGGTGTAAACGGTGTTCGTTATATCGTTCCTCAAAGAGTAAATATTGAGGGTGAAGAAAAGCTTAAGCTTTATTTCCGCGTGGGTCAGGTTTATAAGGGAGCAAAGGTAGTTGTTGAATGTGACGGCAATATCCTTTCCTCAAAGAAAAAAGTTAAGCTTGCACCCGGAGAAATGGAAAACGTTGTTATAACTCCCGAGATGCTTAAAAATATGAATAAAAACAGCGAAATCATCGTTCGCGTAGAAGAATAAGGAGGATACTTGAAATGAAAAAAAATCTTATTTGCGTATCCTGCCCCTTAGGATGTCCCATTGAGGTGGAGATTGAAAACGGCGAGGTCATTTCCGTTACGGGTAACACCTGTAAACGCGGTGATGCTTATGCAAGAACGGAAATTACAAATCCCGTAAGAAGCCTTACAACAAGTGTTAAGGTTGAAGGCGGTGTTCATCCTGTTGTTCCCGTAAAATCCACAGGACCCTTACCGAAGGGGAAAATGTTTGAATGTATGAAGGTCATAAATTGCGCAGCTGTGAAAGCACCCGTTAAAATCGGTGATGTAGTAATTGAAAACATTCTCGGTTTAGGTATTGATATAGTTGCAACAAACTGCGATTGCGGTAAATAATAAACCCGAAAGGAAAATCAGATGAAGCCTTATGAAATTGCCGCGGAGGTAAAGCCTTCCGAAAGACAGCTTAATTGGCAGAAAACCGAGTTTTACGGTTTTATAAATTTCGGCCTTGCAACAGTTATGAATCAGGAATGGACTGACGGAACCGTTATTCCGAGGAATTTTAATCCTGAGGAGTTCGACGCCGAGGAATGGGTACAGTTCTTTAAGGATGCAGGTTTTAACGGTATGGTGCTCAATGTTAAGCATCACGACGGTTTTTGCCTGTGGTGCTCCGAGGTCAGCCCTTATAATGTTTCGGAGTCCACCGATTGGGAGACCGATAACAGAGATATCGTTGAGATGCTCAGCACTGAATGTAAAAAACAGGGTCTTAAATTCGGTATATCCATTTCTCCCCTTGACCGCTTTGAAAAATCCTACGGCAGCGGTGAAATTTATAATGCCTGGTTCAAGCGCTTACTCAGAGAAGTTCTCACAAAGTACGGCGAAATGTTTTATGTTCGTTTTGACGGTGCTGCGGAGCCCAATAAGGACGGTCACGTTCAGGAGTACGATTGGGAGGGCTACTACGAGGTAGTAAGAGAATGTCAGCCCGGTGCGGTTATTGCTCTTGTAGGTCCCGATGTTCGTTGGTACGGCAACGAGTGGGGCGTTATCCGCGAGAATGAGTGGAGTGTTGTGCCTGAAAGACACAGTATTTATAAAGCTATTGAACGCAGTAAGGATACATCTAAAAAGGCTCGCAAGCGCGACAGTAAATATGAAACGGATCTGGGCTCACGCAAGGCTATTAAAAAGGAAACCGATTTTATTTGGTATCCTTGTGAAGTGAGTATGTCTATCCGTGACAGATGGTATTATCACAAGGATGATGAATACACCGCGAAGACTAAGGACAGGCTTCAGAAAATATACTATAATTCAGTAGGCGCAAACTGTGCTTTAATGCTGGGAGTTCCCCCTATGAAAAACGGAAAATTCGCTCAGATGGATTTTCAGATTTTAAAGGCTTTCGGCTATGACTTGAAGAGGATGTTTGCATATAAGGTTTCTCAGATAGGAACTGTTGAAGCAAGCAGCAATCTTTCCGCTGAATACGATGTAAGCAACCTTTTGGTTGAGGATGAATCAAAGGTTTGGCGCCCCGCTGATGACGATAAATCACCTGAGCTTACAATAACCCTTTCTCAACAGGATATGTTCGATAAGGTTGTTATGATGGAGCATATTATCAACGGTCAGCACGTTGAGGGATATGAAATATTTGTTGATAAGGGTGACGGCAAATTCAAAAAACTTGCCGAGGGCGGCGTTATCGGCTACAAGCGCATAGTAAAAATTACACCTGTTGAAGTTAAAAGGGTCAAAATCAAGATTACCTCATACAGAGGAAAGCTTGAAATGCAGAGCGTTACATTGTACTGATATATGAATAAAATAGCAATTTACGGTGGCTCATTTGACCCTCCCCACAAAGGGCACAGAATTTTGGCGGAAAATCTTGCCCGTGAGTGCGGAGCTGACAAGGTAATAATAATACCGGCATCTCTTTCCCCGTTTAAAGATTCCTCTTCTGCAACTGCAGAGGAACGGCTTGAAATGTGCAAAATCGCTTTTAATTCAGATATTTATGAAGTAAGCGATATTGAAATTACACGTGGAGGAAAAAGTTACACGGTGGATACCCTACGGGAGATTAAAGCGAAATACGGTGATTCCGAGCTTTATCTGTTTATGGGGGATGATATGCTTTTATCTTTCGATAAATGGTACAAATACCGTGAAATTCTTGAAATGTGTACCTTGGTGTGCGCTTGCAGAACGGGAAATTTCCGGGAACTTAATAATATGAAGGCTTTTGCCGAAAACGTTTTGAAGCTTGATGAAAAGGGGATTATAATTTGCGAAGCCGTTCCCCTTGAGATAAGCTCAAGCAGAATACGTTCTTTGGGTTCTCAAAAAGAAAAATACCTTGACCCTAAGGTTTATGAATTTATAAAAACGAGGGGGTTATACAGAAAATGACAGATGCACAGTATACGGAAATTTTAAAAAAGCGTTTAACGGAAAAACGGTTTATACACTCTATCAATGTTGCGGATTCTGCAAAAGAGCTTGCAAGGAATTACGGCTTTGATGAAAACATCGCATACACGGCGGGGCTCATACACGATGTTTGCAAGGATACTACGTTAAATACGCAGTTGGCGTATATGCTGGAAAAGAAATCGCAGCTTACCGATCTTGAAATAAATACCCCGAAGCTTTATCACGCAATGTGCGGCGCACTTTTTATAAAATATGAATTCGGTATCGAAAATCAGGATATAATAAACGCTGTACGCTACCATACTACGGGAAGAAAAGGTATGTCGCTTCTTGAAAAAATCGTGTTCATTGCAGATTTTATAAGCGCGGAGCGTGATTATGACGGCGTTGAAATAATGCGCGAAAAAGCCAAACGCTCACTTGACGGAGCAATAGTTGAGGGCTTAAGCTTTACAATCAAAGACCTTATAGATAACGGCAGAGTGGTTCATCCCGATACTTTGGATGCCTATAATGATGCTGTTTTTAATATGATGAAACAGGAGAAAAACAATGAGTCTTGATACTGTTAAAAAAATCGTCAAAGCGCTTGACGATAAAAAAGGTAACGATATTCAGGTAATTAAAATAAACGAATTAACTGTCGTTGCCGATTATTTTGTTATTGCAACCGCGAACTCAAATACCCATGTTCGCTCCCTTGCAGATGAGGTTGAATATCAGCTCGAAGAAGCAGGTATTAAAGCAGACCACATTGAAGGCAGGGCAACAGGCTGGGTGCTTCTTGAGTTCGAGGGTGTTGTTGTTCACATCTTCCTTGAAGAAGCGAGAAACTACTACAATCTCGAACGCCTTTGGGAAGACGGAGCCAAAGTACCTTTAAGCGACATATTGGATTGATAGAAAGGACAGATTTTGATGAAATATGATTTTTTCGCCGTTGAAGCAAAATGGCAGAAAAAATGGGAGGATGAAGGCGTTTTTCACGCTCAGGATAACTCCGATAAGCCTAAATTTTACGGTCTTGTAGAGTTCCCTTATCCCAGCGGTGCGGGTATGCACGTCGGCCACATTAAAGCATATTCGGGTCTTGAGGTTGTTTCCCGCAAAAGAAGAATGCAGGGCTACAATGTTCTTTTCCCTATCGGCTTTGATGCTTACGGTCTTCCCACTGAAAACTATGCTATAAAAACAGGGATTCATCCCCGTAAGGTTACGGATATGAATATTGAGAAGTTTTCTTCTCAGCTTAAAAAGGTCGGCTTCTCCTTTGATTGGACAAGAGTTGTTGATACCACCGAGGAAAACTATTATAAATGGACTCAGTGGATATTCCTTAAAATGTTTGAAAACGGACTTGTTTTCAGAGATAAGACCCTTGTAAACTACTGCCCCTCCTGTAAGGTTGTTCTTTCAAACGAAGATTCTCAGGGCGGTAAGTGCGATGTTTGTCACAGCGATATCGTTCAGAAATCAAAGGATGTCTGGTATCTGAGAATTACCGAATACGCCGATAAGCTTCTTCAGGGTCTCGAAGACGTTGATTATCTTCCCAATATCAAGCTTCAGCAGGTTAACTGGATAGGTAAATCAACAGGTGCATTTGTTAATTTTAAAATTGACGGCACCGATGAGCAGCTTAAAATTTATACAACCCGTCCCGATACTCTTTTCGGCGTAACCTTTATGGTTATGGCACCCGAGCATCCTCTTATTGATAAATACGCAGAAAAAATCGGCAATATGGCTGATGTTGAGGGGTACAGAGCAGAGTGCGCCAAGAAAACAGAGTTTGAAAGAACCCAGCTTGTTAAGGATAAAACAGGTGTTAAGCTCGAAGGCTTTGAGGCGATTAACCCTGTTAACGGCAAGAAAATTCCTATTTACATATCAGACTATGTTATGATGGGCTACGGCACGGGTGCCATTATGGCTGTTCCCGCACACGACCAGCGTGACTATGAGTTCGCAAAGAAATTCGGTATTGACATCATTGAGGTTATCAAGGGCGGCGATATTTCAGTTGAAGCATATACAGGCGACGGCGAAATGATAAACTCCGATTTCCTTAACGGTACCGAGAAAAAGGTTGATTCAATTGCAAAAATGCTTGAGTTCCTTGAGAGTAAGGGCATAGGCGAAAAAGGCGTTCAGTATAAAATGAAGGATTGGGCTTTCAACCGCCAGAGATATTGGGGCGAGCCTATTCCGATTGTTCACTGTGAGAAATGCGGAATTGTTCCCGTACCATATGAAGAGCTTCCCTTAAAGCTTCCCGAGGTTGATAACTTCCAACCCGGTTCAGACGGTGAAAGTCCTCTTGCTAAAATTGACAGCTATGTGAATTGTTCGTGTCCCAAGTGCGGTGCTCCCGCGAAACGCGAAACCGATACAATGCCTCAATGGGCAGGTTCATCCTGGTATTTCCTGCGCTATATCGACCCTCACAATGAGGAGGCGTTTGCCGACAAGGATAAGCTTAAATATTGGGGTCCCGTTGATTGGTATAACGGCGGTATGGAGCATGTAACCCGTCACCTAATTTACTCTCGTTTCTGGCATAAATTCCTTTATGATTTAGGTGAAGTACCTTTCGCTGAGCCTTATGCAAAGAGAACTGCTCAGGGTCTTATTCTCGGACCCGACGGCGAAAAAATGAGTAAGTCCAAGGGTAATGTCGTTGACCCCAATGAGGTTGTTGATGCTCTCGGTGCAGACGTACTTCGTACCTACGTTCTCTTTATGGGTGATTATGAAAAAGCCGCACCCTGGAGCGAAAGCAGTGTTAAGGGTTGCAAGAGATTCATAGACAGAGTTTGGAATCTTCTCGAAATCGTTAAGGACGGAGAAGAGTATTCAAAAGAGCTTGAGGTATCCTTCCACAAAACAATAAAGAAGGTTTCCGAAGATATTGAGAATATGAAATTCAATACCGCTATTGCGGCTCTTATGTCTCTTCTCAATGAGATTTACGAGGTTGGCTCAATTACAAAGGGTGAGCTTAAAACATTTGTTAAACTTCTTGACCCATTTGCTCCTCACGTTTGCGAAGAGGTCTGGGAGACTTTGGGCGGCGAAGGACTTCTTGCAGTTGCAAGCTGGCCCGAGTTTGACGAAGCAAAAACAGTTGATGCAACAATTGAGGTTCCCGTTCAGATATGCGGTAAGCTCAGAGCAACAATAACAATTGCGAAGGATTCAACTGCCGATGAAGCTGTTGCCGCGGCAAAGGCAGATGAAAAGGTTAGGGAGTTCCTTGAGGGTAAAAACATAATCAAGGAAATCTACGTCCCCGGCAAGATTATAAATATCGTTGCAAAATAATAAATTTCTCCCTTATCGTTTTTTGACCGATAGGGGAGAAAATTTTTAGTTAGGGGTCAGGAATGAGGAGTTTCGGAACTCCGTCGGCAATTTTATAGCTTCGCAAAACTAAAACAGAATATCATTGTAGTATCGGGTCTTGACCCTCCCGCTGTTGTTGCCCTCTGTAAGTAAATCAAGGACGGAACAACGGTACGGTCAAGACCGTACCCTACTGTTATCGCGTATATCGCACCTTGTGGTTATGCCACCA
>CAZCQI010000007.1:0-32717 GCA_964500795.1 uncultured Eubacteriales bacterium
CTTGCACCTAAAACAGTACGCACTCTTTCGGAATATTCCTTTTGGATATTTAATTCAGCCTGCGGAACAAAAACATTACTTTGATTTTGCAAAACTTTCACCTGTGTTTAAAAAAGAATACTGTTAAGCCAACCAAGGATATCAAGATAAACCTTATCCTTGCAATCCTCATTAAGGATTTCATGACGGCAGGCAGGATAAATAATAACCGTGGGATCGTGCCCTGTTTCAACAAGGGCATCGGAACATGCAATTACACCTTTTCCGTTACCGCCCACAGGATCCTGCGCTCCGGAAATTATCATTATGGGTAAATCGGTAGGTACTGTTACAGGCCACATTTTATCGCCCGCAAGAATACCGATTGCCATTAAATCTCTCATACCCGCAAGGGAAAGCTCGAATCCGCAAAGAGGCTCTTCAACATAATTTTTGATGTTTTCGCGGTTAATGCTAAGCCAATCGAAATCAGAGTTTCTGTCCGAAATACCTATTGAATAGCCTTTATTAAGGAGTCCTGCAACTTTACTGTTGACAGTTCGGGGTCCGAATTTATCAACAAGCTTATCAAGTGTATCAATAGCAAAACCAAGACCTGAGGGAATCTGAGCCGTACCACAGATAATGAGGCCCGCAAGCTCTGTACCAAAAGCACTTGCATAAACTCTTGCACAAAGCGAGCCCATACTGTGACCGAAAAGAAAATAAGGCAGCTCCGGATAACGCTTATGCATAATTGAATAAAGAATATGCATATCATCAACAAAGCGGCGGTAACCGTCTTTTTCGGCAGTGAAGCCTAAACCTTCCTCGGAGTCAACCGATTTACCGTGGCCGATATGGTCATTTCCGCAAACAATAAAACCTTTTGATGCCAAGAACGAGGCAAAGTCATCATATCTTCCTATATGCTCTGCAACGCCGTGAGCAATTTGAAAAACGGCAATCGGAGTAACCTCATCATCTGCCCAGATAAGGGTACGAATTTTATTAACTCCGGTTGAAGAATTATAATAAGCTTCTTTTTTGATAACAGCCATAAAACAGCCTCCTTAACTCTGTGAAAATGCCAAAAGGCAACATACACCCATAATTGTAATAATGATATCACAGGACACTGCTTTTTTCAAGATAAAATGGGCATTAAATGTAAAATAAATAATAAAATTTACTCTTTGTAAATATATCCGGTGATTTTTGGATAAATTATTGAATTTAAAATTTTTGTGTGGTAAAATGATGAAAATCTATATTTTTATATTGAGGTATAAAATTATGAACACGGAACTGAACACAAATTCAAAAGCAATCATTATCGGTATGACTGATACAGGTGAAAAAATTCCTGCCGCATCCGGTAGAATATCCACCCAATCCGGTACTGCCCTTGAAATTCTTGAGTTATCCCGCGATGCTCAGAAAAACTCCGCCTTAATTTCAAAGGTTACCCGTTCGGGTCACAATTCTACGGTTGAACACACGGTATTCAACCTTGCTTTCCAGAATGTTTCGGTTCTTGCAGAACAGTTTATAATCGAATTCCGTCTTGCATCCTTCACGGTAAAATCGAGAAGATACGTTGACTTTGCTAAGCTCGGGTACTATATACCCCAATTCGGCTCAAAAGCAGTTCAGGACAAATATATCAGTCATATAGATTATCTCTACGGCGAATATCAGGATTTTATTGACGCAGGAATACCTAAAGAGGATGCTCGTTTTCTTCTCCCCTATTCCCTTTACAGTAACTTCTATTGCACTGCAAATGCAAGAGAGCTTATAAATATGCTTTACGCTATGATTTACGGCAGAGGCTCAGCTTTTGCAGAAATAAAAGCACTGGGCGAATCTCTCCTTGAGCAGGCTCGCAGAATGGCACCCGGTATTTTTACGGACTTTGAAACACGAAGACCTGCAATTCAGGATCAGCCCTCTTATTCTTACAAGGCCGACAGAGAGCTTATAAAAAATGAGGCTCCTGTTGAACTCCTCAACTACACCCCCGATGCATCAAAAGCCATTGCACAAGCCGCACTTATTGAAAACTGCAACCTTCCTACTCAGCAAATTGAAGAAATTATCGCAAATACCGATGAAAGAAGCAGCGTTATTGAAAAGGTTATAAATTCAAAACGCCAAAGACCCTTAGAGGCAGCCACCTTTACATTCAGAATCAACAATGTTTCCCTCTCCTGCCTTACCCATTTTGCCCGTCACAGAATGCAGTCCATCGGTATTCCCTCTTTAACTCTTACGGACAGAAGAAGGCATATAATTCCCGAAACCGTTAAACAAAACGGAGACCTTCTTGCAAGATATTGTGAAGCGTTCGAGAAAACCGCCGCGCTTTACGACGAACTTAAAAAATCCGGCGTTTCCGAGGAGCTTCTCGCTTATGTTCAGCTCAGCGGCAACACAGTTGACATAGTTACAACCATAAACGGAAGAGAGCTCCTTTTATTTATGAAGCTTCGTTCTTGCAACCGCGCTCAGTGGGAAATAAGAGAATTTGCAGTTGAAATGCTTAAGAAGCTCCGCGAAGCTGACAATACTGTTTTTAAATTCTACGGACCGAGCTGTTATGTAGGCAAATGCCCCGAAGGTCCTCTCACCTGCGGAAAAGCAATTGAAGTTTGCGAAAAATTCAAGGAGCTTTAAACTCAAAAAAATATCGACCCCAACGAAAAATAAAGTTTTCGTTGGGGTTATATTTATTCCAAAACTATATTTGTATTTGCTCCGCTTATTGCCCTTTCTAAAATCGCTGAATCAAGGGCATCAAGCACTCCGTCATTAGCGGTCAAACACCGTTGTGATTGGGGTTCCGGCTAAAGCTTTGTTTACTGAAACAGAATAATCCTGAGTATCGGCTGCTCCGTTTCCGTCGCAATCACCCGCAAGGGCAAAACGCCAATCCTCATAGGTATTCTCTTCACCTGATGGTGCGGTAAAAACTCCGTTGGTCGCGTAATTTTGAACTTTAACACACATTCCGTTATAGCACACTCTGATTTCATCACCGTCAAAAAATGAAAGAACTACTATTTTTTCACCGTTATAAATCAAAGCAATTTCAGGTAAATCAAAACCGGTGTATTTACCGGCAGGGTCCAAAAACACAGCGTTCATTATTGCAGTAAAATCTATAGTATTAAATTTTCACACATTAAGATACGGAGAATATTTAATTGTAAATTAAGAGCACCCGGCTCAAGATTCACAATAGCATCATGGTATTCTTTTTCATAATCGTTAAGCATTGAGTAAGCAGTGTAGCTCTCAGAATCGCTCGAAGCACCGATGCTTTGAACCGTTAACAAAAACAGTAAGGCAAGTGATAATATCAATGCAATACTACACTTCATAAATTTAAATCCTCTCAATTCAATCTAAAATACCTGTTGACACAACAGCCCTGTTCTCTACAGTGGCAAACGCAGGGAATGTAGTTAAAACAATCAACAGAAGGCTCAATAATGAAGAAGTAAGTTTTTTCATTTGTATCACCACTTGTAACATTTTATCAAAACTTTATAATTAAATCAATTAAAGGGTCATTTTTTCTTGAATTTTATAAAAACTCGGAAATTTTTAAAAAAAAGAATATAAAAGACTACTGTTTTTTATTGAATACATATTGAAAGAAAAGAAAAAAAGTCTTATAATGTACGGTAGATTTCTGTATTTTGTGAGGTTAACTTAAAATGTTAGGCAAATTAATCAGAGTTTGCATAACCGATCCTGTCGGCAGTTCAATGCCCGACGGAGGTGTTTATAAGCTTAACCACGGTAAACCAATCGGTAAGTTTCACACCTCCACACCTATAAGCGGCGTTTTGATTTTAGGGATTGATAATCCCGTAAAACACTTTGACGGCAGAGTTATAGCAAACCTGAAATTTAAAGACAACGGCGAACAAAAGCTTATCGCCGCACCAAAATCCAAACGGTATATCAATTGGGAAATTAAAAACAACATCAGTTTTTTCACAGGTAAGCGCCCTTATACCCTGAACTGTTACTATGAACGCTCCTGCGGAGCGGTCGTTTACAGAAAAATAAACAACGAGATAAGGTATCTCCTCATAAGAAACAGGAGAAGCTCAAATTGGAGTTTTCCGAAAGGGCATGTAGAAAACGGAGAAACACTTGAGGATACTGCTGTTCGCGAGGTATTTGAAGAAACGGGTCTTCATATTAAAATACTCCCCGGCTTTAAATGCAAATCAGAATATTCAATTCAAAACAGAATCAAAAAAACTGTTCAGATATTTGTTGCCGCCACAGATGATACTCAAACAATAATTCAGCAGGAAGAAATTGAAGATTATCTTTGGCTCACTTATGATAAGGCATACAAACAGTTGAAATTTGAAAACGACAAAACGATTCTTAAAGATGCTCACGATTATCTGATTTATAATAACTATATAAGCGAGGTATAAAATGGTTGAAAACATTGTAACTGCTCTGGTTGATTTTTTTCAAAATACTATCCCTCCTCAGCTGGTTGCTTTTATCGTTTCTCTGTGTCCTGTATTGGAGCTGCGAGGTGGTATGATTGCCGCACGTCTTTTGGATTTGAGTTTTTGGGAAGCTTTTATTATTTGCTATATCGGCAATATGATACCTATCCCGTTTATTCTCTTATTTATAAGGCGCATTTTCAAATGGATGAGAAAGTTCAAATATTTCTCAAAAATTGTGGACAAGCTTGAAGCACGTTCTGAAAAAAAGAAGGATACCATTGTAAAATACAAGGAATGGGGGCTTCTTCTCTTCGTTGCTATTCCTCTCCCCGGCACCGGTGGCTGGACAGGCGCCTTAATTGCCGCACTTATGGATCTCAGAATGAAAAAATGTTTACCTATAATCGCTTTAGGTGTACTTATTGCCGGTATGATTATGTCTCTGATAACATACGGAATATTTTAAAAATTTCTCCCTCCTCAATACGGGAGGGGTTTTTATTAAAACGGTGATATAATGAAAACTTGTTGGATATTCGGGGCACTTGAGGTTCGGGAAAGCTGCTTCAACGTCAATGAAAATGATTTGGTAATTGCCGCAGATGCAGGTCTTAACACCTTAAAGCAGAAAAACATTACCCCCGATTTAATTGTAGGTGACTTTGATTCTCTCGGTATGAAACCCGAGGGGGATAATGTTATAGCTCACCCTGTGAGAAAAGATGATACCGATACACTTCTTGCTTTGAAGCTGGGCTTAAGCAAAGGCTACAGAAGCTTTATAATATACGGCGGTTTGGGCGGAAAGCTTGATCATACTCTTGCAAACATACAAACCGCTTCTTTTGCCGCAGAAAACGGCGCTAATGCAGTTTTTATTGCAGATGATACCTATTTAACCGTCATAAAAAACAGCTCAATCAGCTTCAGCGAAAAGTGTGAAGGCCGTATATCGGTTTTTGCAATAGGCGGTACATCCTCGGGAGTTACTGAAAAAGGCTTACTTTACGAGCTGAACGACACCGATATCTCTCCCGATTTTCCTGTTGGTGTCAGCAATGAATTCACAGGTAAAAAAGCATTTATAAGCGTTTCAGACGGAAAGCTTTGTGTTATATGGAACGGCAAAAACAATTCTTACTCAATCGGAGGTAATAATGAAGGACAGTAAATTCACACTCCAAAACATTCAGGGAGCCATATTTGATCTTGACGGCACAATATTCGACTCAATGCATATATGGAGCGAAATCGGACTTTTATTTCTAAAAAACAAGGGAATAGAGCCGCCTTCCGGTGTTGAGGATGAATTTGTTAAAATGAGTATGACACAGGCGGCTGAGTATTATATAAAAAATTACGATAATAACGCAACCGTTATGGATATTGTCAATGACGTTAATAAGCTTGTAGAAGGCTTTTACTTTGAAGAGGTTATAAAAAAAGAAGGCACAGCAGAGTTTTTGGGATTTTTGAAAAATCGCGGAGTAAAGATGTGTGTTGCAACAGCAACCGACAGGCATCTTGTTGAACGAGCCCTCGAAAGAAACGGTATACTTCATTATTTCTCGGAAATATACACCTGTTCGAGTGTAGGAGCAGGAAAGGACTCACCTTTAATCTACGACAAGGCTCTGGAGCATTTGGGAACACCGAAAGAAAACACCTTTGTATTTGAAGATGCCCTTTATGCAATTGAGACTGCCCGTAAAGCCGGTTATAAAATAGTGGGTATTAACGATGTTTCGGAAAAGGCAGACCCGGAAACGGTAAAAGCACTTTGCGACTGTTATATATATAATTATTCAGAAATTTATAAATATTTTGAGGTATAAAAAATGGACAAAAAAATCCCCTATAAAATTTATCTTGAAGAAAATGAGCTTCCTAAGCAGTGGTACAATGTAAGAGCGGATATGAAAAAGAAGCCTGCACCCTTACTTAATCCAAGCACAAAAAAGCCTGCAACTCTTGAGGATCTCGAAAAGGTTTTCTGCACGGAGCTTGCTAAGCAGGAGCTTAATACTGATGACGCTTACATTGATATTCCCGAAGAAATTATCGAATTTTATAAAATGTACCGTCCCGCCCCCCTCGTACGGGCATACTGCCTTGAAAAAATTCTTGATACCCCTGCAAAAATCTATTATAAATTCGAGGGCAACAACACCTCGGGCAGTCACAAGCTCAACAGCGCCATTGCTCAGGCGTATTATGCAAAAAAGCAAGGTCTCAAGGGTGTTACTACAGAAACAGGTGCGGGTCAATGGGGCACAGCACTTTCAATGGCTTGCTCATATTTTGACCTTGATTGCCAGGTATATATGGTAAAGGTTTCTTATGAACAGAAGCCTTTCAGACGCGAAGTAATGAAAACATACGGTGCAAGTGTTACGCCCTCACCTTCCGAAACAACTAAAATCGGAAGACAGATACTCGAAGAACACCCGGGAACAAACGGCAGTCTCGGATGCGCAATTTCAGAAGCAGTTGAAGCGGCAACAACGCAGGACGGCTACAAATACGTGCTCGGTTCGGTGCTTAATCAGGTTCTGCTTCATCAGACGGTTATCGGTCTTGAAACGCAGAAAGCTTTTGAAAAAATAGGCGAAAAGCCTGATATCATTATCGGTTGTGCCGGCGGCGGTTCAAACTTGGGCGGTCTTATCTCCCCCTTTATGGGTGAAAAGCTCCGAGGCGAAAATGATTATCGTTTCATAGCGGTTGAGCCTGCATCCTGCCCCACTCTTACAAGAGGAAAATATGTTTACGATTACTGTGATACGGGCAGAGTTTGTCCTCTCGCAAAAATGTATACCCTCGGCAGTGGCTTTATGCCTTCGGCAAGCCATGCGGGCGGTTTAAGATACCACGGTATGAGCTCCGTACTTTCAGAGCTTTATGACCAAGGTCTTATGGAAGCAGTTTCCGTTGAACAGACATCTGTTTTTGAAGCGGCTGTAAAATTTGCAAGAGTTGAGGGTATTCTCCCTGCTCCCGAAAGCAGTCACGCTATTAAGGTTGCCATAGATGAAGCCCTCAAATGTAAAAAAACAGGTGAAGATAAAACCATCCTTTTCGGTCTTACGGGTACAGGATATTTTGATATGTACGCTTATGAAAAATTCAATAGCGGTGTAATGGGCGATTACATACCAACTGATGAAGAAATTGCAGAAAGCCTTTCAAAAACACCTGAAATTTAAGATTTAAACATCAACTTAGCCCCCTTGGTGAAAAACGCTTTTCATCAAGGGGGCTCATATATTTTATCTTATCATTCTGTTACATCTTTTTCGGAAATGTTTTCATCCGCTGTGATTTCCGATATAGGTTCATCAATCTCGGGAACACTGATTTCATCAGACTCTTCATCTGCAATTTCAGTAGACGGATCATAATTTTCATCCATCATTCTCATAAATTGGGCACCTGTTATCTTTTCTTTTTCAACAAGAGTTTCGGCGATAAGAACAAGCTTGTCGTTGTGTTCTCTAAGAATTTTTTCACATTTATTAAAACACTCTGTAAGAATCTTCTTTACCTCGTCATCAATTCGAGCTGCATATGATTCGGAATAGTTCTTAGAGTTAGAGTAATCCATACCCAAGAAAACTTCATCATTATCTTTGCCGTACAGTACCGGACCAAGCTCATCACTCATACCATACTTTGTAACCATGGAACGGGCAATTTCGGTTGAATGGGAAATATCTTGTGATGCTCCGGTTGAAATATCACCAAAGGTGATTTTCTCAGCAACTCTGCCACCCATACCTGTAACAATTCTATCAAGCATTGCGGATTTAAGAAGATGCATAGAATCCTCTTCCTGACGATAAAGCGTATAACCGCCCGCACCTCCGCGAGGGATAATAGAAATCTCGTATACAGGTTCGCAATTTTCAAGATAAAAAGCAGAAACAGCATGACCTGCTTCATGATAAGCAGTAATTTTCTTATCCTTTTCAGTATATCTGTGAGACTTTTTCTCTGCACCGACTTCAACTTTAACAGTGGCTTCATCAATTTCCGCCATTGTAATCGCCTTTTTATTGCGCTTAGCAGCAAGCAGAGCAGCTTCATTCAAAAGATTTTCCAGATCAGCGCCAACAAAACCGATAGTACCGTGGGCAATACTCTTTAAATCAACATCAGGAGCAAGAGGTTTGCCCTTGGCGTGAACCTTAAGAATTTCTTCTCGACCTTTAAGGTCGGGTCTTCCCACGGTAACACGTCGGTCAAATCGACCCGGACGAAGAAGCGCGGGATCAAGGATATCAGGGCGGTTTGTTGCGGCTATAATTATGATTCCTTCATTATTTCCGAAACCGTCCATTTCAACAAGCAATTGGTTAAGAGTTTGCTCTCTTTCATCGTGGCCACCGCCCATACCTGCACCGCGGTGACGACCCACAGCATCAATTTCATCAATAAAAATGATTGAAGGAGCGCTCTTTTTGGCTTGATCAAACAAATCACGCACACGCGAAGCGCCGACACCTACATACATCTCAACAAAATCAGAACCCGAAATTGAGAAAAAGGGAACATCCGCTTCACCTGCAACTGCTCTTGCAAGAAGAGTTTTACCTGTACCGGGAGGGCCAACAAGAAGAACACCTTTGGGTATTCTTGCACCAAGCTCAGTAAACTTGCGAGGATCCTTAAGAAATTCAACAATTTCCTGCAACTCCTCTTTTTCTTCATCGGCACCTGCAACATCTTTAAACGTTGTTTTTCTTTTTTCATCCTTACCGAACTTAACGCGTGCCTTGCCGAAGCCCATTGCTCTGTTATTTTCAGAAGAAATTGAATTATTCATTTTCTTCATAAATATGAATGCCGCTCCTGCAACAAGCACACCGCACAAAAGCACGGGCAGAAGCTGAACCCATATAGAATATGAAGAACCGGAAACATAGTTATACTTAATAGGTTTATCAGGGTTTTCTCTGTTATACTGAACAACACTCTCATGAACATCATCAATAAAAAGAGAAACATTGGGTACAGAGTACTTGCCTTCGGTTCCGTCGGTAAGAACATACTCCAACGTACCTGAACCTACATTCAGCTCATATTCTGCAACCTGACCCTCATCAAACAACTCGACTACCTGATAATACTCCAGCTTTGTTTTGCCGGAATTTCCCGTATAAAAGGAAATCAGAAGAATCATCAAAACAGGAATCAGAATATATGGCAAAAAAGCCTTAATTTTATCACCGTTTTTTATGACAGTTCACCTCTCATTAAAATTTTCAGTCTTTATAAACAGACTCTTTAAGAACACCGATAAACGGCAAATTTCTGTAATATTCGGAATAATCAAGACCGTAACCGACAATAAACTCATTAGGAACGGTACTGCCCACATATGTTGCGTGAATATCAGCCTCGCGCCTTTCGGGTTTATCAAAAAGAGTGCAAATCTGTATGCTTGCAGGATTGCGGGCTTGAAGAATCTCTTTAATATAACTGAGAGTTCTGCCACTGTCAAGGATATCCTCAACAATGAGAAGATCCTTACCCTCGATACTTTGATCCAAGTCCTTAATAATTCTGACAACACCTGATGAAGATGTTCCGTTGCCATAACTCGAAACAGCCATAAAATCAATATTACAGGGAATGTTTATGGCTTTCATAAGATCTGCCATAAACATAACTGAGCCTTTCAGCACACTTACGAGGAGCAAATCCTTGTCCTTGTAATCCACACTGATTTTAGCGCCCAAGCTTTTAACGATGACTTGCAGTTCATCCTCAGATATGAGAACTTTTTCAATGTCATCGTACATTTTCTTACCTATCATTTATCATTTCCCCTAACTAAAATAATATTAACGGATTCTTCTGAAACGCGGCATCTTGCATTCACTCCGAATCCATACACCCACACAACACCGCTTTCGTCACAAAGCACGGGAATTTTATTTCTTTTTTCAATCGGCACATCGGTTTCGTTAAAAAGCTTCTTCAGCGTTTTCGTTATTTTTCTTTTTGAAAAGGAAAATTCATCCCCTGCACGTCTTGTTCTGAGGAAAATTTTCCCATCTATTTTATCACAGTCAATAAGATTATCCAATACCAAATGATGAACTTTTTTTGAACAATTATTAACATATTTCGAAATATTTATACAATAACTTCCGAAATCGGCAACAAAAGGTATTTTATCTATTTCAATTTCGCGAGAAAAATCCGAACTTTCATTTTCATAAAATCTCAGTTTACCTTTTTTTACCTCCGCAAAGGTGTTGCCGAACAGCTGTAATCTTCCGCCCTTTCGCAAAAGCTCGTATAAACCGTTAATTTTTTTACTGTCAAGCGTTTTTTTCCCGAGCTTGTCATAAGCAGTTACAAGTGCCTGACAAGTAACAGCTTTATTAAGCGTTGTGAGGTATTCGGCATTATATACTTCTTCTTCAATTTCGGAAAGCTTAAGAGCCTTTTCTGCTTCAGCGGAAATATAAGAATAAGAATCGGATACGCTTTGAGTAAAGCTTCCCACGGCATCGACAAAAGCGGGATTTATCTGAGAAAGCACAGGTAAAACACTGTGCCTTATTTTATTTCTGGTGTAATCGTCACAGAGATTGGTGCTGTCTGTAACAAACATAAGCTGATTTTCATCGCAATAGCCTTCAATTTCCGTTCTTGAACAGTTTATCAACGGTCTTACAATATTACCTCTTACAGGGGGAATCCCACATATACCTTTTAAGGAGGCTCCCCTTGTAAGATTTAAAATAACCGTTTCGGCATTGTCATTTGCATTATGTGCAGTTGCGATTTTTGAATAATCGGTACAGTGAGAATTAAAGCACCCATACCTCACTCGCCTACCGCACTCTTCAAGGGTTTCCCCTCGTTCTTTTGAAAGTGCAATGCAATCAGCATTATGTAAATAAAATGTAATTCCGTATTTATCACAAAAGCTTTTTGCGAATTCAGCATCACGCAAGGCTTCTTCACCGCGAATTCCGTGATTTATGTGAACTGCAATGAGATTTATATTAAAGAAATCTTTAAAGCTGTTAAGCAAATGAAGCAAGCAAACCGAATCTGCACCGCCCGAGAAACCTACAACTACATTATCAGCATCGAGAAACATCCCATATTTTTCAGCAGTTTTAAGAAATTTCCGCTTTACGTTTTCGGTAAAATTATTCATCTCTGTACTCCAAGGTTGAGAAGAGTGTGTATTGAGCATCCCAATGAAGCTGAATTCTTTCCGTAGAGCCGTGTCTGTTTTTAGCAACATCAACATCAGCCTTTGTCATATCTATTTCATCGGCGTTTTGAGAACTGCCTTTATAATAGCCTTCGCGGTAAAGCATCATAACAATATCGGCATCCTGCTCGATAGAACCCGAGTCACGAAGATCCGAAAGCATCGGTCTGTTTGATGCTTTGCCGTTCTTTTCGGGACCTCGGGAAAGCTGAGCGCACACAACAACAGGGATTTTCATATCCTTTGCAAGCATTTTAAGGCTTCTGGTAATTTCAGTAACCTCTTGCACGCGGTTTTCCTTTCTCTTTGCCGATTCCATAAGACCTAAGTAATCAATAAAAATGCAATCCACATCTTTTACACGTTTAACCTTTGATTTTATTTCGGGAACGGTAATGGAGGCGGTATCATCAAAATAGAGGTTACACTTTGTAAGCCTGTCGGTTGCTTCCGCAAGACGAACCCATTCATCGGAGGAAATATTACCCGAACGGAATTTATTACTTTCAACACGTGCTTCTGTAGAAAGAACACGGCTTGCGAGCTGTTCGTTTGACATCTCCAAAGAAAAGAAAATAACCTTTTTACCTGTCATAGCAACGTTGCGAGCGATATTCAGAGCAAAGCTCGTTTTACCCATGGCAGGTCGGGCGCCTATAAGAACCAGATCGGAACGGTTGAGACCGGATGTAATTTCATCAAGCTTAGAAAAGCCTGTTGGTATACCCTTGTATTCATCGGCATTATCGGAGGTTATTTTAACAAGATTCGGATAAACCTCAGCCGAAATAACGTCACTGAGTCTTTGAAGCGAGCCTGTTGTTTTACCTTTTCTTATATCGTAAATTTTCTGCTCTGCCGAATCAAGGAGCTTGTCAGCCTCAGCACTGCCGTCAAGAGCGGAATCAATTGTCTCCCTCGAAATCTCGATAAGAGAACGAAGAAAATATTTTTCCCTTACTATTTTACAGTAGTTTTCAACATTGGCTGCCGACGGAACGATCTGCGCCATCTGAAAGAGATAGTTTTTTCCGCTTTCATCGTCAAAAACGCCGTTACTGCTGATTTTATCAAGAATAGTCAAAGCATCTATTCTTGAGCCGAGAGTATCAAGAATAACCACGGCATCCATAATCGCCTTATGCTGGGGTAAATAAAAATATTCCGCCTTAACCTGAGAAAGCACAACGCTGACACACTCGGGATTTATGAGAATTGAACCGATTACCGCCTGCTCGGTTTCGAGGCTGTAAGGCAGTTCAAATTTATCAAAATCAATTGTGCTGTTTTTATTAGCCATAATAAAATCCTCTTATGCTTCTGTTATTTGCACCTTAAAGGAAGCCGTCACCTTGGGATGGAGCTTAACTTCGGCATTATAAGTACCGAATGCTTTGATATCATCAACTGCTATCTTGCGTTTATCTACGCTGACATTGAATTCCTTAGAAACAGCCACTGCAATTTCCTTGGCGGTAACAGAACCGAAAAGCTTACCGTTTGCGCCGCCTTTCGCTTTCATTACAACAGTCTTACCGCTGATTGCTTCAGCGTTCCTTTTTGCTGCTTTAAGCTCTTCTTCGGCTCGGTATTGCTCGGAGGACTGCTTATTTTTCATTTCGGAAATCAGCTGAGCATTAGCTTCCGCGGCAAGTCCGCGAGGAAACAAAAAGTTTCTTGCGTAGCCGTCGGAAACATTAGCTTTTTCGCCTTTTTTCCCGAGTCCTTTAACATCACTTTTTAATATAACTTCCATAACTTGTACCTCCTATGGAATGATTATTTATTAAGAAAATATTCGTCTGTCGCTTTTATGAGCATTGCTTTTGCTTTTTGAGTATCACAATCTTTAAGCTGTGCCGCAGCCATGGTGCTGTGACCACCGCCACCGAGACGCTCCATTATGAGTTGAACGTTCTCCTCACCTAACGAACGGGCTGAAATCTGCACACAGTTTTCGCTGATGTTGTAGATAACAAAGGAAGCAGTTACACCCTCAATACTCAGCATTTCATCAACTGCTTTTGAAGTAATGATACGAATATCTGTGTTTAAACTGTCGGTCGCGGCAATCATACAGCCGTTATATATCTCGCCGTCATTGATTATATCATTTTTAAGGGCAATCATATCAGTATTTACGGCGAAAAGCTTTTTTACTGCAACGGTATCCGCATCACATTCTCTTAAAAATGCCGCCGCCTCAAAGGTACGCTGAGAGGTTCTGAGAACATAATCCTTAGTATCAAGCACAATTCCCGAAAGAAGAGCAGTTGAAATAACGGAAGGCAGTGTATCGGTAATGGTTGAGTATTCTATAAGCTCTGCTACCATTTCGCAGGTGGAAGAGGCAGAAGGTCTGTGATAAAAAATATCGGAATCATTTATAAAATCATCAGAACGGCGGTGATGGTCTATGACTACTCTCGCCCCCGCCTGCTTATAGAGTTCGGGGCAATCAACGAGAAAAAGCCTATGGGTATCAACAACAACCAAAGCCGCATCACCGTCACAAATTTCAAGAGCTTCTTCGTGAGAAACGAAGCTATCGAAGCCGTATTCCCGTGAAAGAGTAACGAGAGGCGCCGAAAGAGTTGTTTTACTGTCAAGGGCAACAAACGCGGGAACGCCGTTTGCTTCCGCAAAAAAGCAAATGCCCATTGCCGCACCTACTGCATCATAATCGGAAAATTTATGACCGACGATTATAACTCTCTTGTGCTTTTTAATGAGCATAGAGAGGTTTGCGGCAGTTTGACGGGGTGACACTCTTGAATTATCGTTATTACGGTTGGACATTCCCCCGTAATAAACATAACCGTTATCCGTATAAATGGCAGCTTGGTCACCGCCCCTGCCGAGAGACATTTCAAGAGCTTTTTTTGCTCTTATTTCACACTCTGCAAAGTTAACCCCTGAGCCGACACCTATTGAAAGCGTTGCATGCACCGGTGTGTTATTGAATTTATAATTACGAACTTCGCTGAGAACGGAGAACTTATTAAGCGAAAGATTGTCAAGATTGCGCTTTTCACCGATAACAAAAAAACTACCGTTACTGTTTTTCTTTAAAATCAATTTTTCGTTTTCGAGCCACTTTTCTATCTTGCTTTCAATACCGCTTGAAACGAGAGCAAATTTACTGTCCGTAAGCTGACGGGAAAGCTGTTCTATATTATCAATAAGAATCAGCATAACGAAGGGTCGTGACTCAATGTATTCAGCTTCCGTCTCCTTTAAGTATGTATCATCGAAGAAATAGAAGCAAAGCATCGGCTGAGAAACACTTTTTACCTTTGTAATAAAAGCAGTATATTTTTTACCGGCAAATTCGGCATTAGTCGATTTTAAAGCGGCATATTTGCTGTAAGAGAAATCAGGTAAAAAGTATGTCATATTAAGTTTTTTCTTTTCGGGGACTATAGAATCGGCAAATGTAGAATTATACCACACTATGCGCCCTTTCATATCACACATAACGCAAGGCAACGGAAAGCTGTCAACTGCTGCGGTGTTTTCACCCGAAAGGGATTTATTAACCTGCTTAACATATTTGAGAGTTGCTTTGAAAAATGTAACAGAATAAAAAATATCAATTACCAAAACAACCGCAAACGCCGCAAGGAAAATATAAGCATATTTCCATTCAAGACCGAAACCAATCCCCGAAAAAACCAAAAGTATCAGAGCCGCGGTAAAACCCGCGGGGTTCTGATAAAACAAAGCTAAAGGCTTTTTCATTGAGATACTCCTCCAATTAAACTTCCAACAAAACAGGCAGAATCATAGGACTGCGTTTTGTTCTTTCATACATAAGACGGGAAATTTCATCCCTGATTTTTGTGTTCATGGCATTTATATCAAAGCTGTATGGGGGGAAGCTGTCAATAACTCGCATAGAAACCTTAACAGCCTCATTCATAAGAAGCTCCGCTTCTTTAACATAAACAAAACCGCGGGATATTACCTCGGGACCGCTCAAAAGCTCACCTGAAGCGGCATCGATAGTTGCGGCGATAATGATAACACCGTCCTGACCCAAATGCAAACGCTCCTTCATAACTCTTGCGCCTACATCTCCTACACCGTATCCGTCAACATAAACCTTGCCGTTGGCAACAGTACCCGAAACTGTTATGTTTTTATCGGAAACGGAAACTTCGTAGCCGTTATCGGCAATTAAAATATTATCATGAGGAATTCCTACGCTTTCGGCAAGCCTTGCGTGGTATCTTAAATGCTTTTGCTCACCGTGAACGGGAATAAAGTACTTCGGCTTAACAAGGGAAAGCATTATTTTAAGCTCTTCCTGACAGGCGTGACCCGAAACGTGAACATCGTACATTTTCTCATAAATAACCCTTGCGCCCAATTTAAGCAAATCGTTTATGACACGATAAACGGTTTTTTCGTTACCCGGAATGGGACGCGCAGAAATTATAACGCAATCATTAAAACCTACGGTGACTTTACGGTGGTTACCCGAAGCCATCCTTGAAAGAGCAGACATAGGCTCTCCCTGACTGCCTGTTGTAACAATAACAAGACGATCGTCTGAATATTTTTTTATCTCGTCAATACCGATAAGGGTACCTTCGTGAATATTCATATATCCAAGCTCCGAGGCTATTGAAACAACGTTTTCAAGGCTTCTGCCGGAAAGTGCTACCTTTCTGCCTGTTTGCTCGGCTATATCAATTATCTGCTGAACTCTGTGGATATTTGAAGCAAAGGTAGCAATTATAATTCTTCTGTCCCCCGCCTGAGTAAACAGGTTACGGAAGGTTTCACCTACCTTGCTCTCACTTTGAGAATATCCGGGTTGCTCGGCATTCGTGGAATCGGAAAGAAGGCATAAAACACCTTCGTTACCAAGCTCAGCAAATCTTGAAAGAGCAATTATACTGCCGTCTACGGGGTTTGTATCTATTTTAAAGTCACCTGTCTGGATAACAGTGCCGCCCTCGGTCTTTACGGCAAGAGCAACTGCATCGGGAATGGAGTGGTTAACCTTAATGAACTCCACCTCAAAATCACCGAGTTTAACGGTATCGCCTGCTTTTACAATATGAATATCAACCTCGTGCTCAAGGCTGTGTTCCTCCAATTTACCGTTAATAAGACCGGCGGTAAGAAGAGTTGCATAAACAGGGATATTGGCTTTTTTCAAAAGATAGCAAAGCCCGCCGATATGATCCTCGTGACCGTGGGTGATAACAATGCCCTTTATCTTATCAATGTTTCGCTCAACATAAGTGAAATCCGGAATTACGAAATCAACACCGAGCTGGTCTGACTCAGGGAAAGCAAGCCCGCAATCAACTATAAGCATAGATTTGCCGTATTCGTAGCAGGTCATATTTT
Source organism: uncultured Eubacteriales bacterium (assembly GCA_964500795.1). Lineage (GTDB taxonomy): Bacteria > Bacillota > Clostridia > Oscillospirales > Acutalibacteraceae > DTU089. The sequence continues at coordinate 17,074 of CAZCQI010000007.1, forward strand.
TACCGACTTCGTTGATACCGCCTAAAAATGAAATTTTAACAGGCTCTGACTTTGCCGGAGGTGTAATTTTTGAGTATTTAGGTGCTTTTTTGCCGTTCCCGTTACGCTGAGAAGCAGGGGCACGGCTTTCGTTTTTCTTTGAGCCCTTAGGCTGTTTATTGTTTTTTGTGTTTTTACTCTGAATATCTGTATTTAATGATTTAGAGTTTTGCTTTTGGTACTTCTGTTTTGCAGTCTGACCGCTTTTTTTCTTAGAGTTTTGAAAATCAGAAGCTGCTTGAGAAGTTTTTTTCTTATTTTCTTTTTGCATAATTTTCTCCTGAAAACAATTTGTTGGTCTTATATAAAAAGTATATGTAATTGCCGTCAGAAACAAGACGGCATAGTAACCTAATTTATCAGTTTAATATTCTACTATTATTTTGCTTCAATGTCAAGTGCGCGTAAGCCTTACTTTTCGCCTATGCGTAAGCCTTACTTTTCGCCTATGATTTGCTCAATTTCCGCTAAAAGCTCCTCTGCCGCTTCTGCAGAAAAGGCTTTTGCAACAAGTCGTACTGCGTTATTTTGACGATTTTTTCTCAGAGTAAGAAATTCGCTTTCGCCTGATATTTCCAATTCTCCGTTTCTGCTTTTAATTTGCTTACCGAGCTTACCGAGTTTTTTACTTAAATTGCCCGACCTCAAAGGTAAATCAACAACCTTTTCTGCCACATAAAATTCCGGAAGTGCTTTTATAAGCTCCGAGAGATTTTCTTCACAGTTATTGAGAATCAGAAGAATTTTAAATGCTAAAAATACTGCATCGTACTGCCAAAGCTTATTTATTATTTCGCATGAGGATTCAGAATTATCGTCACGAAAATTCCTTAACATCATTGAAACAAACTCTGTGTTTTCAACCTCATTTTTCAATACTGCTGCGAACAGCTTTCTGTGAGGAATTTTTTCTCTTCCGTATTCACATAAAAGATTTGTTCCCTCCTCATTTATAAAAAAATTGATTTCGCATTTATATAAATCATTCACTCCGATTTTTCTCACAATATCTTCGGTAATTTTCAGTATTCTGCTGTTAGTTGAAGAAAAAACGGGAAAATACTTTAAGGTTGAAGTAAACCATCCGCTGATTTCACGGACATACATATTACTCAAGCCCTTCATTTGATGAACCGTTTTACATTCACCGTAGCTGCATCTTTTAATATCCCCCGAATTAGCGGCAGAAATAATATTAAAATAGTTACTGCGCGACAACGGCTTAGCGTTTTTTTCATATATTTTTATATCTGTACCTCCACCCTTGCCACTGATAAAAATACCAAAATCAAGCTCACAAAATGACATTGAAAACAAAACGGCGGAGTTATATATACTGCCTATATCAACACAATCGGCACCCGTTGACATCAATCCGCTTATAACTGCCAACTTCAATGCCTGCGAATTAGCTTCACCGTCGGATGCGATACAAACCGAAGCCTTCGGGAAAACCGCACCCAAGGCAGAACCCAAAAGTGCGGCTTTCTCCGGCAGAAGCCCCTGAAATTCCGTACCGCTTTCAAAAATCTTACTGTCAAAGGGTGATTTTACGTTTAACTCAACGCGAACATAAGGTCTGATAAGAGAACCGCTTTCAATTGAACAATCCTCATCGATAACACTGTTATACCCAAGAACACTGCCGGAAAATACTGCCGAAGAGCGTCTGACAGACACATCACTGCAGCAAACAGAACCCTCTACATAGCAATCGGAGGAAATATACACTCCGTTCATAATGACCGAATCTGCAATATGGGTATCAGATGAAATCAGGCTATTGCCCATTATAACCGTATTCGGTCCGATAACCGCCCCTTTTTCAATTTGAACACCTTCATCGAAAAATACAGGCGGTATTATAATAAAATCCCCTTTGGGAACCGACTCGGATGCATAAACACCCTCAGCCACACATGGCGGCTTCAGGGATGTTTTTAAATTTATCAAATCCCCCAGCAATTCTTTATAGTCAAAAACGCTGTTAATTTCCTTAACATATCCCGAAGCCGTAACCGAAGCATGGCTGTTACGAAATATATTTTCAAAACATTCAATTGCATCACCTGAAACCGAAAGTTCCCTTTTCAACTCCCTGAGCTTATAAAGCACTGCAAAAGCGCTGTCTGAATTTTCTCCTCTTATGAGAGTAACATCCTCATCGGTTTTTAAATGGTTATTTAATATATTCGAAAAAGAGCAATCAAAATAGAAATTATTTTTATAAACTAAAACAGGTTCTTCTTCCTCTGCATTAAAAACAAATTTTTCCAATTCTTTTGGGGATACTGTATGAAAAATTTTATCGGAAGTACAAGCAACGCCGTCATCTGTGAGTAAAAAAAATCTGCCCACAGGCAAATCGAAGAAATTTTTATGCTGATAAAACGCAAGCGACTCTGAAAGGACAGGTAAACAGGCAAAGGAATTTATTCGCAAAAACTCTGACGCTGAATTTTTCTTCTTTGATTCAAGGGAAATAACTATCATATAAAACACCGTTAAAATTATAACCGCAACCAAAAGCTATTATTACGAAAACAATTCAATTTTAGTCTTTAAAATAATGTCTGAATGTGATAGAATAAATTAAATCATAAAAAATATAAAGGATTACACAATGAAAAAGGTTGAAATTTTTACAGACGGTGCATGCAGCGGCAACCCCGGTCCAGGCGGTTGGGGTGCAATTTTAAGATGTAACGGAACCGAAAAAGAGTTAAGCGGCGGCGAAAAGAACACAACCAACAACAGAATGGAGCTTACAGCCGTTATATCGGCTTTAAAAGCACTTAAATACCCTTGCGAGGTTACTGTTACAACAGACTCGAAATATGTTTATGAATCCGTTACCAAGGGTTGGGTTTATTCCTGGAAAAAGAACGGTTGGAGAAAAGCGGATAAAAAACCTGCACTTAACCCCGATTTATGGGGCGAATTACTTTTACTCCTCGAAAAACATAATGTAACCTTTAATTGGGTAAAAGGTCATAACGAGCACCCGGAAAACGAGAGATGCGACAGGCTCGCTGTTGCCGAATGTGAAAAATACAAATAGAAAATTGACTGTAAATTAAAGGAGCCTGCTTTTTGCAAGCTCCTTTAATATTACGTTATTTTTTTACTGATTCAATAATGTTTTTAACCGCATCTGCAATTTCTTTTGAGATATTGGGACCCATTGAATTTGTCTCCTCATAATGACGCCTGCCGAATTTGTCAATGGCTTTATCAAGATAGGGCGATTTTTCGTTAAGGAGAAAATCGTTTGGCGGCAAAACATAACCCAATTCATCATTCGCAAGACCGAAAACAAGAATTTCTTTATCGTCAACGATATCACACAGAAGTGGCGGATTTACTTCGGAACCTTTTCCTGTTGCGGATTCTTCCGAGCTTAAAGCACCGCCGAAAACAAGCTCGGGGAAAATCTCACAGGGCAAAAGAAGAATTTTCTTACCGCCGATTTCGTAATAGGTAATCTCCGTTTTAAGTTTCCAGAAATTGGGTGCTTGCGCAGTTGCGTATTTATCAGCCGTTAAAAGACCGATTTCGCAAGCAAGTGTTAAAACGGTGTTATCAACGTCGGAATAAAAATCCTTCGTTGCAAAATTCACTAAGGGAGCAATTTTTGTGTCATTGCTGATTGAAATTGCATAATCAGCCAGCTTATACCCGATATTACGGGTAGATTCAATAAGGCGGTGTTCTTTTCTGAGTCTGCCCTCTTCGGGAATATCCATACTTATCATACCGCCGATGGCACCCACGGTATATAAAACATCAGCCTCGGTTTTTATTTTTATTCTTTCACGAAGGTAGCAAGGAAAATCAGCACTTACAAGGTGGTTACAGCCCTGAAGAGACTCCGAATGGGAAGCGAAGTTCAAAATCCATGTTTCGTTACTGCCGTCATCGGGAACGAAACGAAAACGGGTAAGAGTTTTCGAATATACAATGGGTGTTCTAATATCCTCCTGCATATCCGGAACTTCAACCGTACCGAGGAAAAGCTCTCCCTCTTTTCTGCTCTTATAAGCGTCAAAAGCCGCTTGCTTTACGGCGCTGAAAAGTATTTTCATAAACTTTTCATCCTTGCCGCTGAAAGGAAGAGGACCCCATATACCCATAGTATCAATACCTGCGTGGTTATGGGTAGAAACAACATCTATTTTTCTGCATCCGCTTGTCTTTGAAAAATCAGAAAGCATTTTCCTGATTTTTAAAACATCTTTGTTAAGAAGACCCACAACATCGAGAGAAATAAGCAAAACGCCTCCCCTGCCGCTGTTGTCGTCAATCCATACGGCGTGGGCATACTGAGGGTCAATAACGCCCTTTGCAGGGTTATTTTCACCGTAGCCGGCTATGTAATATTTCTTTTTATCAATATCATCGGGAAGCATAATTGCTTTACCGAAACCGACCGTGAATTTTTCGGATTTCGCCTCTTTTATAAAATCGACTTTGGTATCTTTCAATTTTTTTAAAGGCTTACTTTCAAAACTCATTCTGCCGTGAGCTTTAATAATACCGGTTAAAAGCTTTGAAACAACAGTTGTTCCCATAATAATAACCTCCGTTAGTTTTTTTCAAGTTTTATTCTATCCTTGTAATCAGGAAGAATTTTTTCAATAAATGCGTAAAACTCCCTGCTGTGATTATGGTGCTTAATATGCGCCAGCTCGTGAACCACAACATAGTCAATAAAGCGTTCATCCTTATCCATAAGATAAAGTGAAAAGTTAAGGCTGTTTTTATCCGAACATGAGCCGTAACGCTTTTTTGCTAAATTGATTTTCACGTTACTCGGCTCAACTCCCATAATTTTTGAGAAATAGTCGACCTTCTGAGGAATGATTCTTTTTGCGTTTTCACGGAGATTTTTAATATCCTCATCTGAATATTCCTTTTTATTTGATGCTCTCTCCTTTTGCGAAGCAACCGCCTTTTCGAGCCACGCTTTCTTTTGAAGAATAAATTTATCTATTTCTTTTTGAGAAAGAGTTAAAGGTGCTCTTACGGTAATTTGGCAGTCAGAGTCAACCTGAATTGCCAAGGTTTTACGTTTCGAGCGAATAAGGGTATATTCAATTTCCATAATTAAAATCCGTCTTTGTACTCATCTAAAGGCTTACCTCCGCGGGCGAGGTATTCCTTATAGAGCTTTTCTTTATATTCGGGAGTATATTCATAAGCCCATAAATCATAAACGCCTCTGAAGCTCTCAAAGGTTTCATCCGGGCAAACCTTTACCTCACCCTTTTTATAGGGCAAATCAATTTCAACAGTGCCGTTTGATGCAATATAATACTCGTCGGCAATATCTATTGAAGCTCTGTTTGCACTCCAATGGTCAAGCTCTTCGTCAAACTTGATTTGGGTTACAGGGAAAAGAGCAATACTTGCATCCACAAGGCGGTAAAAATTATCAGTTGTACCGAAATGACCGTGGTGAGCCTGCTGTACAATATCAGCTTTAAGATATTCGGGATAGCGTGCTTCAAGGATATAGCTTTCTTCGTGACCTGCATCCCCCGGCAACATAACCTTAGTGTTCTCGGCGGTTAACATAAGAACCACCGAAGAATCGTTATAGTTGCTGTTATCGTTGGGGAAAACATCCTCGTGGGAACAAAGAACATCAATTTTGAGGTTATCAATATAAAACGTTTGCCCCGTGTGAAGCCTTACAACAGGAACCTCGGGATGGTTTTCAAGAACTTTATCAAACAGTTCATAGTAACCGCGGTGAGATTCCATCCAATCGCCGCCGTCCCTGTGGTCAATAGGTGCAAAATTGAAATACAGACTATCAATTACGGCATCGTCGGAGTAATACTCAATAAAATTCATAAACTGAGCAATATGATCCTCGTGACCGTGGGAGAAAAACCAACCTGCAATACGTATCTTTTCGCCTGCCGGCGTACGCTCACGGAGAAAATCATGAATACGTTCACCGTCATTTATTGAATAAGTATGGGCACTGTCAATAATGAAAAACGCACCTGTTTGAGTTCTGATAATGTAACACATTCCGCAGTCAATGAGAGAATGGTCAACCTCAAACTGCCAAAGAGTTGTTTTTGACCTTCTGTTTAATGATGATTCAGGTGCAAAAGGCGGAAAATTTCTGTTTACATCAACAATAAGCCTTATTGTTTTATCGCACTCATAATAACCTAAAGATACGGCAAGATTCTCGCCCGTAAAGAACTTAAAGTAATTATTTTCAATTTTGTTTTCATTAACAAGCTCAAAAGTACCTCTGCACAGTTCTTCGGCTATATTTAAAAACATTTCATAGGAAGCATCTTTAAACAAGGCAAGGTCGCATCCCTCACCTGAGTGATAAAGCTCATATTTTCCTGAATCGGTAATAGGCAGTTTTTCAATTAAATTCTTCATACTTAAGGCTGCTCCGTACAGGGTATATCTTCAGATACATGCTCAATCGAAATAAAATTATTTCTTTCAGCATAATTCCATTTCATTTCGAAACACTCAACGACGGCTTCAACAGGAATATAAAGCTGACCTCTGTTACCGCGATAAACGGGAGCAACAAGCTTTACTTCGCCGTCCGAGGTTATGGCTATATCGGAATTTTCGATAAATGTTGCTTTTTTGCCGTAAATTCCCAATGTGATTTTTCCTTTTTCCTTGATAACCTCACCGCAAATTGCGCTGAACATCACTCCGAGAGGTGCATACCAAATGCCGTCTTTCTGCTCGGGGAAAAGCTCTCTTTGCCCAAGTCCTAAATCAGCTCCCTTATAGAACACACGGGGACGTCTGTAATATGGCGCAACAGCATAAGGCAGAATTTGATCATTCTTTTTATCTATTATACATTTATCAATAATTCTGCCGTCATTGAGCTTTGATGTGAGGATAACCTTGTCCTTGAAAACTTCAACAATTGCAACAGCGGCAACAAGCTCAGCCTGAGGAAAATATGCAGCGTGCCAAACCTTTTTGACGGTAGCAGTTCCCGGAGGGTTATAGTTACTGTTACCGAGTTCATAGTGGATTGTACCCTGTGAAGGTCTGTCATAAAGAGATTCATTTTTTATGGGAAAGCTTCTTGAGAAATTATGTTCATGTCCTGAAAAGATGATATCAAGAAGCTCAACGCCCTCGCGCATCATGGGGTAAGCATCATCATTGGCAAGTTCAGGGCCTGTGTAATATATAGGAAAATGGTACGAACCGAATTTCCATGCCTTATCCGACACAGGGACATCAGCTTTGAGCCACTCATTAACATCCTCGGGACCGTTTACACCGAGAACATTAAAATGGGCGTTACCGTAATCGAAAGCATAATTTTCTGTTTTCCAGCCTTCGGGGCCGTTATAGGGATAAGAGCCCCTGAACTGCTTTCCGAAGAACTCGGCAGGCTCCGAATAATATCTGCCGATACCGTTTTTATAATCTTTAAAGCCTCTGTTATCGTGGTTACCCAATGTCATCATAAACGGAATATGCTCAACAATGCCTTTAAGACCTGAAAACGCACCGTTCCATTGAACCTCATGCTGACCGCAATCGGTATTATCACCGCCTGTAAGGATGAATTTGGTATCCGGATTTTCCTCGAGAACTTTATTCAGGAACTCATTAAAAGAGGAATAATCAGGCAAATCGTGGGGTTCACCCGACTGTTGGTCGGAAACACAAATAAATTTAAAGCTTTCTGCGTTTTCTTTCTCGGTTTCAAAATAATATTCCTCACTGCGGTACTCATTGTTACCGACAGTATAGTAATATTTAGTACCGGGCTCAAGACCTGTCATATGCGCCCAAAACATATTACTGATATCTATATCACTTTCAAAAACATCAGTTTCGGCATCATAACGGATATAATTATCAGTTCCGTCTTTTCTGCAAAGCGCATAACCGTTTGTTGCATCAACGGATGTTCTCCAGGTAACGGTCATAGATGTTTTCGGGTCACCGTTAAAGCTTATAAAAATGTGGTCGGGCGAAGGCTGTGAGCCCCGCGCAGGTTTTTGGGAATAATCAACTGCCATTTTAAAAATCTCCCGTATGTATATCACTGATAAAATCAGTTATTTCTGTTTTTGAAGCGGAAGCCTTACCTTGTATCATTGTGTCTCTGCCGCCGCCTCTGCCGTTAAGAGCAGAATTGATTTTCTTAGCAACAGACCTCATATCAAGGGAACTGCTTCCTGCAATATATGCATATCCGTCTTCGTCGTTACCGGAAAAAACAACGCAAAGCTCAGATACAGTCATACCGTAATTTGTGAGTGTTCTCATCATATCCGCATCGTAGCAAGTTGTAATAAAATAAGAAATATCATTATTAAACACAAGATTTTCTTTATCTGCTTCGGCTGTTTTTTGTTTAAATTCATAAAAAGACCTTTTCAGAGAATCGTTCTCATTCATAAGCCGTTCAACAAAAACTGCGATCTCTTGTTGCTTTGCCGACAAAAGATTTGAAACCGCATAAACACTCCCGTATTTTTCACGGTAATCATGAAGAGCGTTATATCCGCTTTTCATAACAATACGCACGCCGCCTCTGTGGCGCATAAAATCAAGGATTTTAATAACACCGATCTCTCCTGTTTTTAAAACGTGAGGGGCGCAACAGGCACATAAATCCGTATCACCTATTTTAACAAGACGCACATTTTCTGTCAAATCCAATTTACTGCGATAGTCAAGACCTGTAAGCTCGCTTTCATTTGGGAAATAACAGATTATATCTTCGTTACGGTAAATTACAGAATTGGCTTTTTCTTCAATATCATCAAGCTGTTCACGGGTAAGTTCACCGTTAAAATCCACGGTAACATACTCCTCTTCCATATGAAAGCCAACATTATCATAACCGTAAAGAGAGTGAACAATACCCGAAACAATATGCTCACCACTATGGTTCTGCATCCTTGAAAAACGTTTTTCCCAATCTATTCGGCATTCGTATTCAGTACCCGTTTGAAGCTCTCGGTCGGTAAAATGCTTAATTACACCGTTCTCTTCCTGAACATCAAGAACGCTTGCCGTACCGATGCTTCCCGTATCAGCCTTTTGACCGCCACCCTCAGGAAAAAACGCAGTTTTATCAAGAACAACGTAAAACTGCTTTTCCCAAGGCTCGCACAAAAGAACCTTTGCTTTAAAGTTATTTATATAGGCATCATTATAGTAAAGTTTTTCCGTATACATTTATTGACCTCTGTAAAAAACAAGCGAAATTGCTATAATATACTGCGCGGCATAATAGCACAAATGATTCAGAATGATTGCAAGGCGATTAGTTCTGTCTTTTTCCTCTTTTCCGAAATAAAGCCCTGAAAGAAAAGCGTCTGAAATAAGGAAGAAAATCATTGCAACGCTGAAAATTATTGTATGCAGACACGTATCCGTTACCGCATAGCTGAGACTGAGACCTACCGTGAAGCCGATAACGGAAATATATGCCGTGGTTACTTTAAAAAATTTACCGTAATCAATGGGAAGAAGCTTAGCCGAGAGAGGTACGATAGCCCCTAAAACAACCGCGCCCACAAGGGCAAAAACAATATTCTTAAATTCTAAGCCATACGCCGTAACAAGTGAAAACGAATAAAATAAATGACCTACGGCAAAGGTAGCAAAGCCTGCAAAAAGGTATTTTTGACTTTCATTTGAATGAACATATTTTAAATCAAGATAAATATCACCCAACATACCGAGGCACGCACCTGCAACGGTAAAAGCACCCATATAAGGCGGGCAAGAAGCATTACTTATAAAAGTGAACAGTGCCGTAAAAACAAACAATAGACTTGCAACACTTTTCAGCAGCGCAACATTTAAGTTCACCGTGGCTTTTCTGAAAACAAGAAAAAGTACCGTAACAGCCACACCGACAGAAAGAAACAAATACTGCATAAACCCACCCTTTTCCACATATTTACTGTATGATTTTATCACATCGTTTTATAAATTGCAATTCATAGACAGTAAAAAAGGGTTGCATAAATTTTTGCCGAAAACTTTGTGTAATATCACCATTGGATTTTTCTTGATTTTCTTTTCAAAGCGTGATAATATGAACATAAAGTTAATACGCCAATAACTTTACGCAGACACCGACAACCGTTCACGCAGATTGAGCGGTTGTCGGTGTCGTTTATTACTTATGTAATACAAGTTTAATAAAAAACAGAAACAAAATGGTATTTATTGTTGATTTATTACTTACTTTGTTGTAAAATTATTTATATCTGTATGCAATTTGGGAAAGGCGAAAAATTATGGCTCTTGTTACTTTAAAAGAACTGCTGAAAAATGCTGAAGACAACAAAAAAGCCGTCGGTGCGTTTTCTGTCGGTAATATGGAAATGATTATAGGTGCGGTAAATGCCGCCGAAGAAACAAACACACCCGTAATTTTGCAAATAGCCGAGGTACGCCTGCCAACTTCACCCCTTAAGCTTATCGGTCCTATGATGATAGCGGCTGCCGAAAACAGCACTGTTGATATATGTGTTCATCTTGACCACGGCTTAAATTACCAAACTGTTGAGACTGCTCTTGATTTAGGCTTCACATCCGTAATGCTTGACGGTTCACTCCTTTCTTTTGATGATAATATCGCACTTACCGAAAAAGTGGTAAAAAAAGCAGAAGAATACGGTGCCTCTGTTGAGGCTGAGCTTGGTGTTGTAGGCGGTAATGAGGGCGGAGGAAAAGCTCATACAATCCAATGCACAGACCCGAATCTCGCTGACGAGTTCTGTAAAAGGACCGGTATTGATGCTCTTGCAGTAGCTATAGGAAATGCCCACGGTAACTACCCTGTTTCACCAAAGCTCAGATTGGATGTTCTCAAGGCTATTTCCGATAACTGTGAAACGCCCTTGGTCCTCCACGGAGGAACGGGAATTTCTCCCAAAGATTTTCAGGAATGTATATGCAACGGAGTAAGAAAAATCAACATTGCCACTGCAAGCTTTGATTCGGTAGCACGCGCCGCAAAGGAATCCTCCGAAAGCGGTAAAAATTATTTTGGTCTATCGAAAGCTATGGCTGATGCCGTTTACGAAAATGTTAAAAAGCACATCAGAATTTTTAATATGGAAAAATTAAAATAAGGAGTACTTATTTATGAAATACATAGAATTTGACAGTTCAAAAAAATATGATCTTATACTTTTGGGCAGAGTTGCGGTTGACTTAAACCCCACTGACTATTATTGTCCGCTTTCCGAAAGTACAACCTTCAAGAGATACTTGGGCGGCTCTCCTGCCAATATTGCGGTAGGTCTTTCAAGGCTCGGTAAAAAATGCGGCTTTTTTGCTAAAGTTTCCGATGATGAATTGGGAACGTTCGTTGAAAATTTTTTTAAAAACGAAGGCATCGATTGCTCTCATATCACACGTTGCACAAACGGTGAAAAAATCGGTCTTACATTTACCGAGATTCGTTCCGAAACGGAAAGTTCAATTCTTATGTACCGCAACGAAGCGGCTGACCTAAAGCTTTCTGTTGATGATATTGACGAAGAATATATTAAACAAACCAAAGCTTTGCTTATTTCGGGTACGGCGCTTTGTGAGAGCCCCTCAAGAGAAGCCGCTCTCAAAGCAACAATGCTTGCTAAGAAAAACAATATCCCCGTTATTTTTGACGTGGACTACCGTGCATACAATTGGAAAAACAGCGATGAAATTTCTATCTACTACTCAACGGTTGCCGCTAAAGCCGATGTTATTCTCGGCTCTCGTGAGGAATTTGATTTAACGGAAAAGCTCATCGGTCTTGACGGAACTGATAAAACAAGCGCTGAATATTGGCACAAAGCGGGTGCTAAAATCGTTATTATTAAACACGGCAAGGAAGGCTCCACCGCTTACACAAATGACGGCGAAAGCTACAATATCAAACCCTTCCCCGTTAAGCTTCTTAAATCCTTCGGCGGCGGCGACGGTTACGCTTCGGCTTTTCTTTACGGTCTTTTAGAGGGTTGGGAAATAATAGACGCTCTGGAATTCGGCTCTGCCTCCGCGGCTATGCTCGTTGCAAGCCACGCCTGCTCACAGGATATGCCCTCAGCAGATGCTGTTAAAGAATTCATAAAGAAGGAAAAAGAAGAATACGGCGAAATGGTAGCCAGAGGATAACGCATTATGAATGTGAAATTAAAAAGCGTTTTGAAACCTTTTATGAAATTTAAAAGAGCTATCAGCGTTTTTATTCTTCTCGGGTTACTTGCGGCACAAATTCCCGTACTTATTAACGCATACATGTTCGAATACACAAATAAGTATATTCTGACTGTTGATGAAGCAGCCAAAATGGAATTTGACTGCATCCTTGTTCTGGGCGCAGGTGTCTGGGGAGATTCACCCTCTCATATGCTTAACGAACGCCTGAGCAAATGCCTTGAGGTTTACGCTACGGGTTGCACAGACCGTATCCTTATGAGCGGTGACCACGGAAGAGAAGAATATGACGAAGTCAACGTTATGAAGGACTACGCCATAGAAAACGGAATCAGCTCGGATTTAATATTTATGGATCACGCAGGCTTTTCTACTTATGAATCCATGTACCGCGCCCGCGATATTTTTGAGGTTGAAACTGTTGTTATAATAACTCAGAAATACCATTTATACAGAGCCATACACGATGCGAGAAAGCTCGGTCTCAACGCATACGGTGTTGCCGCTGACGGTATGTATAATTATGACATATTCGTAAGAACCTACAACAACACAAGAGAAGCTCTTGCAAGAACAAAAGACTTTTTCTGGTGCATTGCAAAGCCTGAACCCACGTATCTCGGTGAGGCTATTCCCATCAGCTCAAGCGGTGCTTTAACTGATGATAAAGTTTAAAGGGGTTTAAATATGTTTGAAAAACTCGAATTCAACGAAAACAATGAAAGAATTGTTTGTGAAACAAACGGCAAGCACGCCGATATGCTTATGAACATAAAGGTTAAGCGTTTCGCCGAAAACGAAGAGTATTCTGTTTATGATGAAAATTGCGAAACAGCCTTTCTTATTCTTTGCGGTGATGCCGATATTTCCTGGAACGGAGAAACAGAAAATATGAAAAGGGAAAATCCTTTTGTCAAGGCTTCCTACTGCTTACATGTTCCCAAAGAAACAGAAGTTAAGATAAAAGCAAATAAGGATACCGAAATTCTTATTCAACAAACAGACAACGATATTATTTTTACACCTGTTTTTTACACTCCCGATATGATTCTTTATCAGCACTTCGGCAAGGATCAATGGGACGGCGCAGGCTACAGAATAGTTTCAACGGTATTTGATCACGACAACGCTCCGTATTCAAATATGGTTCTCGGCGAGGTTTACAACCAACCCGGTCGCTGGTCAAGTTATCCCCCTCACCATCATCCTCAGCCTGAAGTTTATTATTATCAGTTTGATAAACCTCAAGGCTTCGGTGCCGCTTTTGTCGGTGACGATGTATTTAAGAGTGTTCAAGGCAGTGCAATTTATATCCCCGACGGAAAAGACCACGAGCAGGTTGTTGCTCCCGGGTATGAAATGTGCTATATATGGATGGTTCGCCATCTTGATAACGACCCTTGGCTTAAAACAACAAGATTTGTTTCCGAAGAACACCAATGGCTTACAAAATAAGTAATTTATTATAGGAGTGATTATAGATGCCTATTATGACAATGGGCCAGGCGCTTGTTAAATTCCTTGACAATCAGTACGTATCCTTTGACGGAGTTGAAACAAAATTCGTTGACGGAATATTTACTGTTTTCGGTCACGGAATAGTTTGCGGTCTCGGTCAGGCTCTCGATGAAAACAGAGGCTCTCTTAAGGTTTATCAGGGTAAAAACGAGCAAGGTATGGCACACGTTGCCGCAAGCTTTGCAAAACAGAATAACAGACGAAAAATAATTGCCTGTTCTTCATCCATCGGTCCGGGTGCCGCTAATATGATAACTGCCGCGGCTACGGCTACCGTTAACAACATTCCCCTCCTCCTTTTCCCTGCCGACATATTCGCGTGCCGTCAGCCCGATCCTGTTCTTCAGCAATTTGAACAGTCAAACTCTCTTTCAATAACCACAAACGATGCTTATAAGCCTGTTTGCCGTTATTGGGACAGAATTGTACGCCCCGAACAGCTTATGTCAGCTATGACAAACGCTATGAGAGTTCTCACGGATACCGCCAATACGGGTGCTGTTTGTATTGCTCTTTGCCAGGACGTTGAGGGTGAAAGCTATGATTACCCCGATTATTTCTTTGAGAAAAGAGTACATAGAATTACAAGAATTGCTCCCGCTGATGATGAAATCAGCGATATTGCCGCAATTCTTAAAACAGCAAAAAAGCCCCTTCTTATTGCAGGCGGCGGTGTAAGATATTCTGAAGCCGGCGAAGCTGTTCAGGCATTCTGCGAAAAGCACAATATCCCCTTTGCAGAAACCCAAAGCGGTAAATCCGCTGTGCTTTCCTCACATCCGCTTAATGTCGGCGGTGTAGGTGTTACAGGTAACCTTTCTGCTAACATTATCGCAAAAGATGCCGATGTTATTATCGGTGTCGGCACTCGCTTCTCTGATTTTACAACTGCTTCAAAATCTCTTTTCAAAGCAGATGCAAAGTTTATAACGATAAATACCGACAGATTCGATGCTTACAAGCTTTCGGCAGTTAAAGCTGTTTGCGATGCAAAATTAGGTATCAAAGCACTTGACATTGCTATTGGTGATTACAAAACCTTGTATACTACAGAAATAGCAGATGCAAAAGCAGCGTGGGACAAAGAGATGAAAATACTTTCCGAGTATTCTTACTCAGATGATTTTGAACCGATTATTAAAGCTCGTTACGAGGCTACCATCCCCGAATTTGTTGAAAAAATCGGCGGAACAATTACTCAGACCGCGGCTCTCGCACTTATAAGAAAAACAATTGACGATGATGCAATAGCAGTTGCGGCAGCAGGCTCGCTACCCGGTTGCATGCAGAGAATGTGGACTACCGACAGTTTGTATACCTACAATATGGAGTACGGTTACTCCTGTATGGGTTATGAAATTGCAGGTGCTCTCGGCTCTAAAATGGCGGCTCCCGACAGAGAGGTTTACGCTTTCTGCGGCGACGGAAGCTACCTTATGCTTCACTCAGAGCTCGTTACATCAATTCAGGAAAACAAGAAAATCAATGTTCTTCTTTTTGACAACTCAGGCTTCGGTTGCATCAACAATCTGCAGATGTCAAACGGTATAGGAAACCTTGCAACAGAATTCCGCAAGCGTGATGAAAACGGCAATCTTTTAGGTGAGCTTATGCCTATAGATTTTGCAAAGTGTGCTTCCGGCTACGGTGTTAAAACCTATACCGCAAAAACCATGGAAGAGCTTGAAGCTGCTCTTATTGACAGTAAAAAACAGACTGTTTCAACTCTTATCGATATCAAGGTGCTTCCCAAATCAATGACGGACGGTTACGGTGCTTGGTGGCACGTTGGTATTGCATCAACTTCATCAAACAAAGCGGTCAATACCGCTTATGAAAATAAAGAAGAAAATCTTAAAAAAGCGAGGAAATTCTGATGCTTGACAAAA
>CAZCQI010000008.1:0-31333 GCA_964500795.1 uncultured Eubacteriales bacterium
GTCCAGCTCTTTTCACCGCTTGCTTTACGGTATACATAATATTTCGATGCGCCCGTTATCTTATTCCAGGATACCTTAACGCCCGTTGCGGCATTTGCAACCGTTACCGTAGGTACTTTAAGATATATTGAACTTACGCCCTCATAATCACAGCCGCTTTCAAGAACACCGCTATAAGCCTTTACTGTATAGGTATATTCGGTACCGCCGGCGGCAGTTGTATCGTTAAAGCTTGAAACATCTCCGGAAAGGTCGGCAATCTGTTTCCAAGAGCTGTTTTCGGTTTTTCTGTAAACTATATACCCTTGTGAGCCTTTAACGGTATTCCATTTAACTGTTATGCCGTTGGATGAAGCTTTTGCACTTACAAGCTTCGGGATATCGAGCACTACAAATTCAGCAGAAACGCTTTTTCCGCTCAGAGTGCTGAACCCGTTTTTAACAACAGCAACGTTATAAATATATTCTTCACCGTTTAAAACGTCAAAGTCATAATACACAGTATCTGTTAAATCGGCAACCTTTTCATAATCAGTATTTGCGGTTTTTCTGTAAAGGGTGTAGCTCTCAGCCACCGCCGATTCATTCCAAATAACCGTTATGCAAATTTTCCCTGCATAAGCGCAAAGCATTTCGGTTGCCGCAGGTGAAACATCAGTAAAATCAATGCCGTTTTCAACCGAATAGCTTTCAGCAATACTCTGAGCTTTACCGAAAATTTTAAAGCTTTCGTTTTTTACGAATTCGATATCTGCCTCGCTGTAATAGCCGAAAGCCTTTTCACCGATAACGTTAACACCTTGAGGAATAATTACGGAGTTTATTCCTGTGCCGTGGAAGGCACTCGCGCCGATTTTTTCAATTCCTTCGGGAAGTGTAATTTCCGTAAGGGCAGAGCAACCCGAAAAAGCATTCTCACCGACTTCTTTAACTGTTTCAGGAAGAGCGATTTCTGAAAGCGCCGAACAACCTGCAAAGCACCAATCAGGAATAATCTCAACATCCGAAAGAACTACCTTTTCAACATCGGAATAAGCAAACGCCCACTCACCGATAGCTGAAACGCTTTGCGGAATTTCAACCGTCTTTAATGAAGAATATCTGAATGAGTTTTCATGAATAGCTTCAACTGTTTCGGCAAAAACCACTTCTTGGGCACCCTCGGGGAATTTTATAAGCGTGGTAAGCTCTTTATTATAAAGAGCTCCGCCAAAGCTTGCATAATTACCGCCTTCCTCAACGGTAATACACTTTAGCGCTCGCGCACCTTCAAATGCAGTATCTGACACAGCCTCAATACTTGCAGGTATAAAAACATTCTCAACATCAGTTTTTTCAAAAAGAAAACCACCTAAAGCGACAACCTTTATACCCTCTATTTCAGCAGGAATTTTAACGGTTGTTGACGGGCAACCGTTATATTTTGTTAAAACTGCGCTTTCTTCGGTAAGCATTTCATAGTCAAAAAACTTTCCGTAATCGGTTGTATCTGCAAAAGCAATTTCATTTTGAATTGCATAGCTTTCAGCGGCAGTTCCGATATGGGAAGATATTGAAACACCCTCGATTTTTGCAAACTCATCATCAATAGTTTCATCACAAAAATATCCGAAAGAATATTCACCAATAACATTAACTGTTTCGGGAAGATTTATTTCTTTATAATTTATGCAACCGTAAAAAGCCATTGCACCGACTTCTGCCGTATTTGAAAAGCTAACCTTTTCAAGCTTTTCACAGCCGTAAAAAGCACGCTGACCTATTTTTTCAACTGTTTCGGAAAGAACGACCTCTTCAAGCTCAGTTTCATATAAAAACGCTTCTTCGCTTACAGCGGTTATACCGCTTTCGATCACGAGAGACGAAAAAGCGTATTCTGCCCAAGGCTTTTCAGAAAGCACCGGCATTTCACCGTTACCGCTTACAGTAAGAATACCGCCTTCAGAATCAATCTGCCAATAAAGGCTGCTTTCTTCGCTTACGAAAATTTCACCTGAAGCAAAGCTCTCTCCCTCAGCTGAAACCGCAACTGAAAAGATGCTTAACACCATAATAAGAGAAAGAAAGAGAGATAAAATTCTTCTCATATAAAAACCTCCCGAAAGAAATAAAAATCACTGATTAAATTATACTACATCGAAAAATCAAATTCAATAGAAAAAAAGAAAACCCTACGGCGCAAGCCATAGGGTATTAAGGCGACAGGGTACACCCGTACGCTTTAAGCCTCTGCTTCTTTTTTCTTGCTGAAGCAAGCACTGCAATAAACGGGGCGATCCTCACGGGGTTTGAAATAAACTTCTGCAACGCCTCCGCACTCTGCGCATACTGTTGTGAATTTCTCACGCCCACCTCTTGCTGCCTGCTTACGGGCATCGCGGCAAGCCTTACAGCTCTTAGGTTCGTTAACTAAACCTTTTTCAGCGTAGAACTCCTGTTCTCCGGCAGTGAAAACAAATTCATTACCGCACTCTTTGCACACGAGTGTTTTGTCTTCGTACATTTTTTGTTACCTCACTTGATAAATGATGCGCCCTCTGACGGTCTTGCACCGTCATCTTTGTTTAACCAACGCTCTGCTTTTAAGCTAAGAGGACATATATAGTGACCCGACCTCAGTCGGACAGCACTTTTCTTAATTTACGGCGAGCACGCTGGAGAGCATTATCCACTGTCTTAGGAGAAATGCCCAACTTATCACCTATTTCTTCATAAGACATTCCGCCTGCTCTGAGAAACACAATGGTTTTTTGGATATCCGAGAGACAAAGTTCACAGGCATTCAGCACCTCGGAAAAATGTTCACCCGCAATTATCTGACGGAGGGGATCCTCCTTAACATCAGCCTCTTCTGCAAAATCCTGCGCACCGCCCATAGGAATCTCTTTTTTAGAAATACCTGCAGCAGTTTTGATGCTGTTTTGCATACACCTGAACGCATAGGCTTCAAAAGGTACGCCTTTTGAAAAATCATATGTATCCACAGCTCTGAGGAAACCAATCATACCCTCCTGAACGAAATCGTCCGAATCAAGGTATGAAACACTGATACCTGCGCCTTTTGTGTTGAGAAAACGGGCGGAAAGCTCCGCACGCGCCTGCTCATCACCACCGCGAGCAAGTTTAACAAGCTCTTCATTGCTGAAAGTCGCATAAACCTGTTGATTTCTGGTCTCCAACAAACCACCTCAAAAACCCAACATAATACTATGTTATATAAATCATAATACAACAACGTTGTTAATTTGTCAAATATTTTTTTACAAAAGCCCGACATTTTTGTATAAAATACAAAATATTACAAATTTCGAGTTTTCAAACATAGTATTTACACGGTAAACATATACCATTTCCCACCGATTTTTATACAGGTAAAATCAGTATATATACTTGTGTAAGAGCCTTTTTCACCTTTTACGTTAACTGTCACCTGCAAGGTTGCCGCTTTTTGGGGGAGCTTTGTGTAGCCGTAGGTTTCCCCAAGAGTATCACAGAGAGCTTGAAATTCTTCATCGGAATAATATGAAACCTGTGTGATTTCATATTTCAAATTAAAATCCTCACCGCACTTTTCCGTATAAAACTCGGTACTTTTAATAAGCGGCTCGGTCATTGCAGCAAAAGTTTCTTCATCGCCGAAATACCAATTCTGCTTTTTATAGTCTTTGAGCTGTTGGTCATAAAGCTCATAATACATATTAGCATCATCCGTATTGATTGCTGTGACAAAAGTCTTAACAACGCTTTCGGGTTTAGAGCCTGTGAGCACGGCGGTGAACACGGCGGCAACCGCCAATATCCCCGCAAAAACCGCAAGAGTTGTAATTGCGGTTTTAAAGGATATATGTAAATTATTGCTCTTTTTTCTGACAAATCTTTCAGGCTTTTTCTTTTTATTACCATTTAAGGGTGCTGAGCAATAGGGACAATTAGAGAAGTTATCCGGACTTTGACGGCGGCACTTATCACAATACACAGCTTAAACTCACCTTTCTAAAAAACCGCCCACTCCAAAGGGGAATGGGCGGCATTTATATTTAATGATTATTCTTCGGAAGCAACCTCTTCTGCTGCTTCTTCAGCAACCTCTTCTGCTGCTTCTTCAGCAACCTCTTCTGCTGCTTCTTCAACAGGAAGAAGTGCGCGGATTGAAAGGCTTACTCTCTTTCTCTCATCGTCGATTTCAGTAATCATAGCATTAACCTTTTCGCCGATAGTGAGAACATCAGCAGGCTTGGAAATTCTCTTGTTGGCAATCTGAGAAATGTGGATAAGACCGTCAACACCGGGTATGATATGAGCAAAAGCACCGAAATCGGTGAAGTTAGCGATTTCAACCTCAGCAACAGACTCAACAGAATACTTTGATTTAAAGATTTCCCAAGGATTGTCTTCGAGCTTTTTGTAGCCGAGAGCTATCTGCTTCTTTTCAGGGTTGAGAGATTTGATTGTAACCTCAACCTCGTCGCCAACGCTTACAACCTCTGAAGGATCCTTAATTCTGTTCCATGAAAGCTCTGAAACATGAATCATACCGTCAACGCCGCCGATATCAACGAAAGCACCGAACTTCATAAGGGATTTAACAACGCCCTTACGAACTTCACCCTCCTGAGCCTCTGCCCAGAACTTCTCTTCAGCAGCTTTTCTTTCTTCTTTAAGGACAGCGCGGATAGAACCGACTGCTCTTCTTCTCTGCTTGTTAACTTCAATAACCTTGAACCTGACGGTTTTATTAACAAGATCTTCAAGCTTATCGTTACGGCTTGCAGTCGCAAGAGATGCAGGAATGAAAAGGCGGGCATTGTTGGAAACGACGATAACGCCGCCGCGAACAACTTCTGTAACTACGCCTTCAAGAATCTTGTCGGAGCCTTCTGCTTCAACAATTGTTTCCCATGCTGCAATAGCATCGTAGCGTTTTTTGGAAAGCATTGTAACGCCTTCCTGATCGTTTGTTTTCATGATGATGAGGTTAAGAGCATCGCCGATGTTAAGTTCAGCTTTGGGATCTGCTGTGGGGTCGTTGCTGTATTCGCTGTAGGGAATATAGCCTGTCTGCTTCCTGCCGATATCAACCTGTATCTCTGTGGGGCTTACACTTACTACTGTGCCAACGACTTTCTGGTCGCTGTTCATATTGTTAAGTGATTCCTCTAAAGCTGCTGCAAAATCGAATTCCTCAGTAGCTGATGCAGAGTCCAGCACTTTTTCCTCCTCAATCATTTTGTTCTCATTTACAATTTCGGACATGGTTTCAAGTACCTCCTTTATAATACCGGCGGGAGTAGATGCACCCGCAGTGAGACCGATTTTTTGGTAAGAGCCGAGAGTGATACCATAAAGCTCGTCAGCTGTTTCTACAAGAAAAGACGGGCAATTACTTTCACACACGCTCAAAAGCTTACGGGTATTTGAACTGTGTCTTCCGCCGACGATTACCATAGCATCGTTCTCGCGTGAAAGCTTCGCCGCCTCGTTTTGCCGTTCTTCGGTCGCATAGCATATTGTATCAAATATTTTTGCATTTGTACATAGAATTTTGATTTTTTTTATACTTTTTTCCCATTCTTTTATACTAAAAGTCGTTTGGGAGACAAAAATCAGTGGTTTTTCCGATAAATCCGGTCGTTTTTTGAAAAGCTCTTCGATTTTTTCGGCAGAATTTATAACAAACGATTCGCCCTTAGCGCAGCTTTTTATTCCTTTTACCTCAGGATGATTTTCATCACCCGCAATAAGAGTTACCACATCGGGAGAGGAATTTTCGAGAACTGTTTTGTGTATCTTTTTAACAAACGGGCAAGCGGCATCAATATATTCACAGCCGTACTCTTCAACCTCTTCGAGAACCTCTCGCGTTACGCCGTGGGTGCGAAGAACGAGTATTGTTCCCTCGGGAGCATCTTCGGGTCTTTCAACAACCGTTACACCCTTTGAAGCCAATTCATCAATAACCTGACTGTTATGTATGATAGGTCCGAGGGTGGCAACAGTCTTGCCTTCGGCAATAAGCTTTTCTATCAGCTTTATGGCTCTGTCAACACCGAAGCAAAAGCCTGCTTTTTCGGCAAGTGTTATTTTTGCCATTAAAGTCTCTCCTTTATGACGTTTATCATATGCTCGATGGATTCCTCGAGTGTAAGCTCCGTTGTATCAACAAGAACAGCATCCTCCGCCTTTTTAAGGGGAGCAATTTCTCTGTTCATATCCTGATAGTCGCGGTCTTTTATTCCCTGAAGAATTTCATCATATGAAACGGTCTGACCCTTTTCGGTAAGCTCCTTAAAGCGTCTGTCGGCGCGAGCTTCTGCAGAAGCAGTAAGATAAATTTTAATTTTAGCATCGGGGAGAACTACCGTACCTATATCTCTGCCGTCCATAATGCAATTATTTTTCTTTGCGATATCCCTCTGCAAATCAAAAAGGAACTCTCTTACGGCGGGAATAGCCGAAACATTTGAAGCCGCCATGGAAACTTCATTCTGCCTTATGGCCTCGGAAACATCCTCTTCACCGAGGAAAACTCGCTGTTCGCCGTTTACGAATCTGAGAGAAACCTCTAAACCGCTAAGCGTGGGAATAACGTCACCGTCACTTTTAGTGTCCTTACCCTGCCTTAAAGCATTAAGTCCCACGGTTCTGTAAAGTGCACCCGTATCGACATAAATAAAGCCCAGCTCTTTTGAAGCTGTTTTCGCTATTGTACTTTTTCCTGCACCTGCAGGACCGTCTATTGCTATGTTTACTACCATAATTTTTCCTCCGAATTAAATACTGTTTCCAACAAGATTTCCCGTTGAAAAGGCAATCTGCAAGTTAAAGCCGCCTGTGTAGGCATCAACATCTATTACCTCGCCTGCAAAATACAGACCGTCGGTAATTTTGCTTTTCATGGTTTTTGGGTCTATTTCCGATATACGCACACCCCCCGAGGTAACAATCGCCTCGTCAATAGGTCTGAAATCCGTAACAGTCAGCCTTATATCCTTGAGAAGGTCAACAAGCTCTGCACGCATCTCCTTAGTTACCTGATTTGACTTTATATTACCGTTAAGCCCCGAAAGCTTAACAACTATCGGAATCATTTTTCTCGGCAGCATAAGAGAAAGTGTATTATAAAGATTCTTATTTGAACATTCCAGAAGATCCCTTTGCAGACGCTTGTCCAACTGCTCGTGAGTAAGTGCAGGTTTAAAATCTATGTGTATAACATACCTGCCCTTTTCCATATTGCGCATATGAGAGGAAGCCGAAAGAATCATGGGACCGCTTACGCCGTAATGGGTAAAAAGCATTTCGCCCATATCCTTATAGACCTCTTTATAGGTTTTAGTATCCTCAACAGTTATCTCAACATTTCTCAGAGAAAGCCCCTGAGCATCGGTACACCAGCCCTCGTGACATTCAAGCGGTACAAGGGATGGCTTCAACTCGGTTATTGTATGCCCCGCCTGTTTTGCAAGAGTGTATCCGTCACCGGTGGAGCCTGTTGCCGGGTAAGAAAGTCCGCCCGTAGCAATAAGAACGTTATGCGCAAAAAACTTTTTACCGTCTTCAGTAACACAGCCCTTAACCGCACCGTTTTCCATTATAAGCTCGGTTACCCTTCCCTGCTTGCGTTTAACTCCGTTAACGGTAATGAACCTATTGAGAGCATCAACAATATCAAGTGCTTTATCCGAAACAGGAAAAACTCTGTTTCCTCTTTCAATTTTAAGAGGAACGCCCATTCCTTCAAAAAAGTCTATTGTGTCATCAGTACCGAACCGTGAAAATGCACCGTATAAAAATCTGCCGTTTACGGGTACATTGCCTATAAGCTCGTTAAGAAGCGGACAGGAATTGGTAACATTACATCTGCCTTTTCCCGTAATCGCTACCTTTCGGGCAAGCTTATCGTTTCTTTCTATAAGCGTAACCGAAAGTCCTCGCTGTGCGGCAGTACCTGCTGCCATAAGTCCTGCGGCACCGCCGCCGATAACTATTAAATCCATAAAATTCTCCGTTTATAAAACCAAAAATTTATCCGTCATTTCCCTGCCGCACGCCTCAGTTTTTGGGAGGGTCAAAGAAAAAATATCTCTCGCTTTACACTCTAAATCAAAAAGCCGTTTTGCACCTTCGCCGAGATTTTTTATATCCGACGGTTTCGTTACAAGCGGAAGCGTTGCAGCTTCCTTAGCGATTTTTAAAATACCCGCACCTTTTTCGCTAAAGCCCAAAACTCTTATAAACGGGAGGGGCGCGCTTGTATCCTCTTTTTTTATTCCGAGGAAAGAACAAAGAATGATTCTTCTGAGTCTTGAATGAGTATAACGCTTTGTTTTGATTTTTTCAAGTATTTCATCAAGACTTGTTGAGGTTCTTACCGCCTCGCAAAATCTGTATTCGAGACCCTCGCTCACATCGGGGACCTCTCTGAAATCATCGGGGGTCATCGTTCTCAATTTATAAAGAATTGCGGTATGAAGCTTTCCGAAATCTGCGGGAGCACGGTTTTCTTTAATTTCTCTTTGAAGTATTTTCAATGATTCATCAGGCAAAAACCGTGAAAAATCATCGCCGCTTTTCATCATTTCTCTTAAAGCGGAGGCTGAGCATATATTCTCTGAAAGCTCACTGCTGTCGTGAGATGCACCCTCCCGTTTTACAGGGTAAACCGACATTTTAAAACCGCCTGCGTTTATCGCCTTGATATATTCTACACCTAATATATCGTTGGGTGAAATAAGCGCATCGGCAAATTCATCACCGTACATATCCCTGAGAGCTTTCTGCCTTGCAGTAGGAAAAGAAAGCCCCTCACTCAATCGGTTTTCAAGTGTCGGTGAAAATTCCTCGCTCGTAATTGCTTGGGCAACTTTTTTAAGAACCTCGGCGTTGCCGCTTTCCGAACCGAATGCAAGAGTATCGATACACCCGAGAGACCCCAAAGCAGAAACACCGCCCATGGCAAAACGCTCCGCGCTTGCGGTGGCATAGGCAACAGGAAGAGAAAGAACCAAATCCGCACCGCACTTTAATGCCGTTTCTGTTCGGGCATAGGGTGACATACATGCACTTTCGCCTCTTTGCACAAAGCTTTCACTCATAACGACGGTTACTGTGTTTTCGCCATTTTCTTTTAAGGAATCCAACAAAAATTTATGCCCGTTATGAAGAGGGTTAAACTCTGCAACAACCCCGTAATTCAAAAAATCACCTCTTTCTTATAAAACACTTGAAAATCATAAAAAAACTGCTATAATTGTTATTTGGTAAGTATTTTACACAATATAGTTGTATTTAATTTTCCAAAAGAGAAAATAAACGTTTTAAATGGAGGTTTTCCGATGAAAATTCTTGTAATCAACTGCGGAAGCTCATCTCTCAAATATCAGCTTTTTGATATGGAGGGGGAAAAGGTTCTCGCAAAAGGTATCTGCGAATCCATCGCAACGGATATGAGCCACACAAAAGGCTCAACTTTTGACGGCAGATCCTTTGATGAATATGTTGACATTCCCGACCACAAGGTTGCTTTTAACATCGATAAAGATGCTCTTACAACAGGCGACTGCAAGGTTATTGACGATCTTTCCGAAATTTCTGCTCTCGGTCACCGAGTAGTTCAGGGCGGCGACATCTTCAAAGAAAGTGTTCTCGTTACCAACGAGGTTCTTGAAGGCATCCGTTCACTTATTCCCCTTGCCCCTCTTCACAACCCTGCACATGTTGTTGGTATTGAGGCTTGTACGGAAGTTTTCGGTGAAGGTGTTCCTCAGGTAGCAGTTTTTGACAACGCTTTCCACAGCACAATGCCCGAAACCTCTTATATGTTCGGTATTCCTTATGAATACTATGAGAAAGACCATATCCGCCGTTACGGTGCTCACGGTACATCACACCGCTTCGTTGCATACAGAACTGCAGAGATTGTAGGCAAAGACCTTAAGGACATTAAGCTTATCACCTGCCACCTTGGCAACGGCTGTTCAATCACAGCAATTAAAGACGGCAAGGTTCTTGACACCAGCATGGGTCTTACTCCACTTGACGGCTTTATGATGGGTACCCGTTGCGGTGCAATTGACCCCTCGGTTGTTACATATATTATGGATAAGCACAACCTTTCCCCCAAGGAAATGGATACAATTCTCAATAAAAAGAGCGGCGTTCTCGGTATTTCAGGCGTTCATTCAGACGACAGAGCTGTTCGCGCTGCTGCCGAGGAAGGCAACAAGAGAGCAAAGCTTGCCCGCGATATGCAGTGGTATCAGATTCGTAAATGCATCGGTTCTTATGTTGCCGCTATGGACGGTGTTGACGTTATCGCATTTACAGGCGGTATCGGCGAAAACTGCACAGATCTCAGAGCCGATATTCTCTCTAACATCTCCTACCTGGGCATTAAGCTCAACGAAGAGGCAAACAAGGTTCGCGGTGAGGAAATTGAAATCACAATGCCCGATTGCCCCGTCAAAGTTTTTGTTGTTCCTACAAACGAAGAGCTTGCAATCGCAAGAGATACAAAGGAAATTGTTGAAAAACTTTAAGTTTTAATAGAAAATCCCAACAGATTCAATTTGAATCTGTTGGGATTTTTTTATTTCAAAACGCCACCGCGCCCTTTTCATCCTCGCATTTTCTGTAAGGAACGCCCATTTTCAGCTTATCACCGTTTCTTGTGAGCAAATCATCTACTCTCACAAGCTCGTAGCCCTCCTCCAGAAGCTCGGGAATGGCTCTGAGCACCGCTTCAACAGTTGCTTCGCTTGTATCGTGCAGAAGAATGATTTCACCATCACTCGCTTTATCCATAATCCGCTCGTAAATGTAATCAGCATCCTTACCTTTCCAATCGTTTGTATCCACAGACCACTTCACAAAGAATGTATCAAAAGCTTTGAGCTGCCAAAAGGTAGTATAGCCGTGAGGAGCGCGGACGAAAAGCGGTCGTACGCCTGTTATGCCCGAAACAATCTCATTACACTTATCAATGCTGTTTTCAATTTCTTTAGAACTGCTTGTTAAGAAATTCAAATGCTCATATGTATGGTTACCTATAAGATGACCCTCGTCGTATGCTCTTTTAAGAGTTTCGGGATACGCCTCGGCTTTAGAACCTGATACAAAAAAAGAAACCTTTACGTCATACTCGGAAAGTCCGTCAAGAAGAGCTGCGGTATATTCTGTGGGACCGTCGTCAAAGGTCAGTGCAATCGCCTTTTCACCTACACTGCTTTCACCTAAATCAAGCCTGAAGGAGTCGTCGGGTATAACTCGTGAAAGCACCGCAAGTAACATACACAACGGCAGTACCATTGCAAAAAATCTGTATATTCGTTTTTTGTTAATTTTCTTTTTCTTCTTCATAAAAACACCCCTCAGCTCTAATAATAGCACTAAAAGCAACAATAAGAAAGGTTTATTACAAAGCTGTAAGAATATTTTTACAGTTTCTTTAAAAAAACCCGACCGAATCAGCTCGGTCGGGTTTAAACTATTTGTTTTAATTATTTCTTGAAGAGACCGAGGATATCAACAATATCGCCGTCTTCATCGTCATCGGCAGTGTTATCGGCAGAAGCCGCAACACCTGATTTATTTGCAAAGCCGTTTGTATCAGTACCGAAGCCTGTTGCTATGACGGTAACAACCATTTCATCCTCTAACTTTTCATCAAATGCAACACCGAAGATAATGTTAGCATCTGCGTCAGCTGCATCCGCAATAATGCTTGCGGCAACATCAACATCATCAAGAGTGATATCGGGAGAGGAAGTGATGCTGATGATAACACCCTTTGCGCCCTGAATTGTTGTTTCAAGAAGGGGGCTGGAAACTGCAGCGTTTGCAGCTGTCTCTGCCTTTTCCTTACCTGTTGCTCTGCCGACACCCATATGAGCGTGACCTGCATCCTTCATAACTGCGGTAACATCAGCAAAGTCGAGGTTGATAAGACCGGGAACCTTAATGAGCTCTGAAATACTCTTAACGCCCTGACGAAGAACATCATCAGCAACATCGAAAGCGTTTGCAAAAGTAATTTTCTGATCGGAAACGAGTTTAAGTCTTTCGTTGGGGATAACGATAAGGCTGTCAACATGCTGAGCGAGCTCGGCAATACCTGCCTCTGCCTGCTGCATTCTTCTCTTGCCCTCAAAAGCAAAGGGCTTTGTTACGATACCTACTGTGAGGATACCGTTGCTCTTTGCAATTTCTGCAATAGCGGGAGCCGCACCTGTACCTGTGCCGCCGCCCATACCTGCGGTAATGAATACCATATTTGCGCCGTTGAGAGCATCAACGATAGCATCTTTGCTCTCCTCAGCAGCCTTAAGGCCCATTTCGGGGCGAGCACCTGCACCGCGACCGCCTGTGACCTTTTCACCGATCTGGATTTTATGAGTAGCCTTTGAGAACGTAAGAACCTGTTTATCTGTGTTGATAGCAATAAACTCAACACCCTGAACGCCGGAGCTTACCATACGGTTGATAGCGTTTCCGCCGCCGCCTCCGACACCGATAACCTTTATCTGAGTAACGTCTTCAAAATCGTTTGAAATTTCAAAGTTCATTTTTCTTCCTCCTATTTTAAGTAACAGCACGTATACACGCACCAAACTACTATACATCTTTTAAATGTTACCATAGAATTTGTACAATAGCAAGGTTTTTTTGAAATTTTTTTATTATTTTTACAATCTATTCAAGAAAGCGACAGTGTTTTCACTGCTTTTTATGTATTTTGAGAAGTTGACGTCTCCTCTGAGCCTGTTGTTTCTTCGCTATTTAAGGTTTCCTCTGCTTCGCCCTCCCCTGTTTCGGGAACTGCGGTTGTTTCCTCCTCGTAATTACCTGCTTTGAAGTAAGCGTAAGGCTCCGTTTTCAAATCCAAGACGCCCACGGAATATGCATTTATCTCATTTTCTTTTTCGATAGCCGCCCGGGCTCTTGAAAGCTTTGTTTCGATATTTGTAAGGCTTCCGATTTCAAGCGTTATTCTTTCTTCGTATTCAAGGGTAATGTCGGACACGTTGCTTATATCTATTTTGGTAACTGCATTGAGTTCTGATTTACCTATTGCCGAAAGCACCTTCAGGAGAACCTCGGTCTGTTGCTCATCATTAAGTGCAAGCTTTTTACCCTCCTGAGCCTTTGCGGGCGTAACATTTTCAATTATAGCAACATTTTCCTTGAGCACCGAGGCATCGGCGCGAAGAACCTTGCCGTCGGTATCTATAAGAACATAATATCCGCCGTTGCTGAAAGCTGCAACCTCTTCTGTAGATTGAACCTTAATCACAAGCGTATCCGGAAGCTTTCTTTCTATGGTTGCGCTTTTAATATAAGGCAGTGCTTTTGAAAGAGCTTCTGAAATTTTTTCTTCACTCACTGTGAAAAGATTACTTCCGATTTCAACTCCGCAGTTTTCCGCTACCATAGCATCGGAATAAATCACATCGCCCTCTACGGTTACGGTATTTATTTTAAAGCACAGTGAAAGCACCAGCACAGCACCGATGCACATTACCACCACTGCCGCTCCGAATGCGGCAAGCCTGCGGCGGAATTTCCTGTGCCTGTTAATCTTCTTTTTCTTCACGGAGCGGAGCTCATCCATAGACATCTGCTCTTGATTTTTATTTGACGGCGGTTTTATTACGGTTTTAGACCGCCTTTTTTTACTGTTTTTATCCGTCATTTTTAGCTGACCTTTCTTACAATATCTCCGTTTAAGCTACAAAGATTATCTACGAAATCCTCATATCCCCTGTCAATATATTTCACATTACCCACCTTGGTTACGCCCTCGGCACAAAGCCCTGCTATTACAAGTGCCGCTCCGCCGCGAAGATCGGGCGAAAGCACCTCCGCACCGTAAAGCCGTTCCACACCTTCAACTACAGCCACTCTTCCCTCGGTGCGTATTTTCGCACCCATTCTTATAAGCTCAGGAATATGCTTAAAGCGGCTTTCAAAAATATTTTCCACTATAACACCCGTTCCGTTTGCCACGGACGCAAGTGTAGTAAAGGGTGCCTGTGCGTCCGTTGGAAAGCCGGGGTAAGGCTGTGTGATTATTTTATCTATTCTGTTAAGTCGGTTAGGCGCTTTGAGACGTATGCGCTTGCACCTGATGCTGATATCACACCCTGCCTCTTCAAGAAGCGGCAAAACCGCGTGAAGATGGGCAGGATCCGTATTTTCGAGAACAACATCACCGCCGGTGACCGCCCCTGCTATAAGGTAAGTGGCAGATGCTATGCGGTCGCTTATTACTGAATGCTCGCAAGGGTGAAGTTTATCCTGTCCGTTGACGGTTATTACGCTTTCCCCTGCCCCCGTAATGTCGGCTCCGCATTTATTGAGGAAGCTGCATAAATCAATTATTTCAGGCTCTCTGGCGGCATTAACAATTACCGTTGTTCCCTGAGCGGTTGAGGCGGCAAGAACAGCATTTTCGGTTGCTCCTACGCTGGGAAACGAAAATGTTATTTTTTTGCCCTTTAGCCTTTTGGGAACAAAGCAGTTAAGCTTGCCGTGGTCTTCCTCCACAGTTACACCCAACTGCTTAATCGCATAAAGATGCAAATCAATGGGACGTAGCCCGATTTCACACCCACCGGGAGAGGTTATGACCGCTTTTCTCATTCTGCCTAAAACCGCACCGAGAAATATAACGGAGGAACGCATTTCACGCATAAGATCTTCGGATATTTCGAAGCCGTCTGCCGAGGTGCTGTCAACAGTAATGGTGTTACCGTCACTGATAACGGAGCAACCCAGACTTTTGAGTATTTTAACGGTGCTCTCCGTATCGGAAAGCTTAGGGCAATTATGTATAACGGATTTTCCGCCTACAAGAAATGTTGCGGCAAGAATCGGCAAAACACTGTTTTTTGAACCCTGCACCTGCAGACTTCCGCTGATGCGCCGTCCGCCGTTTATGACGAAAGCAGACATATTGTCGCCCCTTTCAAGGTAAGTTTTCGCTTCCCTTTATAATATGTTGCTTCGTCTTAATATGTTAATTTACTATTTAATCAAACCCGTTACGATATCGCAAATCCTGCTTGCGGCATCGGTAACCGCCATTGCACGGGCATTTGAACCGATCTGAGAAAGGAGGTTTTTATCTGAAAGAAGTCGGTCCATTTCCTTACCCAGAATTTCGCCGTTAAGCTCTTTTTCCTCAATGATAACGGCGGCATTGTTATTTACAAGTGCCATTGCGTTATGATATTGATGATTTTCTGTTACATTGGGCGACGGAACAAGAATAGACGGCTTGCCCATAGCCTCAAACTCGGAAAGTGAAGATGCTCCTGCTCTGCAAATTACAAGGTCAGCAGCAGAAAGGCATCTGTCCATATCATTGATATAAACGCGAACCTGCATATTTTTGTGCATCTCGGGGTCAACGCCCTTTTCGCGCATCTTGTCCGGCACCCATGTGCCGTACTGACCCGTACCGATTATATAATTATATTTTTCGCTTCTGCCGTCGGCAACCGCATCTATAATTGCTTCATTTATGGCTCTTGCACCCAAAGAACCGCCCATTGAAAGAACTATGGGTCTTTCATCAAAGCTTAATTCTGCCCTGGAAATCTCGCTGTCGGCAGTGAGAAGCTCGCCTCTTACGGGAAGACCTGTAACTATGGGCTCATTTTTACATTTCAAGTGTTGCTTTGCAGCCTCAACGGTGAGCATAACCGCATCGACCTTTTCCGCAAGAGCTTTATTTGTAACTCCCGGATATGCATTTTGTTCGTGAATTGCGGTGGGAATACCCATTTTTGCCGCCATACGGATAACCGGACCGCTTACATAGCCACCGAAGCCCACAGCAACATCGGGCTTAAATTCCTCAATTACTTTCTTAACCGCACCGGAGCTTTTTAAAAGACGGGTAACGGTTTTAATATTTGCTTTTATGGCATCGGGAGAAAAGCTTCTCCTGAACCCTGAAATCTCGATAGTTTTTAACGGAAATCCTGCATCGGGAACGATTTTTGCTTCAATTCTGTCAGCAGTGCCCACAAAACAAATTTCTGCATCGGGGTATTGCTTTTTTATTTCTCCCGCAACTGCAAGAGCAGGGTTTACATGGCCGCCCGTGCCGCCTGCCGCTATTAAAATTCTCACAACATCAATCCCTTTCTTAATTTACCGGCACATCAAGCCGTTTTCTTTTTTCTGTTTTTACCAAGCGAATATATTTTAGGCAAATCCGCCTGACGCGACACACTTAGAACAAATCCCATTTCGCATAAGGTAACAAGAGTTGAACTGCCGCCATAGCTGAAAAACGGAAGGCTGATACCCGTATTGGGAAGAGTATCCGTAACAACGGCAACATTGATTGCTACCTGCAGACCCAACTGCATCATAATACCAA
Organism: uncultured Eubacteriales bacterium; assembly: GCA_964500795.1. Lineage (GTDB taxonomy): Bacteria > Bacillota > Clostridia > Oscillospirales > Acutalibacteraceae > DTU089. The sequence goes on from CAZCQI010000008.1 coordinate 16,391, forward strand.
AAGCAAGCAAAGCACCGAAACGGTTTTTAGCGTGCATACCGATATAAATACCGCGGATTATAAGCAAAGCAAAAAGAGCAAGTATAAGACAGCATCCCATGAAGCCTAATTCTTCACCAACTATGGAAAAAATGAAGTCGGTGTGTGCCTCGGAAACATAGAAATATTTTTGCTTTGAGTTACCGAGACCTGCGCCAAAGAAACCGCCCGAGCCTAATGCAAAAAGAGAGTGGTTAGTCTGCCAGCGTTTATCGGTATCCGTAAGATCTTTTACCACCCACGAAGCTATACGTTCTTTCATATAATCCTTAATGGGAAGTATTTCGTAATAGTTTATGGCAATAAAGAGAACCACCGCTACAGCAACGAGACCCACTGCGAACCATCTTCCCCTGCCCTCGCCTATCCAAAGCATTGAGACACCGAACATCAATATGAGTATTGCACCCGAAAGATGGCTTCCCGCAAGAACGAACAATGCTGTTAAGCCTATGATAAATGCATAGAAGAAAAGAGTAACCGTGCCCTGCGTAAAAGTAATTTTACCTTTTGTGATTTTTGATATTTTCCGAGCCCAGAACACCTTTGCAGGTGCCGTGCTTACCATTTTTTTATGGTCTTTATCAAGTCCCGCGGCGCAAAACAGAACAACGCCGAATTTTGCAAGCTCAGAGGGCTGGATATCAATAAACCCTAAATCAAGCCAACGGGTAATTTCATCACCGTTAATTTTACCTATAACGATGGTAAGAAGCACCAAAAACCATGAACCCACAAGAAAAACATTTGAAAAATATTTAAGTTTTTCGTAGTTCAGGCGCGAGACTGCATACATTGCAATCAAACCTACAACCATAAAGATTATTTCTTTATAGAAATATTTGAGACTTGATTCACCTTCGGTTTCATAATAGGAGTAGGCATAGCTTGCCGATAAAAGCATAACAAGACCTATTGCCATAAGGCACAGCATTATAAGCAAAAACGGAATATCCATAGTATTACTCACAAACAATCCCGAAAGCAATTTGTTTTTCTTGTTCATAGCCGACTCCTTTTTTATTTATTTACTTCAAATTACCGAAGTAAACTATAAGAATTGCGGCAATACCGCCTAATAAGTTAACAAATGAGAAAACCTTAACTATTTTAACTTCCTTCCATCCGCAAAGCTCAAAATGATGATGGATGGGAGCCATTTTGAAAATACGTTTACCGTGAGTAAGCTTGAAATAGCCTATCTGCAAAATATCGGATGCAAATTCAACAACATAAATGATACCCGCGAGAAGAATTATAATCGGGCAATCAACCGCATAAGCCATAGCAATTATCATACCGCCCAGGAACATTGAGCCCAAGTCACCCATCATAACCTTTGCAGGATGCCAGTTCCAAATAAGATAACCTATAAGTCCGCCTGCAAGAGCCGCCGCAAGAAGGCTGATACCCAAGCAGTTACGAAGAGCCGCAATAACAATAAAGCTGAGAGCCGCAGTAACGGTTACGGAACCGCAAAGGCCGTCAATACCATCGGTGAAATTAACTGCATTTGTTGTGCAGTAAATAGCTATAATACCGATTACCCAGAAGAAAATCTTTGTTTCTACCATTCCCACAAAAGGAATAAACATACTGCCCGTGGGGTCTTTAATGTAAAGAGTAAGGAGATAGCCTACCATAAGAATTATCTGAAGAATACTCTTCTGCCTGATGGTCAAACCCTCGTTCTGCTTTTTTACTACTTTGATATAGTCATCAAGGAAGCCGATAAACGCAAAACCGATAGCCATTATAAGGCCGCCGTAGACCTTAACTCTCATTGAATCTGCAACAATTTCATTAGTTTCAACTATATTGCCGCCGAGAAGCTTATCAATAAGAAGAACCACACCGAAGGCAACGACGGTACCTATCACGAAAAGGATACCGCCCATTGTGGGAGTTCCCTGTTTATTTTTATGCCAATTGGGTCCGATATCGAGAATAGTTTGCCCGAATTTCAGCTTATGTAAAAACGGGATAACCACGTAACCCAAACCGAATGAAATGCCGAATGAAATTACTGCTGCAACTAAACATGCTACTATAATATTCATACTTCCCACTCCTTATAAATTTCAGTAAAAATTTCTTCCATCTTCATACCGCGGCTGCCTTTAAAGAGAACTGTATCACCTTCAAGGAGCGTTGATAAAAGATAATCTGTAAGTTCTTTTTTATCCTGAAAGGCTTTTGCCTTACATCCCTTTTCATTAGCCGCCGAAGCAATATTTTCTGCCTTCTTGCCGAAGGTCAATACTAAATCGCAAGCCGTATCCGCAGCCTTAATACCAACTTTTCTGTGAGCTTCTTCACTGTAAGTACCGAGCTCCAGCATATCGCCGAGCACCGCAATGCTCCGTTTTGTTTTAAGTGTTTTTAGGGTTTCGAGAGCGGCGCACATACTGTCAAGATTTGCATTGTAGCAATCCTCGATAAATGTCATCCCGTTTACTTCGGTGATTTTTTGTCTCATTCCCTCGGGTTCAAAATTTTTAACCCCACCGGCAGCTTCTTGAAGAGTATATCCCAAAACAACACCCACGCACATAGCACATAAAGCGTTATAAACATTATGAAGTCCTACCGCCGGAACAAAAACTTTTGCTTTTTCATTACCGTAAACAGCAGTAAAACTGCTACCCTCACCGTTTGGAACAATATCCTGCGCGTACATATCGTTACTTTGAGAAAGACCGAATCGGATAATTTTATAATCCGCATTATCAAAAGCAGAAAGCATATCATTGTCACCGTTTATTATAAGCGGTGAGCCTTTTTTCATACCGTCAAGTATCTCACATTTAGCCTTGAGAATACCCTCTCGGGAACCCAGATTTTCAATATGAGCAGTTCCCACATTGGTAATAACACCGATATCGGGGAGAACGGTTCCCGAAAGCTTTGATATTTCGCCGAAATGGTTCATACCCATTTCTATAACAGCCGCTTCGTGACTCTCTTCCAAATTAAAGAGAGTTTTGGGAACACCGATTTCATTATTGAGGTTACCTGCGGTACGAAGAGTGTTATATTTTTGACTTACAACGGAATATATCATACCCTTACTTGTGGTTTTGCCCACACTGCCGGTGAGAGCAATAAAGGGAATCGAAAAAAGTTTTCTGTAGCCTTTTGCAATATCAAGAAGAGCCTTACCTGTATCGGGAACAAGTATAATCCTGTTGTCCTTCCCCTCATACCTGCTGCAAACTACTGCCTTTGCGCCTTTTTTCAGAACATCGTCAACAAAATCGTTTCCGTCGAAGCGTTCGCCTATGAGAGCGACAAAAAGAGTTCCTGTGTCAATATCGCGGCTGTCGGTTGAAATTCTTGTAATTTCGCCGTCTATGCCGCACTCTGCACCGCAAAAGCCTGCTATATCTCTTAATAAGAGCTTCATTTTTTATCACCCGCAGTGCCCGGAATCCGAGCAACAATTTCTCTTTCATCATAATGGATGCGCTCTTTGCCTATGATCTGGTAGGTTTCGTGACCCTTACCTGCAAGAAGAATTGCATCGTCTTTTTTGGCAATACTCATAGCATATGCAATTGCCTCGCTTCTGTCGGTTACGGCGAAAATCTCGGCTTTACCGTCCTTTGTACCCTCAAGAATATCCTTGATTATTTCTTCGGGTACTTCTGTTCGGGGATTATCCGTAGTTACAACCACTATATCCGAAAGTTCAGCGGCAATTTTACCCATTTTAGGTCTTTTGGTTTTATCGCGGTCGCCGCCGCAACCAAAGAGAGTAATAACTCTGCCCTTTGTAAAACCGCGAACCGCTCCGATTGCTTTTTCGAGTCCGTCCGGACTGTGGGCATAATCTATTATAACACTGAAATCGGTATTTGTTTTAAGAACCTCGAGCCTTCCGCTTACGCTGTTGGCGCCATATGCCGCTTTTATAATTTCGGATAAATCAAAGCCGAGGGCTCTCACTGCGGAAATCGCCGCAAGAGAATTATAAACCGAAAAATCACCGGGAATATGGAAAATCACCTTTCCGCCTCTGAGGTCATATTCTACTCTGTCGCTGAAAAGCTCAACATTTTCAGCCTTAAAGGTTGAGAAATTATTGACAGAATAACTCATTTTTTCAGTGGCAACGCCCTCGCTCATATAAGCACTTTCGGGGTCATCATTATTAAATACTGCTTTATCGCAATTACAGAAAAGGGTTTTTTTACATTTTTTATACTCTTCAAGAGTTCCGTGGTAATCAAGATGGTCCTGAGTAAGGTTAGTAAAAACACCTACGCTGAAACGGATACCTGCAAGACGCATCTGATGAAATGCCTGAGAAGAGGTTTCCATAACGCAATATTCAATACCCTCATCAACCATCATTTTAAAAAGCGCGTGCATATCGTACGGATCGGGGGTTGTAAGCTCAGTATGAAAATCCTTATCCCCTACCATATTCTTAACCGTTCCGATAAGTCCCGAGCTGATACCGAGAGCCTTTAAAACATCTTTTATAATAAAAGCAGTTGTGGTTTTACCGTTTGTTCCCGTTATACCTATTATTTTAAGCTTATCGGCACTTTTGGAGAAAAGATTTTTGCACATAATCGCATAGGCTTCTCGGGTATTTTCAACAAGAACCTGTTCTCTGAGCCCTAAATCCTTTGAAACTACAACTGCCGACACGCCCTCTTCAATCGCCTTTGCGGCAAAGGTATGCCCGTCAAACCTTGCACCGCTTACGCAAACGAAGGCTCCGTTTCTCTTTATATTGCCGCTTTTATCGGTAACATCAATAATCTCCTTATCCTCATAAGGGGCAAGAACCTTAATTCCGTCTAAAAGCTCCGATAATAACATAGCTTTTCCTCCTTATCAGTCGTCCTGAACTCCGCTTGTTGTTTTGAAATATACGGTAATTGTTGTTCCCAATTCCGCCTTAGTTCCCTCTTCAACACTCTGACGGTAGGATACAACCGCACCGTCCACAGTTGAACCCGATACTTTAATATTATAACCTGCATTTACCGCTCTCTTATTGGCTTCTCTTATACTTAGCCCCGTAAGGTCGGGAACGGTAGAGGTAGTATCCGTGCTTTCTGCATCGGTATAAAGAATAACAACGCCGCCTAAAGGAATACTTTGTTCTTTAACGGGATACTGGGAAATAACCGTGTCACCGTTACCTACAACTCGCGCGGTAAAATCTTCACTTGAAAGAGTTGACTTCGCCTGTGCAACAGTCATACCGCTTACATCGGGTGTAGATGCATTGAGAAGCTCCAACTCATCATCACTGTAAACAGGCTCAACATTAAGATATTTAAGCGCCTGTTCCAGAACAGTGCCTGCTACGGGAGCGGCAATGGCACCGCCTCCGTGGTTATAAACCTGAGGTTCATCTATGATTATAAGAATCGCCACCTGCGGGTCATCTGCCGGCGCAAAGCCAACAAAGGAAGCAATATATTCGCCGTCTACGGTAAGCTTCTGAGAAGTACCGGTTTTACCTGCAACACGGTATCCGGGGATATAAGCGTTTTTACCTGTACCCTCGGAAACAACAGATTCCATCATAGAAATAACTGTTTTGGATGTACTTTCGGAAATTACCTGCCTTTTTACGGTAGGTGTTTTTTCATAAACGGTGTTACCTTCTTCGTCCATCTGCTTTGCAACAACATAAGGCTCCATAAGATTACCGCCGTTGGCAATAGCCGAGACCGCAGTTATCATCTGAACGGCACTGACCTGGAAGGTCTGACCAAAGGAGCTCGATGAAAGCTGAGAAATACCCATATTTTCTTTTGTATGGTAAGTAACTCCGCCCACGGGAGAGGCTTCTGCCGGAAGATCTATTCCCGTAGTCTCGGTGAAACCGAAGGCTTCAAAATATTTATAAAAACGCTCTGTGCCCAGCTTCTGACCTATGGTTATATAGAAGGGGTTGCAGGAATTCATAAGGCCCTGCTCAACAGTCTGAGTTCCGTGACCTTCAAGCTTATGGCAATGAATCAGATTATCGGCAACCTGAATAGAGCCTACGCAGGTGTAAGTAGTGTTTTCGTCAACAACTCCCTCTTCAATACCTGCCGCCGCCGTTACAACCTTAAATACCGAACCCGGTTCATAGGTATCGCTTATGGCTCTGTTTCGCCACATTGAATAGACCGCATTATTGTATGCAGTAGCGTATTTCTCTTCATCCTCAATAAGCGCAAGCTCCTCAAGGACACTTTCATCGGCAATATCCCAAGGCTTATTCAAATCGAAATCGGGCATAGTTGCCATTGCAAGCACAGCACCCGTATTCACATCCATAACAATGCCGTAAGCAGAAGCCGCTTCATTATCGGTAACCGCCTGAGAAAGCTCCTTCTCAAGATAATGCTGAATGGTTTTATCTATTGTAAGAACAAGACTTGTACCTTGCTCTGCATCATACTTCGTTTCGTAATTACTTGACATCAGGTCACTGTGACCGTCACGTGCAGTGATAATTCTGCCCGGCACACCTGTAAGGGTATCATTATATTGCAGTTCAAGACCGATTCTGCCTGTACCGTCACTTTTAGTTGTACCTATAATGGTGGAGGCGAAGCTGCCGAAGGGATAATACCTTTTGGTATCAGGGTCAATGCACACTATGGCATATAAATCCTCGGCATTAATAAAATCCTGAATTGCTGTTTTTACGGCATATTCAAGCTGACCTTTAATTTTAACGTAACCGTATTTATCGTTTGTGATTTTATTGTAAATAGTATCTTTGTCGAGGCTGCTGTCCTCCAAAATTTCCGAAAGACCTTCAGCGATTTTTATTCTCTGCTCATCGTCCTTGATCTTTGAAGGGTTAACAAACACGAGCCACGCAGACGCACTCTCTGCGAGAACTTCCATATTACTGTCGTAAATTACTCCTCGATCTGCGGCTATCTCGGTATCACTGAGCTGACCTGATTCCGCCAAAACCTTATATTCATCCGCATTGAGAACCTGGAAATAAAAAAGCCTCGCAATATCCGCACCGAAGCCAAAAAGCAACAAAATTGCCACAGCCACTAAACATCTGTTTTTCAATTTACTGTTAACTCGCGCCAAAATCCACTCACCTCAACAAAGCACAAAATGAGAGTCAAGCTTTTTTCTTAACTCCCATAAAATCTATATTTATATTCAGAAAATATATGCAAACAACTCTTTAATTTTCCCTGAAAAGTCGCTGTCGCCGCCCACGGTCTTATCGCCGGAAACAACTATTTCGTCACCCTCTGAAAGGTCGATATAGCTTATCTGATAGCTTTCCGCCTTAACCATACCGAGAACGTTTTCTACATAATCTTCTATTTCATCGGAGGATATTTTACTGCTCAACTGAGCGTTAAGCCTGACAGCTTCGCTCTCAGCTATTTCAATATTGCTCTGAACTGAGGAAATCTGTTTATCAAGCTCATTGCATTGAGATTCCATAACAAGAGTAGCAACAAGGCAAAGGCAACAGAAAACACCGAATGCCAACGCTTTTTTGACTGCATTGCTTACAGCAACACTAAGGGAATCGCGAGCCACGGTTTGTTGCATACCTTTTGCGGCGGCAACACTTTTCTTTTTCGGCTGAGCAACATTTTCATTCGCCCTTTTTACGCTTTTTTTCGGTACCGACTGAGTATTCCTCTTGGGACTTTCGATTATCTGCGGCTCAAAAAGAGAAAAATCATATGCTTCCGAACCCATATATCCTGCCATATTTACCTCCTGCTTTCAAATTCAAATCTATATCCTACAATTTTACTGCCGTTCGCAATTTCGCGCTTCGGCTTCTGTTATTTTCGTCAACTTCCTTGCCCGAGGCCTTCACCCCGGCAGATTTCACTACCGCCTTAGGACTTTTTCCGCATACGCAAACAGGAAAATCCTTCGGGCAGGTGCACCCTTCGCGCAGTGTTTTGAAATAATCTTTAACTATTCTGTCCTCAAGCGAATGAAAAGTTATTACTGCCAACACACCGCCTACATTCAGGACGTCAAACATATCCGGCAATACATTTTCGAGAACCGTAAGCTCTGCGTTTACTTCAATCCTTATTGCCTGAAAAGTTTTTCTTGCAGGGTGACCGTTTCGCCTGAATTTTGCGGGAATTGCCGATGAAACCACCTCTGCAAGCCTCATAGTAGTTTTAATAGGCTCTTTCTCGCGAGCTTTAACTATTGCAGATGCAACCGCATTAGCAAACCTCTCTTCGCCGTATTTACTTATTATATTAAAAAGTTCATTTCTCGAATAATTATTAACAATATCCTCAGCACTTGTACCCTGACGGCTCATACGCATATCAAGGGGCGCATCGTGATGGAAAGAAAAACCTCTTTCGGGAGTATCAAGCTGATAACTGCTTACGCCAAGGTCTGCAACAATGCCGTCAACACCCTGAACACCGAGGCTTCGGAGTATTTCTTTTATATTCCCGTAATTACTGTGAACTACCGTTACGCGGCTGTCATCCTTAAATCTTTCGGTAACAACACGAATGGCATCGGGGTCTCTGTCTATAAGAATCATCCTGCCGTTCTCCCCCAAACGCGAAAGAACTGCCGCAGAGTGACCGCCGCCGCCTGCAGTACAGTCAACATATATACCGTCAGGTTTTACATTCAGTGCATTCACCGACTCTTCAAGGAGAACCGAAATATGATTAAAATCCATATTATCCACCTATCAGAACGGTATCTTCATACCCTCAAGAGAGGTCTCTTCAAGAGCTTCGTCCTCACCGAACCACTCCTTGGGTGACCATATCTCTGTATGATTAAGGTTACTTACAATGCAGATTTCATCCTTAATACCTGCAAATTCCATCAAAGAAGCATCAAGGGTATATCTGCCGTTTTTATCCACCTCACCGTAAACCGCCTTTGACAGAATTTTTCTTCTCACACGGCGACCCTCGGGGGTATCATCAGTCTTTTCTTTAAGAGCTTCGCAAAGAGCTTCCCATTCATCCACAGAGTAAACATATATACAATCACTGTCTGAATCGGGACTTTTCATCATACGCAATTCTGTGCCCAAAGCTTCACGGAGTTTTGCAGGAACTTTAAAACGGTTTTTTTCATCGAGATTACGAACATAAGTACCACCGATATCCATCTGCAAACCTCCTTTTAAAAATTTGGGACTTTTTGTTCCATTTTGATGCCCTTTCGGGACACCACAATCCAATTATAATGCCACAGTAGGTCATTGTCAACATATTTTTTATAAAAAAGCTCATCAAAAATGTAAAAAACAGTTCCAAGCCTTTACAGGTCTGAAACTGTTTTTCCTTTTGGGAATATTAAATCTTTTATTTTAAAAATCTTGCCCTTGAGGCTCGGTACCTCTCATAATTTTTTCAATCATAGTCTGCTTAATTCCCCACAGCTTTCCCGAAAAATCCACATAATATTTATGAGGATTTTCAAAACGGGCAACTTCTTCCCAGAGAGTTGCCACCTGTTCGGTGCAGTAAGAGCGTATATCATCCGCCGCAGGTAATTTATAAACGCACTTACCGTCCTTAAACACGGGAACAAGCATTTCGCGGGCAACGAAATTGTCAACTGTTTTTCTCTTCCACGTAAAATCAGGGTCAAAAAGAGAATATGTTTTCTCATCCCCTATGCTTTCGCTGTCAAGAGTAAGAACATCGGCAATAGCCTTGCCGCTTTCCATATCGAAAAGTCGCCAAACACGCTTCGAGCAAGGTGTTGTTATTTTATGAACATTGTTACTCACCATAATAGCCGGTGTCTTAACTCCGTCCTTTTCTGTTTCGCAAAGCTTATAAACGCCGTCAAGAACAGGTGAAGATGAGGAAGTAAGCATTTTTTCACCGACTATAAATCCGTCAATTTTAGCGCCCTGATTAAGCATATCCTTGATAAGCGTTTCATCAAGAGAATTAGAAGCGTAAATATCGCAATCGGGGAAGCCTGCTTCATCAAGAAGCCTTCTGGCTCTTTTTGAAAGATATGTCATATCACCGCTGTCGATAATAATACCGGCAGGGCGAAGACCTTTGGGCACAAGCACCCGGTTAAATGCCTCTATTGCATTTTTTACTCCGCTTTCAAGAGTATCATAGGTATCAACAAGAAGAACTCCGTCTTCACCGTGTTCTTCAAGGTAGACCTTAAAGGCTTCCAGCTCGTTATCAAAAAGCTGAACCCAACCGTGCCCCATCATTGTCACAGAAGGAATACCGTATTTTTCTGCCGCAGGGTAAAGTGAGGTTGCGCTTACACCGCCTATATAGCAGGCTCTTGCGCCGTCCACTGCCGCATCAAAGCCATGAGCACGGCGAGCACCCATTTCAAAAACCTTTCTGCCCGAAGCAGCTCTGACGATTCTGTTTGCTTTAGTAGCAATAAGCGTCTGATGATTTATTGTATTAAGAAGAAGTGTTTCAATAAGCTGAGCCTGAAGAGCCGGTCCCTGAACCTTTACAATAGGCTCATTGGGGAAAACGGGAGTTCCCTCGGGCATTGCATATATATCACATTGGAATTTAAAGCTACGCAAATATTCCGTCAGCTTCTCCGAAAAGCCCCGTTCTTTAAGATTTGAAAGCTCTTCCTCTGAAAAGGAAAGATTGCAAATGCGCTCCGTCAACTGCTCAAGACCCGCCATAACCGCAAAGCCGCCCAAATCGGGAAGCTCTCTGAAAAACATATCGTAAGTAACCTCAATATTCTCCATACCTGCAGAAAGCAACCCTTCAGCAGTTGCGAGGCAGTTATAATCAGCAAAAACAGCATTAGAAAGTTTCATATTAAACCTCCGTTAAACCATATAAGCTTATTTTAACACAACAATCCGTTTATGGCAAACATTATTTGATATATTTATAAAATTCCCGATTTGTTAACATTTCGGTGTTGAAACCTTAATAATTTTATGATAACATATTTTCAAAAAAGAAAAAAGGTGTCAGCAATGAGAGTAAGAGAAAAACCTATCGGTGGTCGCAATATATGCGGCAAAAGGGTCGAACAGCGCAGAAAAGAAATCAATATGAAGCAAAAAGATCTGCTTACCCAGCTTCAAATCAGAGGAATCGAGCTTAACGCATCCGGTCTTTCAAAGCTTGAGGGTCAGCTTCGCTCCGTATGCGACACAGAGTTAATTGCCCTTTCGGAGGCCTTGGGTGTTTCCGTAAATTGGCTTTTGGGAATTGAATAATCACTGAAGAAAAACGCTTACACTTACGCCAAGGGCTCATAAGTGTAAGCGTTTTTTTATATACCTTTGAGTTTCGCAATTTTATTGTTAATTGCCTTACGCAAGCGCTTTTCAACTGGTAAAAAGATAAATGTCAAAGCGAAAGTAAGAGCTACAAAAATAATAAGCTTGTATAACAATCTCATATCCCCCAAACAATTCACCGTTATTTTGCGTGCAACACTTTGCCACAAATAAAGAGGCAAGCTCAGCGAACCGAGGAAATAAACAAACCTGTTATTAAAAGCTTTGTTGCCGTAAGTAACACCGCTGAACGAAAGGCAAACGCATATACATGCAAAAATAAGAACATGACCTCCGTATTTAATTTCAAAATTTCCCATAAGCATATACAGCATAACAACTGTCAGCGAAACTATTTCAACAACAGTAAGCACAATTTTATCTGTTTTTGAAAAATTAAGCTTTTTAAGATTTCTGCAAAGCTCAAAGGTGAACGCACCTGCACAAATCGACGCAATCGCGCGAAGAAGTGTTTTTGAAACGAGACCCGACCACGCAGTAGCACCGCTTATGCTTCCGGTGGTTTTAATCATATAGCCCACAAAAGTTATTGCAATTACCGGAGCAATAATTTTTGAAAATACCGAATAATATTTTCGGCAAAGCGGATATAAAATAAGCATAGCTATCAGCATATCACTGATGTACCACTCCACACCCAGAATATCATTTACAGGTAAACCGGAACGGGAAATAAAAAAGAAATTAGGCAAAGCATTGAAGAACCTTTCGGCTGACTCAAGCAAGTTATAGTTGCTTATTACGCAATATGCGATATAAGTAAAACCAAACACCAAAAGATGATACGGAAGCACCGTCATCAGCTTACGGCCCATAAATTCGGCTGTATCTCTACCCAGAGGAGTAGCAGTTGCCGACTGTTTATACGCTGATGCCGCCATCAGATAACCTGATACAACGAAGAAAAATTCAACACCGAAACTGCCCTTAAAGAAAAGCGTTATATCGCCAAACAACCGAAAATCCGCATCCAAAAAGCTTTCTGAAAAATGAAACAATATAATTACACATGAAAATAAAAAACGTAAAAACTCGATTTTACCGTTTTTAGCGGTCTTAGATGCCATAAAAAAACCTCATCATCTTATTTATTTAGTATATGTACCGTATTCCTGTTTATTGACAATACCATATCTTTCATAATAAATCAAGTTTTGATGTCAATTTCGCTGTCACATTATTAAATTTTTCTCTGTTGACAATTATAACTTGTTGTGGTAAACTTTGCTTAATTTATATGGAGGAATTTATTTATGAATATAGCAGTAATTTTCGCCGGCGGCGTCGGCACAAGAATGAAAACTACCGATCTTCCAAAGCAGTTCCTTATGGTACACGGTAAGCCCATTATCGTTCACACAATTGAAATTTTCGAAAACCATCCTGAAATAGACGGCATAATCTGCGTTTGCGTTAAAGATTGGATCGATTATATGCAGGAGCTGAAATATCGCTATCGCCTTGACAAAATCAGCAAGATTGTTCCCGGCGGCGAAACAGGTCAGATGTCTATTTATAACGGCTTAAAGGCTGCCGCTGCTGTTTACGGACTCAACGACAATATCGTTCTTATTCACGACGGTGTCCGCCCCCTTATAAGCGGAGAAACAATTTCCGAAAATATTGCCTCCGTTAAAAAGAACGGCTCTGCCATTACAAGTGTAGCAGCTCAGGAAACCGTTATAGTTATTGATGATGACGAGCAGGTTGAGGAAATCATAGATCGTTCTCATTGCCGTCTTGCAAGAGCGCCCCAAAGCTTTTACCTCAAAGAAATCATCGAAGCTCAGGAAACGGCAATCTCGCAGGGTCTTACCAATATGACCGATTCCTGCACCCTTATGAAACACTTCGGCAAAAACCTGTCAACTATCCCCGGAGAGCGTAACAATATTAAAATCACCACTCCCGAGGATTTCTACACCTTCCGTGCTCTTTCGGACGCAAAAGAAAATCTCCAGCTCGACCTTTCAAGCAAATAAGCACAAAAAACTGTCGCACCGCTTTAAACGGTGCGATTTTTTTAACCTTAAATTCCCACTAATCAAAAAAGAAAAACACTGCAAACTAAATCGCAGACAAGTAATAACCGAAAATGTTGATTTTTGTCGAAATGTATGTTAAAATGTTACAAAATTCAGTAGTGTGGTGATTAAAAATGCTATCTCAAAGACTTAAACAATTTCGGGAATACCACAAAATAGAAAAATCGCTTCTTTCGGCTTTTCTGGGTATAGACGAAAAAACCTACAACGATTATGAAAACGGCAAGGCTGTTCCGGATATAGATATAATTACAAAGCTTTCTGCGTACTACAAGGTTACGGTTGATGAGTTTTACGGCTATACTCCCCGTCTTGCGGTTCACGATACTACTTCAGATCCTATCGTATTTGACGATGACGACACAGTAAGTGAAGAGCTTCTCAAAATGGGCAACCTCTCTTGGGATGAGGTACAGCTTGTTCTTTATTACAGAGAGCACGGTGACAAGGACGAAATTATCCGGCAGATAATAAAAAGGAAGTTTCCGAAACCCGAAAGCGAAGAATAAAAAAAACAAACTCGGCTGTGAAAACGCATATTTTCACAGCCGAGTTTTTAAATTTCAAATTATTTAATAATTTCGCCCATGGTACCGGGAGCTACAAGAGCTGCATTGCTTTCATCGGTATCGATATGCATAGCGGCAGCAAAGCTGTCATTAACTCTGACAACAACATCGCCGAAAACAAGCGAACGTCCGTCAGATTCGATTTTAACATTAACTATCTCTTTATCCTCAACGCCGAACTCAGCAGCATCAGCGGAAGTAAGATGTATATGCCTTTTAGCTACGATAACGCCCTCTTTGAGTTCAACCTCACCCTTGGGACCTACGAGCTTACAAGCACCGCTGCCTGCAATATCGCCGCTCTCCCTTACGGGAGCCTTAACACCGATTGAACGTGCATCGGAAGCCGAAAGTTCAACCTGAGAAACAGGTCTTGCGGGACCGAGAATAGATACAGCCGCGAACTGATTTTTGGGACCTACAACTGCAACACGCTCTTCACAAGCGTACTGACCGGGCTGAGAAAGCTCTTTTTTAACTGTAAGCTCATAGCCTTCGCCGAAAAGAACATCAAGATCTGCTCTTGATAAATGCACGTGACGTGCAGAGGTTTCAACAAGTACTTTTGCCATAAAATATTCCTTCTTTCAATATCTGCAGAAAACCTTTTATTTGCTTGCTTCTTCAACTGCAACTGCGCAAGCAACTGTAGCACCGACCATGGGGTTGTTACCCATACCGATTAAGCCCATCATCTCAACGTGAGCGGGAACTGAAGAAGAGCCTGCAAACTGAGCATCGGAGTGCATTCTGCCCATTGTATCAGTCATACCGTAGGAAGCGGGACCTGCTGCCATATTATCGGGATGAAGAGTTCTTCCCGTACCGCCGCCGGAAGCAACTGAGAAATATTTCTTGCCCTTTTCAACACATTCTTTTTTGTATGTGCCTGCAACGGGATGCTGGAAACGGGTGGGGTTGGTTGAGTTACCTGTAATAGAAACATCAACGCCTTCTTTCCACATGATAGCAACGCCTTCTGTTACGTCGTTAGCGCCGTAGCAGTTAACCT